>JASGGF010000097.1:0-14067 GCA_047605145.1 Thermomicrobiales bacterium | reverse complement strand
CTCTCCGGCGCTACGGAACCGCAACGCGCGGGCGGCTCACTAATGGGCGCCCCAGAGCAGCGGCAGGCCACACCGCCTCCCGCCGTGGGACCGGGCGGCGTGATGGGGCGCTTCGGCGCCGCCTACGCCAACCCCGCCGACGCCTACGCGGGCGTCCCCATCCTGAACCCGCCCCTCTGGCACGATGACGTGGCGGTCTACTTCTTCTGCGGCGGCATCTCCAGCGGCGCCTTCGTGATCGGCGCGCTGGCCGACCTCTCCGGCGAACGCTGGCGGCCGCTGGCGCAGACGGCCTACGTCGTCGCCTTCGCCGCCATGCTGCCCTGCCCCCCGCTACTGATCAAGGACCTTGGCCGCCCCGAACGCTTCCACCACATGCTGCGCATCTTCAAGCCCTCCTCCCCCATGAACTTCGGGGTCTGGACGCTGCTGGCGCACAGCGGGTTCGCGACGTTGCAGACGGCCCGCGCGTTGGCGGACTGGGGCGTGCTGCCGGCGGCCATCGCCCGGCTACTCCCGGCGCGCCCGCTGGCAGTCGCCGGGTTGCCGGCCGCGCTGGCGCTGGGCGGCTACACCGGCGTGCTGCTGGGCACGACCAGCGTGCCGGTCTGGTCGCGCAGCCCGCTACTGGGCGGGCTGTTCATGGCCAGCGCCATCGCCTCCGGCGCCGCCGCCGTCTCGCTGGCTTCCACCCTGACCGGGCGCGACACCCCGGCGGAGCACGCCGCCCTCGCCGCCATCGGCCTCGCCGCCGGCGCTACCGAACTGGCGCTCACCGGCGGCTACCTCGATACGACCGGCGAGGTCGCCGGGCCACTCCGGAGCGGCCCGCACGGCGCCCTGCTGCATGGCGCGCTGGCTGGAACCGCGTTGGCGCTGGCGCTGGAAACCGCCGGGTTGCGTTCGAGGTCGCACAAACGGCAGGCGCTCCTCGGCGCGCTGGCGGCGGGCGCGGCCCTCGCCGGGGGCGCCATGCTGCGCCTTGCCGTGGTGCGCGCTGGCCATGATTCGGCGGTGAACCGCGAGGACAATCTCGCCGCCATGCAGCAAACGGCGCGCAACCCCGGCTGGGGCCCGCCGCGCGGGCGTGGGGGCGGCGTGTGAGCGAGTGGAATGGCGCCGAACGGCCCTTACCCCCAGCCCCGCTCCCGATACTCGGCTGGCGGGGGAGAGTATTCGGGAATGGGAGGCTGGGTGATGCCGAGAAGCCCTCACCCCAACCCCTTTCCCGATGCGCGGGAGAGGGGCTCTTGTCCCGAGATGTCGCGCCAGACTTGGCATGGGTGCTCCAGATGGCCACTCCGGTGTCGCGAATCGGCTTCCCTCTCCCGCGCATCGGGAGTGAGGCTGGGGGTGAGGGCCGTCACCGCGAGATCAGCCTAAACCCCACGCGCTGGCTCCACCCATGACCGACCGCCCCGGCGCCAAAACCGCCGTCCGCGTCTGGGAGCTGCACGGCGACGCTGCCCGCTCCCGCCCGGATCACCTCGCCACCGAGGAGCCACTGGAGATTCGCGTTATCGCCGGGGGCGTGCGGCAGACCGCCGCCGTCACCATGCGCACCCCCGGCCACGATTTTGAGCTGGCCGCCGGTTTCCTGCACGGCGAAGGCGTCATCGCGCATGCGGAAGACATCGCGCGCATCACCTACTGCGTCGATCCCGACGTGGACGCGGCGCAGCAATACAACATCGTCAACGTCGCGCTGCGGCGCGGCGTCACGCCCGACCTTGCGCCGCTGGAGCGCCACTTCACCATGACCAGCGCCTGCGGCGTCTGCGGCAAGGCCAGCCTCGAAGCCTTGCAGCTACGCGGCCTGCCGCCCGTCGTCAGCGCGCTCAGTGTCCCGGCCGAGGTCCTTTACACCCTGCCCGGCACGCTGGCCAGGGCGCAGCGCGTCTTCCAGCAGACCGGCGGCCTCCACGCCGCCGCCCTCTTCGATACCACCGGCCAACTCATCGCCCTACGCGAAGACGTCGGCCGCCACAACGCGCTGGACAAGCTGATCGGCTGGGCGTTGCTGAATGGCTATCTCCCCCTCGGCGAGCGCATCCTGTTGGTCAGTGGCCGCACCAGCTACGAGATCCTGCAGAAGTCCCTCGCCGCCGGCATCCCCATCGTCTGCGCCATCTCCGCTCCCAGCAGCCTCGCCGTCGATCTCGCCCGCCAGTTCGGCATCACCCTCGCCGGCTTCCTCCGCGACGACCGCTGCAACATTTACAGCGGCCGCCAGCGGGTGACCGTGGGGGCGGCGACGGCGGCGGGGTAGGCGCCAGCTGCGCCCCTGCCGCGCGCTATCGCTCCCCCGGCGCCAGTTCTCCGCCTACCATCGTGCCGCCACCCGCCACGATGTCGTCCCGAGTGAAGCCGAGGGACCAGGCGCCGCCAAGTCTCGCGGCAACGGCGCCGGTGCTTCGCCACACTCGCTCTCGCGTCCACCACCAACGTTTGAGGTCGTCCCGAGTCCGCAGGCGAGGGACCGCGCACCGCCAAGCCCAAGGTCACGGCGCCAGCTCTCCGATAACCTTCACGGCGCCTCGCCCCCACGACGCCCAGCTCTCCTATGACGACCACGACGCCTCGCCCCCACGATGTCGTTCCGACGAAGGAGGAACCGCGCACCGCCAAGTTTCGTGACAACGGCGCCGTCGTTGCACCCGCCACCGCCGGGCTGGAGGAAGCAGGCGTGCGCGAGGGTTCGTGGTGGTCATCGGAGAGCTGGCGCCGCTACCCCGGAGATTAGGGGTGCACGATTCCTCGTCTGCGGACTCGGAATGACAGGGTGGTTGGGGAGGTCGCGGTGGCAGGCGGAGAGCTGGGCATCGTGGTGAGCGGCGCCGTGGTGGTCATCGGAGAGCTGGCGCCGTTGTCGCGAAACTTGGCGGTGCGCAATTCCGCGCCTGTGGGTTCGGAATGACCTTGTAGGGGCGGGGTTCGCGGCGGACGGCAACCGTGCTTGGTGGGGTACGGCGAGCGGGCCGCAACCCGAAAATGTCGCGACGTGCGGCCTCTCATCACCTAAATACGTGCACAAGGCAACGATATTATTGACTTTGGCAACGATATCCCCCATCATGCCCACAATGCTGCCGCTGCCGACGCCTGATGGAGCCTCGTCATGCCCTCCGCCGACCTCGATGCCCACATCGACGCCGTCCGCCGCTTCAACCGCCTCTACACCCGCCGCCTCGGCCTGCTGCGCGAGGGCTACCTCGACAGCCCGCACTCCCTGAGCGAAGTGCGCGTGCTCTACGAACTGGCGCACCGCGAATCGACAACGGCCAACCTGCTGGCAGCGGAACTTGGCCTCGATGCCGGCTACCTCAGCCGCATCCTGCGCCGCTTTCAGCAGCAGGGCCTGATCGAGAAACAGCCCTCCCCGCATGATGGCCGCCAGCTCCTCATCGCGCTCACCGGTGCTGGCGAAGAGGCCGTCGCCGCGCTGGAGCGCCGCTCCCGCGAGGACATCGCCCGCATGCTGGAGCCCGCAGCTCCGGAGAGTCAGCAGCGCCTCGTCGCCGCCATGCGCGACATCGAGACGGCGCTGGACCCGGCGATCGCCTCGACGGCTCCCGTGATCATCCGCACGCATCGCCCCGGCGACATGGGCTGGATCGTCTCCCGGCACGGCGCGCTGTATGCGCAGGAGTACGGCTGGGACAGCGCCTTCGAGGCGGTGGTGGCGCGCATTGCCGCCGATTTCATTGAGCGCTACGACCCGTCTTGCGAGCACTGCTGGATCGCCGAGCGCGACGGCGTCAAGCTCGGCTCCGTCGCGCTCGTGCGCCACCCGGAGCGCCCTGGCGTCGCGAAGTTACGGTTGTTGCTGGTGGAGCCCGCCGCGCGGGGGCTGGGGGTGGGCCGGCATCTGGTCGAGACCTGCATCCACTTCGCCCGGCAGGCGGGCTACCACACCATCACCCTCTGGACCTACAGCCACCTCACCGCCGCCCTGCGCATCTACGAGCGCGCCGGGTTTCGCGTCGTGGAGGAGGAGGCGCAGCAGGCCTTCGGTCAGGAATTGGTGGAGCAAACATGGGAGCTGGCGCTCTGACCCGTTAGGGTAGGGCAGGCCGCCGCCGCCCCGCGCTACACTCTCCCGCATGGAGCGCGCAGCAAAAGGGTTCGCCGTTGCGGCGACCATCGGCATGTTTCTGGTCCTGCTCATGGGGGCCACCGTCACGAACACCGGCTCCGGCGAGGGGTGCGGCAACTCGTGGCCGCTCTGCCACGGGCAGTTCATCCCGGAGTACGCCTTCGAGACGATGGTGGAGTATTCCCACCGCCTCGTTACCGGCGTCGAGGGATTGCTGATCCTCGGCCTCGCCATCACCGCCTTCCCGCTGCGGAAACGCTATCCGGAACTGAAGGCCCTGCTGCCGGTGATGATCTTCACGCTCATCCTGCAATCAGGCATGGGCGCATGGGCCGTGAAGTACCCGCAGACCCCCGCCGTCATGGCCACCCACTTCGGCATCTCGCTCGTCTGTTTCGCCTCCGTCTTCCTCGTCATGCGCGTGCTGTGGGACGAAATGCCCACCAGCGCCGCCGCCATCCGCGCCGTGCCACCCAGCTACGCGCGCCTCGCGTGGGCCACGTTGCTCTGGTCGATTGTCGTGGCCTACGTTGGCGCGTACATGCGCCACTCCGGCGCGGAGCTGGCCTGCTATACGTGGCCGCTCTGCAACGGCTCCGTCATCCCGGATCTCAGCAGCCCCGGCGTCGCCGTGGCGTGGAGCCATCGGCTGGTGGCGCTGATCGCCATGGTGCTGGTGTTCATCATGGAGCGGCGGTCGCGCGGCTTCCGCGAGCAGCGGCCCGATCTCGCCCGCGCGGCGAACTGGGCGTCCGGCCTGATCGTGGCGCAGGCGCTGATCGGCGCAGGCCTTATCTTCTCCCGCCTCTCCCTCGCCAGCACGCTTGGCCACGCCGCCTTCATGGCGCTGCTCTTCGCCGCTCTTGCCGATAGCGTCTGGCGCGCCACGCCGCGCCGCCGCACCGTCGCCGAGCCGGATGAGCCCGCGCTGAGCGGCGCCCCGGCGGCGGCGCGCTGATCACCTCCGCCCCGGCGTACCTCAGGGACTGACCGAAAACACCAAGGTGCTGTCAGGGTAACTGAGGAACTGGTTGTTGGCGTCCAGATCGATCAGCAGCGTGCCCGGGCACATCTCCACCACACCCTTCGAGATCTCGAAGCCCTTATCGTCCAGATCCGTGATCAGCAGGGCGTACGTGGCTCCCGCCGAGACGGCGGCCTGCTGCGCGAACGTGGCGGTTGCCGTAATGTAGGTGAGCGGCGGGGTCACCGGCAGGCCGGTGACGGTGGTGGCCGCCAGCACGGTGGTGGTGGGGATGCCGTTCTGCGTCATCCGGATTTCCACGCCGAATGGGGTGTTCGCCATGATGTTCGAAAGCTGGAACGTGGCGCTGCCGATGCCCCCTGTTCCACTCGCCACGAACGCCACCCCCACGCGCTGCGCCCCGGCGACCGACGCGTTGCTGAACAGGCTGCACTGCACCGCCGTGAACGCCGTCTGGCATTGACCCCCGGCGCAGACCTCACCCGGCTGGCAGCACAGCTTCCTGCCACATTTCGTGGAGGGCGCCTTGCACCGTTTCTTCTTCTTCCTGTGCTTCTTCTTGCCAGCGGTATCCGCGTGGACTGCCGCCGCGCCCGCCGCCGCCAGCGCCACGCCAAACACGCGGCGCCGCGACCCGCCAAACGCGCTGACCAGCGCATCGAACACGTGACCATCCATGGGCGAACTCCCGGAGCGAACGCGGGCGACAACGCAGGAGCACAGGATTTCGTTGGTGTGCGGGCGGCATTCTACCGTGGAGGCTGGCTCTGGTGCGGCCCTGCGCCAGCCAGCGCCATTACGCAACCTAGTGGTTGCGTAATGGCGCTGATCCTGCTACCATCCGGTTGCACGTCGCGGGGCGTGCCATCATCCCCAGTGGAGGAACCCGACCATGATCGCCACCCAAACCGTCGAACGCGAAATCATCGTCAACGCTCCTGTCCAACGCGTCTGGGACGTGCTGACCCAACCACAGCACATCGGCCAGTGGTTCGGCAGCCGGGCGGAGCTGGAGCCGCGCGTGGGCGGCGCGGGCCTGCTGGAGTTCGAGGGCTACGGCGCCTTCGCCATCAGCGTCGTTCGCTTCGATCCCACCAGCCACTTCGCGTACCGTTGGGCAAACAAGCCGGGCTGGGAGGCCGTACCCGGCAAATCGACGTTGGTTGAGTTCACGCTGGAGCCCTCAGACGCCGGCACGAAGCTGCGCGTGGTGGAATCCGACTTCGATACCTTGCCACTGACTGAGGCCGAGCGGGAGCAGGAGATGGCTGAGCACACGGGCGGCTGGCGCGATGAGCTCGGCGAGCTGCAGTCGTACGCCGAGCAGCTCGCGGCCTGAGCTCAGTATGACCCACCGTGGCGACGCCATCGAGCCAGTGCTGGCCGCCCTCGCCGATCCCACCCGGCGGCGCGTGCTGGACGCCGTGGCGCGCCACGGTGAGGCCACCGCCACCATGATTGCGGCGGAGATGCCCGTTTCCCGGCAGGCCGTCGTCAAGCACCTCGCCGTGCTGGATGGCGCCGGGCTGGTGAGCGGGCGCAAGGCCGGGCGCGAGATGCTGTACCGCGCCCAGCTCGCGCCGATCACGGGCGCCGCCCGCTGGCTGGACGCCGTCGCCGCCGAGTGGGATACCCGCCTCGCGCGCATCAAGGCGCTGGCCGAGGCGCCGGACATCACGCACGTGGCCGAGGCGGCGGAACGCGAGACGCCAGCGAGGTAGGGCGGTGGCGTCTCGCCCGCGCGCTACGCCAGCGCCGGGAACTCCGTGCGCAGAATCGCCACCATCTCGTCCACCAGATACGCGGTCATCGCGGCGCCGGTGGCGGCGCTGGCCCCGGTGGCGGCGTGCAGCACGCCGCTGGCGGGCACGAGGCCCGGCGGCTCCGGCGCGATGGCGTACTGCGGGATCGCCTTCTTCTCCTCGGTCAGGTCGAGGCGGTCGGGCTCCACCAGCTCCGGCATGAAGTGCAGCATCAGCGAGGTTTCGGTCAGGCCGGCGTGCTCCGCCTCCCAGCCGGGGAAGCCATCCGGGAAGAAGCGCGCCAGCGCCTCATCGGTCACGTGCTCCCACCAGTTGATTGCCACCACCTTGATCTCCGGGTCGCGCAGATCGCGCAGCGCCAGATCGACCCCCTCGGTGGCGAACAGCGAGTTCTCCATGTGCCCGTTCACCAGCACGATGGAGCGCTGCCCCTGCCGCCCCACCTCGCGCACGATATCGCGCACTTGCGCCGTCAGCGTCGCGCCATCGAGGCTGGTGGTGCCGGGAAACAGCCCACCGCCGCCGCTCTTCGGCATCGACTTGTAGCCGTACGCCAACGGCGGCATCACCACCGCCGGGAAGGCGTCCGCCACCGCCAGTGACAGCCCCATCGGCAGGAAGACATCCACCCCCAGCGGCATGTGGTAGCCGTGCTGCTCCGTCGCGCCAATCGGCAGAATGAACACCGCCTGATTCAGCTTCGCCTGATACTCCGGCCACGTCAGGTGGTCCATCCGGCGCAGATCACGGCTCATCGCGTCCCTGTCCCTTTCGTTCGGGGGCCAAGCGGCCCGGCGTGTTGCTACTCTGGCCGCGATGATATCGCAATGCCCGCTGCACTCCTCGTCGTGTGCATGGGCGCGGTGCACGTTGACAGCGTTCGTAGTGACCCATACGCTTTTTGCGGTTCGGCAACGCGCCGATGGCCCGCGACGTTCAGGGAGGAATTCGTGACCAACCCCCGTTTCACGCCGTCAGCGGCCGGGCGCCTGTCGCGCCGGCGGATGCTTCAGGGCTCGGCCGGGCTGGCCGCCACGGCGGCGCTGGGCTCGCCCCTCGCCCGCAGCGCCAGCGCGCAGGATGTCACGCTGAACTGGCTGACGTGGCCGGGCCACGCCGATCCCTCCATCGTCGGGCCGTTCGAGGAAGCCACTGGCATCAAGATCGTCGCCAAGGAGTACGGCTCCGGCGATCTCGGCATGGTCGAAATCGCCCAGAACCCCGGCGTCTACGACGTCTTCACCACCTCCATGGAGTTCATGCCGCAGTACGTGGCGGCGGACATCCTGCAGGAGATGGACCCGAACGAGTACGCCGGCTGGAAGGAATACCTGCCCGAATTCCAGCAGAACATCGGCTACGACGTGGACGGCAAGGTCTACACCGTCATGTACTCCTTCGGGTTCAACGGCCTGTGCTACCGCACCGACCAGCTGACCGAAGAAGAGGTCGCCTCCTATAGCATCCTCGCCGACCCCAAGGTGGCCGGCAAGGTGGGCTCGCAGGACTGGTGGGGCAACACCATGGGCGCGCTCAGCATCGCCAATGGCAATAGCCCGGTCGATGGCAAGAACCCCTACCTGCTGACCGCTGACGAATTCACCGCGTTGCAGGAGTACATGAAGGGCCTCCGCCCGCAGTTCGGCGGCTTCTGGGATATCGCCGGGGTCATTTCCGCCTTTGCCAACGGCACCATCTGGATTCAGCCGGGCGGCGGCGACTGGTCCGCGCAGATTTTGCAGGATCAGGGGCACCCGGTGGCCTCCGCCATCCCGGCGGAAGGCGGCTACCTGTGGGGCGAGGCGATCTCCATCGTTAAGGGCACCCAGAAGCAGGACGCCGCCAAGCAATTCGTGGATTACATGCTTTCCGCCCCGGCGCAGGCCGCTGTCTCCATCAAGCCGTCCTACTCCGCCATCGCCCCGAACAAGGGCGCGTGGGAAATCCTGCAGAAGGACGCGCCGGAGTGGGCGAAGCGCCTGAAGATGGACACCTTCGACAACCCGAACGCCATCACCCCGTGGCGCGACGGCAAGATTGCCATCCGCGTGCTGCCGGTCGATCAAAGCATCGAGGACTGGCAGGACGCGTGGACCGCGTTCAAGGAAGCGTAACGGAGGGGGAGTCGCTTCGCTCAGGGGGAGACGGCCTGTGGGCCTCAGGGGGAGCCGCGCTCCGCGCTCAGGGGGAGTCGCTTCGCTTAGGGGGTGAAGGAGAACGAGGAATGGCCGCGTGGCAACGCGGCCGCCCACCGTTCTCCGGCGCCAAGGCAACGGCGGATCGTTGCCGTCACCAATCTCCGCGTGCATCCTGAGCTTGTCGAAGGATCTCGGCGCCACTCGCCGCGAACGCTCGCGGAAGCCGCACGCACCGCCACTCGTGAGCCCCTCTCCCGCGCATCGGGAGAGGGGTTGGGGTGAGGGCTCTTCGCCACCACGCACATACTCCCATCATGGGGTGAGGGCCTTTGACCGCACGCTCCACACCACAACCGAAACCCACCGCCCCACCCCGGTCCTTCAGCCTCGCCGCGCTGCTGACCGGGGCGCCGCTGCTGCTCTGGCAGGCGGTCTTCTTCCTCGGGGCCGGGGTGGTGCTGGTCCTGATGTCCTTCTGGACCATCAAGAACTTCCGCATCGTCCCGGAATACTCGCTGGAGAACTGGCAGGAGCTGCTGGAGGGCGGGCTCTTCCGGCTCATCTACCTGCGCACCATCGGCTACGCCGGGCTGGCGGCGCTGCTCGCCACCCTGCTCGCCTTCCCCTTCGCCTACGGCCTCGCTTTCACGCTGGCGGCGCGGGCGCGGCGCATCGCCTTTCTGCTCCTCATCGTGCCCTTCTTCACCAGCTACCTCGTGCGCATCTACGCGTGGACCTTCCTGCTGGCGGATGACGGCCCCATCAACTACGCCCTGCGCGCCATTGGCCTACCCGGCTTCGACATGCAGGGCACGCTCTTCGCCATGGAGATCGGGCTGCTCACCGCCGTCTTCCCGCTGGTCACGCTCATCCTGCTGCTCAGCCTGATGAACGTGGACCCCACCCTCATCGAAGCCGCGCACAACCTCGGGGCCGGGCGCTGGCGCACGATCTGGGAGGTGGTGATCCCCGGCGCGCGGGTCGGGATCGTCTCCGCCTTCTCCTTCGCCTTCATGATCGCCTTTGGCGACTACGTCTCACCCTCGTTCCTCGGCGGCAGCACCCGCAACACGCTCAGCATCCTCATCGTCGGCGCCACCAACGCCGGCGGCGACTTCCCGAAAGCGGCGGCCATCGCCATCGTGATGGTGGTCACCTTGATCGTCGTCCTCTTTGGCACGTTCCGCCTCGCCTTCCCGCCCCGGAGGCAAGCATGACCCTGAGTGACCGCGCCCTCGGCTGGCTCTCCCGCGTCTACGTCCTGCTGGCGTTCGGGTTCATCTTCATGCCGATCATCACGCTGGTCATCTTCGCCTTTAACCAGAACCGCTTTCCCAGCCTGCCGTGGCAGGGGTTCTCGCTGGCGTGGTTCGCGGCGGTGCTGCAGGATCAGGCGTTCCTCGCCGCCACCCGCCGCAGCGTCATCGTGGCGCTCAGCGTCGCCGTCATCGCCACGCTGCTGGGCGCCACGGCGGCGTACTTCGTGACGCGCTGGGATGTGCGCGGCAAGGGGCTGTACCTCGGCATCGTCCTTGCGCCGCCCTGCATCCCGCTGCTCATCCTCGGCCTCGCGCTGCTGATCTTCCTGCGGCAGTTGCCCATCAGCAATTCGCTCGTAAAGGTGATCGTCAGCCACGTCGTCATCGCCGCGCCCTTCGCCTTCGGCATCGTCCGCCTGCGCCTCGCGGAACTGGACCCGGCGCTGGAGCAAGCCGCGTGGAACCTCGGCGCCACCGAGTGGGACGCCATCCGCAGCGTAGTGCTGCCGCAGGCGCTCCCTTCGCTGATCGCCGCCTTCCTGCTGGCGATGACGGTCTCGTGGGACGAATTCATCGTGGCGTGGTTCGTGTCCGGGCTGGAGATTACATTGCCGGTGTACATCTGGACCTCGTTTCAGGCGGAAATCAGCACGGCGGTCAACGCCATCGGCGCGCTGGCCTTCGCCGTCTCCATCACGCTGGTGGTGCTGGCCGAAGTGCTGCTCTTCCGGGGCAGCCACGCCGGGGAGCGCGTGGCGTGAGCAACCCTGATGCCCCCGCCATCTCGCTGGTCGATGTCCGCAAGCAGTACGGCAGCGTGGAGGCGGTGCGCGGCGTTTCTATCGAAATCCGCGACGGCGAGTTCCTCGCGCTCATCGGCCCATCCGGCTGCGGCAAGACCAGCACCCTACGCATGATCGCCGGACTGGAGACGCCCACCTCTGGCGACATCCTCTTCTATGGAAGGCCGGTCACCCACGATAAGCCGTGGCAGCGCGATACGCCGCTGGTCTGGCAGGGCTTCGCGCTCTTCCCGCACCTCACCGTGGCCCGCAACGTGGAGTTCGGGCTGCGCATGCACAAGGTCCCCAAGGGGGAGCGCCAGCAGCGTGTCGCCGACGCCCTGCGCACCGTCGGGCTGGAGGAGTACGCGAACCGCCTGCCGGCGCAGCTCTCTGGCGGTCAGAAGCAGCGTGTCGGCATCGCCCGCGCGCTGGTGCTGAACCCGCGCGTGCTGCTGCTGGATGAGCCGCTGGGCGCGCTGGACGCCCGCATCGGCCGCGCCATGCAGGCGGAGCTGCGCCGCCTGCATCAGGAGTTGGGCATCACCTTCGTCTACGTCACGCACAACCAGAGCGAGGCGCTGGCGATGGCGGACCGCATCGCCATCATGAACGCCGGCGAGCTGCAGCAGGTGGGGGCGCCGCGCGAGGTCTTCCGTCGCCCGCAGACTCGCTTCGTCGCCGAGTTCGTCGGCGCGAACAACCTCTTCGCCGGGCAGGTGCGCGAAACCCGCGAACAATCTGCCCTGATCGCCACCCCCGAAGGCGACTTCCGCGTGCCCCAGCGCCGCGAGCGCCCGCTGCAGGTGGGTGAGGCCGCCACCTTCGTCGTCGGCGCCGACCGCCTCCTCCCCGGCGACTCCGGCGACAACCGCGTGGCGGGCCGCGTCTCCGGCATCGAGTATGTCGGCGCCGCCGCCACGCTCTTCCTGACCCTCCCCACCGGCCACGAACTGCGCCTGCAACTCTCCGAAAGCGACCTCGAGCGCCTCGGCATCGCGGTGGGCGCGCACCTCCCCGCCAGCTGGGCCACCGCCGACGCCTACGTGCTCCCGGAGGCGGAGTAGGAGGCGTCATCGAGCAACGATTGGTGCTGATCCCAACGCGTGACGTACCATCTGTGCTTCGGCAGCGAGCAAGGGGTAGGCCGCATGAGCGCGATGCGACGACCATTCCGGGACGAACAGCAAGCGCCACCGCTCCAGCCGGTGACGCTGCCACAGGATGACGATCTTGCCCTGAACTCCCTGACAACGGCGACGGGCGCTCCGTATGATCCGCGTGAATTGCTCAGGGTGTTGCAACTCTTGGCCGAGGACGCCACGGAAACCCCGGAGCAACAACAGCGCAACCTTGAAGCGCTGATGGCGGCGATGGACGAAGGTCGATCCGACGACATGAAGCTGTTCCCGTAGGGTGATCATCCTGCTTGACTCGGGGCCTCTCGGACTGCTGGTGCACCCAAAGGTCGCCAGTCCCCCGGTCATCGCATGCAAAAGCTGGCTGAGTGCAATTGCAGCCTCGGGTCACCATATTGCGCTGCCAGGAATCATCGAGTACGAACTGAAGCGTGAACTCGTTCGCATGCAGTCCCAATACTCCATGACACGCCTTGTGCTGCTGGCGAACAGCGCGGCATACCTTCCGGTCACGCGCGATGTCCTGAACCGGGCCGCTGAATTCTGGGCGCTGGCCCGGCAGACGAATCACCCGGCGACAGCCGACAAGCGCATCGACATCGACATGATCGTTGCCGCACACGCAGATATGATCACGCGGGCCAATCCAGACGTCGAAGTCGTCATCGCCACGACCAACACACGTCACTTTGCTGGTCTGGCGCCAGCGCAAAACTGGAATGCCATCACGTAGCCGCTGCAGGCACGCGCCGGCGCCCGTCCGGTCAGACCTCCACCGACCCCAAATTCCATCCCGGCATCATCCCGGCGCAGGAGAGATCCCGTCGTCCTTCGCCAGACGTGCTTGCAGGGTTGGGCAGACCCCTGCACTATGGCGAACGCGATCACCGTAACGCGCGAGGCGACACACGGCGCCAGAACGCAGCCTGAGCCCAAAGGAGCCCCCATGCCCTTCCCCGCCGCCGAGTACCGCGAGCGCTACGCCCGCCTGCAGCCCGCCCTCGCGGACATCGGGGCCGATGCGCTGCTGGTCACAGACGAGGCCAGCTTCAACTACTTCACTGGCTACATCGCCGCGCACCCGTGGGCCAGCTATAGCCGCAACCTCATCGCCATCCTGCCGCGCGAATCGCCGCCGCTGCTCATCGTGCCCGCTTCGCTGGAGGGGCAGGCCCGCGAGCAAACGTGGATCGCGGACATCCGCACCTACGAAACCATTGGCGCCGCCCCGGTGGCGGAGATGGCCGCCGCCTTCCGCGACCGTGGTCTCGCCGCCGCGCGCATCGGCGCCGAGCTCGGCTACGAGCAGCGGCTGGGCATCAGCCCGCTGGATTACGCGCGCCTGCAGGACGGCCTGCCGCAAGCCACCTTCGTTGATGCCGCCCCGGCCATCTGGAGCCTGCGGATGCGCAAGTCCCCGGTGGAAGTCGCCGCGCTGCGCGAGGCGGCGCACATCACCGACGTCGCGATGGCGCAGTTCTTCACAGAGCTGACGCCGGCCATGACCGAGCGCGACATGACGCGCCGCCTCGGTGTGCTGCTACTGGAGGGCGGCGCCGACCGCATCGACTGGATCATGATCACCTCCGGCGCCGGGCAGTACCACCGCACCTTCGGCGTGCCCCGCCCGCGCCGGCTGGAGCCGGGCGACATGGTCTGGCTGGATGTCTCCGCCGTCGTCGATGGTTACCGCGCCGACTACGACCGCTCTGCCGTGCTCGGCGGCCCCACGCCGGAGCAGGAGCGCTTGCAAGCTATCGTCCACGCGGCCACGCAGGCGGGCATCGCCGCCATCGGGCCGGGCCTGCCGGTGGCGGGTGTGGTGGAGGCGGTCAACGCCGTCCTCACCGGGGCCGGGTTCGCCCCGCGCGATTCCGGCCGCATCGGGCACGGCCTCGGCCTGCA
>JASGGF010000096.1:0-14125 GCA_047605145.1 Thermomicrobiales bacterium | reverse complement strand
GGTCTCTCCACTGCGGTCGAGACGACACGAGTTGTGCACGCCGCTGATGGCCGCCGGCTGCTTGAGCATCTGGAGAGAAGCGACGAAGCCATGAACGACGCCATCGCCAGCCGGTTCACCAGCCGGCAGCACCTGATCTTCGACGCGGACGATACGCTCTGGGAGAACAACATCCACTTCGAGCGGGCAATTGAAGACTTTCTCGATTACCTCGCGCACTCCACGCTGAATCGCGATCAGGTGCGGGCAGTGCTGGATGAGATCGAGATCGCCAACTTTCGGGTGCACGGCTATGGCTCGGCGGCGTTCAGCCGCAATCTGCGCGCAACCTACGAGCGGCTGGCAGAGCGGGACCTCAACGACGATGACTTGCGGGTGGTGATGCAGTTCGGGGAGCGCATCCTGTCGCAGCCCATCGAGCTGATCGCCGGGGTGGAGGACACGCTGGCGCGGTTGGCGGAGGTCCACGACCTGACGCTGATGACGAAGGGGCAGCAGGAAGAGCAGCAGCTCAAGATCGACCGCTCCGGCATCGGCAGCTACTTCCGCCACGCGGAGATCGTGCCAGAGAAGGACTCCGCCGCCTACCGCTTCCTCGCGGAGTCGCTGGGGCTGGACCCGGGCCGGACATGGATGATTGGCAACTCCCCGAAGTCGGACATCAACCCCGCGCTGGCGGCCGGGCTGAATGCGGTGTTCATCCCGCACCACGCAACGTGGCGGCTGGAGCATCAGGAGATCGACCGGGGGCTGGGTAGCGGGGAACTGCTGCAGGTGGCGCGGTTCGCGGATCTGGCGGGGTGCTTTCTGGCAGGGTAATCCCCGGTGTTACGGGAGTCAGCCGGGCATCTCGCACATGCCGCTGACGCAGCGGGCGCTGGAACCGCCGCAGCAATCGGCGTCGACGCTGCACGAGCCGAAGGCACAGCAGAGGGCGCCGTGATCTGCTCCCCGGGGTTCGCAACCGCCTCCCGCGCTGTCGAGACAGCACTGCTGCACGGATATGCACCGGGACCGCAACGGGAGGCAGCGGGCGTTTGCCCGCGTGTTGCCCCGCTGGTTCGCGGCGCCAAGGCCCGCCGCGTTGGCGTACCCAAGCGCTGGCGCCGGCGCTTGCCCGAAGACACGGCGCCACGGCGCTGCGGCGAATCCCGAACTCCGCAAGTCCATCATGTCACCTTCGCCGCGTGTATTACCCGCACATCGCGGCCAACCGTTTCCTGCGCTTGATTCTGGGGCCGGAGCGCTGGGGCAGCATCGGCGAAATCCGCCAGCTTTCCGGCTAAAGCGGCGCGATTTCCGTGAAAACGCTAACTCGTGTTGTGAAACGCTAAGTCGGGGTGGTGTGTCGCTGGCGGGGGTGGATGCAGGAGGCGGGCGACGTGGCGGCTGTCAGACCGTTCGCCACCGAGTTGCGCCAAACCGCGTTGGGCAGCATCCTGCTATACACGGTGTGCGGTGCTGGTAGTTGGAAATCGGAAGGAGTCCCCGTGCCACTCGAAGCGATTCAGACGACGACCGAAGGCCTGATGGCGGACATTACGGAGGATCTGGCGGCGCTGGTGCGCATTCCCTCCTGCGGGTTCCCGGGATTTCCGGCGGAGCCGGTGCTGGAGACGGCGGACGCCATCGTGGCGCTGCTGGACCGCTACGGCGTGAAAGCGCGGCTGCTGGAGGTTCCCGGTGGCTACCCGGCGGTCTACGCCGATATCCCGGCCCCTCCCGGCGCCCCGACGGTGCTGCTCTACGCCCACTACGACATCCAGCCGGCGCCGCCGGAGCAGGGCTGGGATTTTGAGCCGTTCGAGCCGTTCATCCGCGATGGTCGTCTGTACGGGCGCGGCGCCTCCGATGACAAGTCGGGCGTGATGATCATCGCCGGGGCGCTGCGCCTGTTTGGCGGCCGGCCGCCGGTGGGCGTGCGCGTGCTGATCGAGGGCGAGGAGGAGTTTGGCGGCAATCTGGAGAACCTGATCGCCGCCAACCCGAATCTGGCCAAGGTGGACGCCTTCGTGATCAACGACGGCGGCAACATGAAGGCGGGCGAGCCGGAGCTGACGGCGGCGCTGCGCGGCATCGCCTCCTGCGACGTGACGGTGCGCTCGCTGAAGGGCATGGCGCACTCCGGGGCGTACGGTGGCGCGGCCCCGGATGCGCTGATGGCGCTGATCCGCATCCTCGATTCGCTGCTGGATGAGCACGGCGATGTGGCGATCGAGGGGCTGACGCGCTTCGATTGGGAGGGCGCCGGGCTGCCGGAGGACGACTTCCGCGCGGCGGCGGGGGTGCTGCCGGGCGTGGGGCTGATCGGCTCCGGCACGCTTTCGACCCGCCTGTGGGCGCGGCCATCCGTGACGGCGATTGGCCTCGACGCGACGCCGACGGCGGGCGCCTCGAACAGCCTGATGCCGGAGGCGAAGGCGCGCATTTCGCTGCGCATTGCGCCGGGTTCGGACCCGGCGGAGTCGCTGCGGCTGCTGATGGCGCACCTGCACGCGCACGCGCCGTGGGGCGTGGAGGTGGTGACGGCGCCGATGCAGACGGGCGACGCCTTCAAGGTGGGCACCAGCGGGCCAGTCTTCTCGGCGGCGCAGGAGGCGTTGCAGGAGGCGTTCGGCGTGGAGGCGAAGGTCACCGGCTCCGGCGGCACGATCCCGCTGCTGACGACGCTGCAGACGATTGCGCCGGACGCGGAGTTCATTGTCTGGGGGCCGGGCGATGAGCAGTCGCAGGTGCACGCGGCGAACGAGAGCCTGAACCTGCAGGAGCTGGAGCGGTTCATCGTGGCGGAGGCGCTGCTACTGGAGAAGCTGGGGGAGACGGCGGGGGCGTAGGTTCGGGTGAGGGCGCGGGGTTGGCAGGAGCCGGCTCCCGCGCCTGGGCAAAGGCATGGGATGGGAACCAGCTTGCCCGGTCGGCGCGAGGCAAGGTTGGCGTGGACGGCGGGTAGTGCGTCCTTGCTGCGATCTGGCGCTGGTAACGGGGCGCTCCCTCATCGCGCCAGGGAAGTAGGTGGTGGGGCGAGGAACTCGTCGCCCTTCACGTGCGGCGAAAATCGCGGTGGAACAGGGACAAATCGCCGATGTCATAGGGTAACGGTTGCTGCGCACGGGGGCAGTCCGCCCTCGCTGTCGAGAAGATCAGGGTGGAGAGGGAAAGCAACGGACGTCGCCGCTAGCGGCAGATGGCAGCGGTAAAGGAGCAATTTGCCCTTGCCGCATGTGGCGAGGATCGCGGTGGAGAGGGGGCAAGTTGCCCTCGCCGCGCGAGGCTAAAGACCTCGCGCTACCCCAACGAAAGCCCCATAAATGGGGCTGAAATTGTCAAGTGCGAGGCGCGGCAGGGTTGGTATAGGAGGTTCAACCGGTCTCTCCATAGAGCAGATACCGAACCCCTCTCGGAGACCGACAGGAGCGGATCATGCCGTATTCGCGGTTGCTCTATCACGTGATTTGGGCGACGCGGCATCGGGCGCCGTCGATCAGCGAAGATGTGGTTGATGTGATTGAGCGGGCGATTGTCGAGACATCGCGCAGGCTCGATGTGGCGGTGTATGGGGTTGGAATCATGCCGGATCACGTACACGTGTTTGCGCAGGTTCCGCCGACATTGGCGGTGGCAAAGGTGATTGGGCAGTGGAAGGGCGCATCGTCCCACGCGGTGAACTCGCTTCGCGCGAACAGCGTTGAGGTCCTGGCGTGGCAGTCGGGATACGGGGTGCTTTCGGTGAGCCAGAGTGGCTTTGACCGCGTTCTGGACTATGTTCAAAACCAGCGCGCGCGCCACGCCGCCCGGGAACTCTACGGCGTGATGGAACGCTGTAGCGACGATGAATGACCGGCTTGCGTCCGAAGGAGAAAGCTCCTGCGGGCCTCAAATAAGGTCAGCGGCAACGCAGGTTACGCAGAGTCTCAGCCCCATTCATGGGGCTTCCGTTGAGGTAGCTGGGGGTCTTTAGCCCCCAGCGGCAGGGTCACGACTTCTCGCTTCCTGCCCCAATCTACCCCAATTCCTGCAACTCCCGCGCGGTGTCGGCCAAGGCGAGGAATCGGCCCTCGGCGCGCTCGAGGACGGCGCCGGACTGGCCGCCGAGGGTGAGCTCCACCAGCTCCGACTGGGCGGTCTGGATGGCGGGGAGCAGGCGCAGGAGGACGGCGTCTTCGCGTTCGAGGCGCGGCTGGAGGGCGGGGCCACGCATGCGCTCGGCGAGCACCAGCTGATCCGCCAGTACCCACAGGCGCTGGGTGACATCGTGGGTCTGCGCTTGCAGGCGGGTGATGACGACGCCGGAGACCGCGTCCTGCGGCAGGAGCGCGAGGTCGTGCTCCAGATTGCCGGTGGCGCGCGCCACCTCGATCAGCGAGGAAGAGACGGGCCACTCCGGCAAAGTGGTGTCCAGCAGGCGGATGAGCTGATCCCACTGGCCGGCCTGTTCCAGCGCGAGCAGGTCGGCGGCGAGACCGGAGAGGGCCGGGCCGGAGGGCCGCGCTGGGGCCGGGGCTGACGCCGGGAGTGGAGCGGCGGCTGCGGGTGCGGGCGGCCCGCCCCGGCGGAGGAGCCGGGGCAGCAGGACCACGCAGGCCAGCAGGATGATGCCCACGCCGAGGATGATGGTGATCTGCGCGCCACTCATGCGGTGGCTCCGCTAGTCGAAGTCAAGGATGTCTTCCAGAAAGGAGCGAGCGCGCTTCTTCTTGCGCTTGCGGTCATCGTAGCGGTCGTCGTCGTCATCGCGGTACCGGCGGTCATCATCATCCCGGTAGCGGCGGTCGTCATCGCGGCGATCTGCGGAGCGATCTGCGGAGCGTGGGCTGTCGTAGGGGGCCGCATCGCGGTCGCGGGAGGGGGCGGCGGTGTATGGGGCGACCTGCGCCGAGCGCTCCAGAAGCTTGTCCAGCTCGCCGCGGTCGAGCCAGATGCCCCGGCACTGTGGGCAGTAGTCGATTTCGATGCCCTGCCGCTCGCTGATGCGCAGTTCGCTTCCGTCAATTGGGCACTTCATGCAGTGATCTTCTCCAGACGGGCCACTCGTGGCCCGGGGTGATCCGGTTACGGAACCAGCGCTTCCAGACGGTCGATGTAGCCATCCATGATGGCGAAGGCGCGCTCGATCGGCTCCGGGCTGGTCATGTCCACGCCCGCCTGCTGCAGCGCCTCGATCGGCTCCACGGAGCCGCCGGCGCGCAGGAAGGCGAGGTAGCGCTCGCGGGCGGGCTCGCCCTCGCGCAGCACGCCATCCGCCAGCGCCGCCGCCGCCGCGATGCCGACGCCGTACTGGAAGACGTAGAAGTTCATGAACAGGTGCGGGAAGCGGGCCCAGGTGATGCCCACGCGGGGCGCATCGATCTGCACCTCGCTTCCGTACCCGTCCTCGTAGAACCCCAGCAGCGTCTTGCTCATCCAGTCCGCCGAGAGCGCCTGACCCTGCTCCACCCGCTCGTGGGCGGCCAGCTCGAAGCGCGCCAGAATCGGCATCGTGAAGAGATAACGCATGTTGTTCGCCATTCGCTCCTCAATGACGGCGATGGTCCAGTCGCGGTCGTCACGTTCGTTGAGCAAATGGACGCCCATCAGCGCCTGATTGAAGTTCGAGGCGGTCTCGGCGGCGGACATGCCGTACAGCTCGTAGGTATACGGCTGATGCCGCCACGTCAGCAGCGAGTGCATGGAGTGGCCGATCTCGTGGGTGAGGGTGGAGACGCTGGTCAGCGTGCCGCCGTAAATCATGGAGATGAACGGCTCGGTGCCGAACGCGCCGGAGGAGAAAGCCCCGCCGCCCTTGCCGACGTTGGCGGCGCGGTCCACCCAGCGCCCGGCCATGCCGCGCCGCACCTCTGCCACATATTCGTCGCCGAGGGGGGCGAGGGAGGCGAGGATGCTATCGACGCCCACCTGCCACGGGAAGGGCACGGGGCCGGCCAGCGGCGCTTCGAGGTCGTAGGCGTGGTGATCGCCGGCAGGGAGGCCGAGCAACTCGCGGCGCACGCGGAAGTAGCGATGCCAGACCGGGAAGTTGCGCCAGACGGTGTCCAGCAGATTGCGGAACACGGCGGGGTCGATGTTGTCGGCATCGAGGGCGGCGGCCAGTGCGGAGTCGTAGCCGCGGGCGTGGGCGTAGAAGACATCGCGCTTGACCGCCCCGGCGAGGGTGGCGGCGAAGGTGTTGCGGAACGCGAGGTAGGCGTCTGCCGAAACCTCCCATGCTTCCTGCCGCACGCGGCGGTCGGCGGAATCGAGGAAACGCTGCAGGTTGCCCTGCGCCAGCTTGATGATCGCGCCGGTTTCGTCGGTGATCTCGCCGAGCTGGAGATCGCCGTCCTCCAGCACGCTCTGGGTGATTTCGCTGGCGCCGCCCATGTCGGCGGCGCGGGCCAGCAGTTCCTCGATCTCGGTGGAGCGGATGTGCGCCCGCTGGCGGGCAATGCGCAGCAGCGCCAC
This sequence comes from Thermomicrobiales bacterium, assembly GCA_047605145.1. Classification (GTDB taxonomy): domain Bacteria; phylum Chloroflexota; class Chloroflexia; order Thermomicrobiales; family UBA6265; genus JACCXM01. The sequence goes on along the minus strand of JASGGF010000096.1, from coordinate 7,687 downwards.
GCGGTAGGGCTCCAGCCCCGGCTCGTCCGCCAGCCAGCGTTGCAGGGTGGCGTCCGGGATGGCGGCGATCTCCGGCTGGATGAAGGAGGTCGCGGCGGCGGTGCGGCTTTCCAGCGCGGCGGAGCGGTCCGCCATTTCACCATGCTGCGTGTTGGTGGCGTCTTCGGTGCGGCGCAGATCGGCGAAGATGGCGACGCGGTTGACCTGCTCGGCGATGTCGTCCTTCAGGCGGAGGGCGGCCAGCAGGGTGACGGCGTCATCGGCGAGGTGGTCGCGGTACGGCGCGAACTCGCCGAGGCGGTCATCGGCGGCGGCGAAGGCGGCTTCCCAGGCGGCGTTGTCCGGGAAGACGGTCTCCAGCGCCCAGGTCTCCTCGACCGGGACATCGGCGCGGGCGGCGACTGCTGTGGTGCTCGTGGTGCTCATGGTGGTTTCTCCCCGCTGGCGTAGCGGTCAGGGATGACGAGGTCGCTCGGCAAGCTTGCAACACGGACGACTGTGGACGAGGTCTCTTGACACGCCCGAGACACGGGTGGTTGCGCGCTAGTCGGTATCCGTGATCCAGATCTGGGTCAGGTCCAGCCCCCAGGCGGTCGGCGCGAAGTTCTGCAGCCGGGTGCTGTAGCCAAGGTTGGCATCGACGAAGTGCAGCACGCCAACGGGGAGATCCTCGTTGATCATGTCGGTGGCGGCGATCATCAGTTCGCGGCGCGGCGCCTCCGGCAGGGTGCGCTTGGCGCGGGCGTTGATCTCGTCCAGCGCCGGATTGCAGTAGCGGACGACGTTGAATCCGCCCTCGTACTGGTCGCAGCCGAACATCAGGTCCTGGATGTAGGTGGCGTCCCAGCCGAACCCGAGGAAGGCCATGTCGAAGGCGTGGTCGCCGGTGATCGTGCCCACCAGCGCCGGGAAATCGAGCGGGCTGGGCTGCGCGTCGACACCGATAGCGCGCCAGGCGTCCTGCATGTAGGCGAGTTCCTGGTCGTAGGTGGGGGAGCCGGAGGGGTAGAGAATCTCGAAGGCGAGGGGCGTGCCGTCCTTCTCGACGATGCCGTCGCCGTCGCTGTCGGCCCAACCGGCGTCCGCCAGCAGCTCCTGCGCGCGGGCGACATCGAAGGTGTACTGCGTGGTAAGCCGGTCTGGCGCGTAGGCGTAGGAGATTTCCGGCTGCGTGCCGTTGGCGACGCGGGCGGCGCCGAGCAGGATGTCGCGGGCCATCGCCTCGCGGTCGAGCGCGACCATGAGCGCCTGCCGGACTTCGACATCCTGAAAGAGCGTCGATTTCTCTGGGTCGAGGTTCGTCAGGTAGAAGATGAAGTCGGGGGTGGGGTAGGTGGCGACGGCCAGGCCGTCCGTGCTGCTGACGGTGGCGACATCGGCGGGCTCCAGCGTGGCGGCGTCGATCTCGCCGCCCAGCAGGGCGTTGACGATAGCGGTCTGATCCGGGCGGATGACCACGGTGTAGGTGTCGATGTACGGCGCGTGCGCGAAGGAGTCCGGGTTGCGGTCCAGAGTGACGCTCTCGCCGGGGAGCCACTCGCGGAAGCGGAACGGCCCGGAGCCGACGACGCGGGCGGGGTCCTGCCCGGTGGCGCCGCCATCGGTGCGCCAGTCAGCAGGCGGGACACCGGCCCAGATGTGCTGCGGGATGATCCAGGTCACCAGGTCATAGAGGAATGTGAAGAGCGGTTCTTTCGCGATCACCTCGAAGGTGTGGTCGTCGATCACCCGCCACGATTCGGTGGCGGCGAGGAAGGTCTGCGCGTAGGAGGAGCCGGCGTCCGGATTCGCGAGGGCGTCGAAGGAGAACTGGACATCGGCGGCGGTGACCGGTTCGCCGTCGTGCCACTGCGCGTCCGGGTTGAGGTGGAAGGTGTAGGTCCTGCCATCTGCGGCGATGTCCCACGAATCGGCGAGGCCGGTGGGGGCGGGGCCGCCGGTGACGAGGTCCGTGCCGATCAGGGGGCTGTAGATCTGCTGGACGAGGCCGATGGAGTCCTCGTCGTCGGCCAGTAGCGGCTGCAGGGTGGCGGGGTCGCTGCCGATGGCGCGAATGAACGTGCCGCCGGTGGTGGCGGCTTCAGCGTAGCCGAGGGTTTCGGCCAGCGCGGCTTCCGCTTCGGCGCGGGTGGGGGAGGTGATGGGGCCGGCAGCGGGCGTGGCGTCCTGCGCGTGGGCGAGCTGGGGCAGGAGGGTGGCGGCGCCGAAGCCGGCGGCGGCGAGCAGGGCGGAGCGGCGAGTCAGGCGAGAGGGGTTAGGGGTCATGCGTCTCCTCATCCGGTGCAGCCGGGTGGTGATGGGGCCAGATGATCTGGCCGGTGCTGCTGCACAGGATAAACGGGCGCGGTGATGGGGTGCGGTGGTGGCGGACATCGGAGAGCTGGGGCTGCGACGTTGGAGTTGGGGGTGGTCGGTCCCTCGTCTGCGGACTCGGGACGACAGTGTGGTGGGGAAGGCCGGGGTAGGAGGCGGAGAGACCGCCGAGGGTCTCCGCTACGGTCGAGGTGCGAGGAGGGGGTTGGCCGGCTTTCCGCCGGCGCCAGCCAACCCCCGCCGGAGGGGCTACTCCGTCAACTTGGGATCGAAGGCATCGCGGAGGCCGCTGCCGACGAGGTACATGGAGAGCGAGGTGATGTAGATCATCAGGCCGGGGATGAGGACATTGGCAGTGTTGGTGCGGAAGAACTGCTGCGCGTCGCCCAGCATGTTGCCCCACGAGGGGGTGGGCACCTGCACGCCGATGCCGAGGAAGGAGAGGCCCGCTTCCGCCAGAATGAGGCCGGGGATGACCAGCGAGATGTAGACGATCATCAGCGGCAGGATGTTCGGCAGGATGTGGCGCAGCACGATGCGGATGGGGGCCGCGCCGATGGTGCGGGCGGCGTCCACATACTCGCGGCCGCGCAGCGCGAGCACCTCGCCGCGCACGATGCGGGAGATGCCGGGCCACGAAACGGCGGCCAGCACGAAGGCCAGCCCGACCGGGCCGGGCGAGTAGAGCGAGGCAATCAGGATCAGCAGCGGCAGGCCGGGGATGGAGAGCAGCACATCGACCAGGCGCATCAGGATGGCGTCGGTCTTGCCGCCGGCGTACCCGGAGAGCAGGCCGACCGCGCCGCCGATAAAGAAGGTGGCGAGGCCAGAGAGGATGGCGATCATGATCGAGACGCGGCCACCGTAGGCGAGGCGCGTCAGGACATCGCGGCCGTTGCCGTCGCTGCCGAGGATGTAGCCATTTGTGCCGACCGGCGAGAGCTTGTCGGCCAGATGATTCTCGGAAAAGGTGAACCCGGTCACGTAGGTGGAGATCAGCCCGGCGCTGATCACGAACAGCAGGATGATGGTCAGCATGACCAGCGCGGTCATGGCGACGCCGTTGCTGCGGAAGCGGCGCCACGCGCGGGTGTAGAGGCCGGGGGTCTTGCGGAGCGAGCGGCGGTCGATGGAGCCGGCGTAGGCCTCGCTCTCGGCGAACTGGCCGAGGGCGTTGTCCCGCTTCGGGCTGGCCGGAATGGGGCCAGCCCCTGTGGCGGGGAGGAGTTCGACATCGGGCTCCTGACCGGCGACCCGGCTGGTGGCGGCGTCAACCATGTCGATCCCCCTAGGCCAGCCGGATGCGCGGATCGAGCACGGCGTAGAGCACGTCGGCGATGAGGTTGCTGAGCATGGTCAACACCGAGAACATCAGGGTGGTGGCCATGATCATGGTGTAGTCGCGCCGGCCGACGGCCTCGTAGGTGAGGCGGCCCATGCCCGGCCACGCGAAGATCGTCTCGATGAACAGCGCTCCCCCCAGCAGGCCCGGCAGCGCCAACCCGACGATGGTGATGAGGGGCAGGAAGGCGTTCTTGAAGGCGTGCAGATAGAGAATGGTGCGCTGGGGCAGGCCCTTGCTCTTGGCGGTGCGGATGTACTCCTGACTGAGCGTTTCCAGCATGGATGAGCGGAAGAAGGCCGCCCACGAGCCGATTTGCACCAGCGAGAGCGCCGCGACCGGCAGGATTAGGTGCTTGAGGCGGTCCGCCAGATCGCCGCCGCCGCGCGCGTCGGTCATGCCGCCGACCGGGAGCGAGGGCAGGCCCCACTCCTTGAACTTCAGGGCGAAGAGGATGACCAGCAGCAGCGCCAGCCAGAAATCCGGCATGGAGTAGAGCGCGACGGCGCTGACGCTTGAGGCGCGGTCAAAGCCGGAGCCATGTTTGACGGCGGAGTACACCCCCATTGGCACCGCCACGGCTAAGGCGAGGACCAGCGAGGTAACGGCGAGCAGGAGGGTGTTGGGGATGGCGGCCCAGATGCGGTCCGCCACGGGGAGCTGGTTGTAGAGCGAGGTGCCGAGGTTGCCGCGGGCCAGATCACCCAGCCACTTGACATAGCGGACGGGCCACGGCTGATCGAGGCCGAGCTGCTTCTCCAGCATCTGGGCCGCTTCCGGGCGGATCTTGGGGTTGTCCCGCAGCCGCATGACCGGGCTGCCGGGCATGAGGTTGATGATGGCGAAGGTGAGGAAGGTGACCCCGAGGATCAGGGGGATCATCTGCAGCAGACGCCGCGCGACGTAGGCGATCACCAGCAGCCTCCGGCGGACAACGCAACAGGAACAAGGGTGGACATGGCCGGTTCACCATATTGACGATGGGCAACGATGCCCAGACTACGGGCGGGACTTCCCGGGAATGCAATAAATGGTAAACCGCGACGTGGCGGAACACCACGTCGCGGTCGGGAGCGGCTTACTGCTGGACCCAGACCTGATTGAGGTCCACGCCCCACGTGCTTGGCTTGTAGTTCTGCAGGGCGTCGTTGTAGGCGGCGTGGGCCTGCGAGAACTGGAGGACGGCGATGGGCTGCTCGTCATTGACGATGTTGCTGGCCTCGATCAGCAGATCGCGGCGGGCGGCCTCGTCGAAGGTGAGCTTCGCTTCGGCGTTGATCTCGTCCAGCTCCGGGTTGCAGTACTTCATGTCGTTGAAGCCGACCTGATACTGCGCGCAGCCGAACATGGCGTCCTGAATGAAGCTGGCGTCCCAGCTGAACCCGTACATGGCGATGTCGAAGGTCGGGTTCGTGGTGGTGGCCTCGATCAGGGCCGGGAACTCCAGCGAGCGCGGCGTGGCGTCCACGCCGATGGCCTTCCAAGCGTCCTGGATGTAGGCGGCGATCTGGTCGCTGGTGGGGGAGCCGGAGGGGTAGAGGAACTCGAAGGAGAGCGCCTCGCCGTCCATGTCCACAATGCCGTCGCCGTCGCTGTCGGTCCAGCCGGCGTCGGCCAGCAGGGACTTCGCCTTCTCGGGATCGAAGGTGTACTTCGTGGCGATTTCGTCCGGCGCGTAGGCGTAGGAGACGACGGGCTGGGTACCCTGCGCCACCTCTGCGTAGCCAAGCAGGATGTCGTTGACGATGGAATCGCGGTCCAGCGCGTACAGCAGCGCCTGGCGAACCCGCTCATCCTGCCACTTGGTGGTCACCTCGGGATCGAGGTTGAACTCGTAGTAGGTGAAGCCGCGCGTGGGGTAGTGCGCCACCTCAATCCCCGGGGCGCCTTCCACCGTGGCGATGTCGGAGGGCTCAAGACCGGCCTGATCCAGTTCGCCGTTCAGCAGCGCGTTGACGACCGAGGTCTGGTCTGGCCAGATGCGCAGGACGTAGGAATCGAGGTAGGGGACCTTGTCGTAGTAGTCGTCGTTGCGAACGAGGGTGACGCTTTCACCCTGCTTCCACTCGCTGAACTTGAAGGGGCCGCTGCCCACCACGCGGGCGGGATCGGCGCCGGTGGCGCCGGGATCGGTCCGCCAGTCGGCCAGCGGCACATCCTCCCAGATGTGCTTCGGGATGACGAAGAGGGTCTGGATATCGAACAGGAAGGTGTAGACCGGCTCCTTCGCCACGATCTCGAAGGTGTGATCGTCGATCACGCGCCACGACTCGACCGTGTCCACGAAGCTGCCGGTGTAGACGCTGCCCGAATCCGGGTTGGCCAGCGCGTCTGCCGAGAACTTGACATCTTCCGCCGTGACGGGCGTGCCATCGTGCCATTTGGCGTTCGGGTTCAGGTGGAAGGTGTAGGTGCGGCCATCCTCGGCGATCTCCCACGAGTCGGAGAGGCCGCCCGGGGCTGGCTGGCCGGTGCGCGGGTCACTGCCGGTCAGGCCCTCGTAGATCAGCCCAACGACGCCGAGGGACGCGGCCTCTTCCGCGAGGAAGGGCTGCACCGTCTGGATATCGGACGTGGCGGAATCGATGAATGAGCCACCGGGGGTGGTTGGCTCGGTGTATTGCATCGCTTCCTGCAGCTCAGCGCGGAACTCCTCGCGGGTTTGGGACGTGATGGGCTCGCTGAGGGCCTCGGGGGTGGCGTCCTGCGCGAGGGCTTCCCACGGCTTCATGACGGCGCCGGCCGCGACCAGCAGGGCGCCGAGGCGGCCACGAGTGCTGAAACGACGATCTTCCATAGAGGTGTCCTCCAGAAACAGGGATGCGGCGCTCGGGGCGGGCTCCCGGCGCTCAGCCGCAACGCGGCGGCAACAGACATGAGACAGTGACAAAGAATACTGTACGCTGATCCACAAACACTATTCCCGCCACACAGGAGTGATTCACCATGAGCACACCCACCACCGTTGCCACCAGCGCCGTGCACGCGGAGCGCCTGCGCCGGGCGCAGGCCGAGATGGCGCAGCAGGGGATCGACCTGCTGATTGTCGGGCCGTCGCCCGATCTCTTCTACCTGATCGGCTACGAGGGGCACCTCTCCGAGCGGATGAGCGTGCTGGTGCTGCCGCGCGAGGGCAACGCGCTGTACGTGGTGCCGCGCCTCGAGAAGGCGCTGCTGGACGGCAAGGATGACCTGCTGACGCTGGTCAGCTGGACCGAGACGGAGAACCCGGCGGTCGTACTCGCGGCGGAGGCGCGGCGCTTCGCCACCGGCGTGATTGCCGTGAATGACGACCTGTGGAGCGTTTTCCTGCTGCGCCTGCAGGCGGCGCTGCCGGGGGCGACGTGGGTGGAGGCCGCGCCGCTCATGCGGCCGCTGCGGATGCAGAAGGATGCCTCCGAGATCGCGGCGATGGCGGAAGCCGCCCGCCTGACGGATGAGACGTGGGAGGAGTTCATCCGGCAGCCGGTGGCCGGCCTGACCGAGCTGGAGGCGAAGGCGCGGTTGGAAGAGGCGCTACGCGTGCGCGGGGTGAAGCCGGAGTTCTGCATTATCGCCAGCGGGCCGCACTCCGCCTCACCGCACCACTCCGCCGGGGAGCGCGTCATCAGCGAGGGCGATGCGCTGGTGGTGGACTGGGGCGGCACGTGGCACGGCTACTACTCCGATGTCACCCGCTCGGCGCACGTGGGGGAGCCCTCACAGGCGTACCGCGATGCCTACGCGGCCGTCTTGCAGGCAAACGAGATCGCCTTCGCGGCGGTGCAGCCGGGGGTGGCCTGCGAGGAGATCGACAATGCGGCGCGGTCGTTCCTGACGGCGCGCGGCTACGGCGAGGCGTTCTTTCACCGCGTGGGCCACGGTCTGGGGTTGGCGGTGCACGAGGAGCCGTACCTCGTGGCGGGGAACACCCTGCCGCTGGCCGAGGGGATGACCTTCAGCGATGAGCCGGGGGTGTACTTCCCCGGCGAGTTCGGCATCCGCATCGAAGACACGGTGGTCTGCACGGCGGAGGGCGGCGAGAAGCTGAAC
>JASGGF010000095.1:0-14170 GCA_047605145.1 Thermomicrobiales bacterium | reverse complement strand
GGGGCAAGAGCCCCTCGCCCGCGCATCGGGAGAGGGGTTGGGGTGAGGGCTCGTCAGCGTCGTGAAGCCGCCCATTCCTCAATACCTACCCCAGTCAGCCGATGCGCGGGAGAGGGGAGCCGGTTGGCAATGTTGTGGTGGACATTCGGCGTTGCCGCACCGAAGTTGGCACCAGTATCCGGGGCACGAGCCCCTCTCCCGCGCATCGGGAGAGGGATTGGGGTGAGGGCTTCTCCAGCGAAACAAGCCCCAAAAACCCATTCACAACAAGGGCGGGAGACTTCGTTTTGGCCCAGGTAGCCACAAGGCCTTTCAACTGCGCTCGAGACACGATTGCCTACTCCGGCAGGTTGAACGACCGCTCCCCCGCCGGAATGGCGATGTCGAGGTGATTTTCCGCCGGCGGCTTTGGGCAACTCCAGCCATCGCCGTACGCGCAGTACGGGTTGTAGGCGTAGTTCAGGTCCACGTGCAGCCGGCCATCCGGCATCGCCTGCGGCTCCAGATAGCGGCCTACCTCGTACGTCTCGCCGCCCGCCGAGGCATCGCGGAACGGTAGAAAGTAGCCTCCCCGCGCATCGCGCAGCATCGTCAGCTCAACTGGCTGGCCGTCCACCTCGAAGCGGATAACGCCCGCGTTGGTGAAATCGCGCTGCTGGCCGTCAGTCGTTTCCAGCACCACGGCCTCGCCGGCGTTTTCGCCGCTGGCGTCCAGCTCCAGTTGCATGACCAGATCTTCACGCTCAGGGAAGTAGTTCAGGCCCGAGAAGCCCTCACGCTGCTCTGCCGTCAGCGGTGAGTGCGCGTGCGTCCCGAAGAAGCTGTCGCGGCGCTGCCGGTAGCCGGCCAACCGGCTCTTCGTTTCAGTCATGGTGGTCCCTTTCGTATCAGGCAGCGGGTGAACCCAGCCGCGCCCGGAGGCAGTCGCCCACGCGCAGCGCCTGCGCGGCGATAGTCAACGCGGGGTTGCACGCCGTCGAGGATGGGAAGAACGCGCCATCGACGACGTACAGGTTGTCCAGATCGTGCGCCCGGCCCAGTGGATCGAGGACCGAGGCGGCGGGATCGTGGCCGAAGCGAAGTGTGCCGCACTGATGCGAGTTTGTCTCGATACCCATCTGCTTGCTGAGCAGCACCGGGTAGCCCGCACGGCGCAGCGCCGTTTTCGCCTGATGCATCAACCGGGCGTGCGCCGGCAGGTTGTTCGGGGTCCAGTGCACGACAATCTCATCGCGGCTGTCGAGCGTGATCCGGTTTTGCGGGTCCGGCAGGTCCTCGCTCATCACCCACCAATCGACGCTGAACTGCGCCGCCAATTCCCGGCTCCAGCCGGGAGCCCACGGGGCCGCGCCGCGCATCATGGCGCCCTGCAGCTTGCCGACCGGCTGCAGGCTGCCCATGGGATACGGGAATACCGGATCGAAGCCTGCCGCGTAGAAGTCGTTGATAGCGATCACTTTCTGGAAGACGGTGTCGTTACGGCGCAGCGGGTCGATCGCCACCAGCACCGAGTTGTTGTGGACCATGTAGTTGCGGCCAACCAGCCCGGAGCTGTTCGCCAGGCCGCGCGGGTGGCGGTCATTGCGCGAACGCAACAGCAGCGCGGCGGAGTTGACCGCGCCGCCGGAGGAGACCACGATGTCCGCCTCAACGATCTGCCGCTCGCCATCTGCCAGCCGCACCTCCATGCCGGTGACGCGCGAACCGCTGGCGTCGGTCAGCAGGCGCTCGGCGTAGGTGTGCGTCCACAACTCGACATTACCTGATGCCATGGCAGGCTGGACGGCGCGCACCTCGGCGTCGCTCTTCGCGTGGACCATACACGGGAAGGCGTCGCAGGTCATGCAGCGGATGCAGGCGCCGCCCGGCCCGTAGTCCAGCCCCACTGGCAGCGGCGCCGGGTGCAGCCCCTGCGCGCGGAAGCGCTCGGCGAGGTCCTCCATGTAGGGATCAGCGGGCATTGGCGGATACGGGAACGGGCCAGTACGGGGCGGGTCGGTGGGGTCGCTGCCAGCGGCGCCGTGCACCTGATAGAGGCGCTCGGCGCGGTCGTAATAGGGCGCGAAGTCCGCGTAGGTCACCGGCCACGCGGGCGAGAGGCCGCCCTCGTGCACGATCTCCCCGAAGTCGGCCTCGCGCAGGCGTGGGAACGCCGCCCCGAACACCTTCGTGTTGCCGCCGACGTAGTAGTGCACCCCCGGCGAGAACCACGCGCCGTGGCGATCGCGCCAGCGCTCCTTCGCCTTATAGCGGTTCTCGATGAAGACCGCCTCCGGGCTCCAGTTCTGCGCCTCGACCGGCAGGTAGCCGCCGCGCTCGATCAGCAGCACCCGCGCGCCGAGGTCGCGCAGCGCCCACGCGAGCGTGCCCCCGCCCATGCCGGACCCGATGATGACGACATCTGCGTGGTGTGCGCCGCTCATGACGTTCTCCCGGCCGCGGTCGGTCCAGCCCCGATTTGGCTTGCGCGACGCTCCTACGACAATGCCGGCGCGCCCAACAGCTTGTCCAGCGCCTCCACGAAGAAGTACTCGCCCCACATCACGCTCTCATCGACACCGAGGTCGAGGCGCTCGTGGTAGCTGCCGTGGCGCAGGATGCCCTCCCAGCCGGGGGTCTCCACTGCCAGAAACTCCGCCGACAGCAGCGTATCGAGGATGCCCCGGGCGTACTCGCGGTAGCCGGCGGCGCGCTCGGCATCCTGTGTCAGCTCGGCCAGTTGCAGCAGGCCACTGGCGGCTATGGCGGCGGCGGAGCTTTCGTAGCGGCGGCGCGGGTTTGGCTCTTCCCAGTCGTTCGGCGGCACGCCGCCCTCCGGGGTGCGCGCGATGTAGAAATCGGCGCAGCGCTCGGCGGCGTCCAGAAAGCGCGCGTCACCGCTGAAGCGGTAGGCCGTGCCGAAGCCGTACAGCGCCCACGTCTGCCCGCGCGCCCAAGAGGAATCGGGGCGCCAGCCCTGATGCGTGTCCTCGCGCAGGAACTCGCCCGTTGCGAGGTCGAAGATCCCCTCGTGGGCAGTGCTGCCGTCGCCGCGCATCAGGTAGCGGCGGGTGGTCAGGCAGTGCTCGGTGGCGCGGCGCAGCAGGTCGGCGTCACCAGTCTCGTTGGCGGCGTAGAAGATGATGCCGACGTTCATCATGATGTCGATAAAGCAGCTTTCCGGGGCCACGAAGGAGCGCAGATACCTGCCCTCCTCGTTGAAGCGCAGCCCCATCGTCTGCCCGGCCTGAATCACCCGCTCGTTGATGGCGGTGTCGGCGGTCAGGTCGAACCAGCGCTTCCACGTGGACCAGAAGACGAACCCAAGGTCATGCACGCTGGTGTCATGCTGCCGCTCCTCCACCAGCCGCGCGTAGTGCTCGGCGCGCTCGCGCCACGCCGGGTCGCCGGTGCGGCGGGCGAAAATCCACATCATGCCGCCGAGGAACCCCTCGCACCAGTTGGTCCAGCTTTCCTTGCCGTGCTGCCATTTTCCCTCCTCGGTGTAGAGGGGAAAGTAGTCGGGGTGCGCGGTGATGAGGTTCAGCACCTGCCCCTGCGCAAAGGTCATTGCCTGTGCGGCGCGCTCCTCCAGCGAAGCCGCCGCATCGAAGGTTGCCAAATCGGTGCTCCTCATCATTCGTCCCCGGCCTGCGCACATCTCCAGCGCAATTTCGCTTAGCGCAGTGTCAAGTCCCGCGAGAACCGCCCACTTCCTTGTCATCTCGAGCTTGTCGAAGATCCCGTCTGTCGGGCAGCGACCTTTTGCCATTGCCGCAATGCGGGGCGCCCTGCGTATACCTCGAATGGGTGCGACCTCGTGACCGAGATCGCTCGACAAGCTCGAGATGACAGTGGGAGAGGTTGTCATTCCCGAGCAGGGCGGCGGCACGGCGCCTGTCCGCCACGCGCCTGTCCACTACCTTCCGCGAAAGACTGGCGGCCGCTTCTCGCGAAAGGCGGCCATCCCCTCGCGGCCATCGTCCGCGCCGGCGGCCAGCGCGCCGGCGAACGCCTCCAGCGCGCTGGGGTCGTGGTCGATGGCCGATTTCGCGAGTTGTACCGCCACCGGTGCGTTGGCCGCGATTTTCGCCGCCAGCGCATCGACGCGCGTTGTCAGATCCGCAGCCGGGACAGCCTCATTGATCAGCCCCCAGCGTTCCGCCGTGGCGGCGTCGAGGCGCTCCCCAGAGAAGATCAGCTGCTTCGCCCGCGCCGCGCCGATCAGCGCCGGCAGGCGCTGCGTGCCGCCCCAGCCGGGCAGCGTGCCAATGGTGGTCTCCGGCATGCCGAAGGTGGCGGTGTCCGCGGCGAACCGCAGGTCCGCCGCCATGGCGAATTCCAGCCCGCCGCCAAACGCCATCCCCTGCACCTGCGCGATGACCGGCTGCCGGAGCGCGCTCAGCCGCTGCAGGACGCGATGACCATCGCGCACCCACCAGCGCCACATCTCCAGCGGCTCCAGCGCGGACCACGCGTTGACATCGGCCCCGACACTGAACGCGCGCTCCCCCGCCGCGCCGAGAATCACCACGCGCACCTCCGGCTGATGGTCAATGTGTGCGAGATGCGCCTCCAGTTCCGTAAGCATCGCGACGCTGAGCGCGTTCAGTTTTCCCGGGCGGTTCAGGGTCAACCGCGCGATGGCGCCCTCGATGGACAGATCGACCGTGCCGTGTCCCGAATCAGTCATGCCGGGCGTTGCCCCTCGTCGTCAACGTCGTCGTCCATCTCGATGTTCATCCCACATCGATGTTGCCACCCACCACGGGTGATGTCCTGAGCTTGTCGAAGGACCTCGCTGTCAGCCAGCGCCCATCGCATCCTTCCGCGCTTTCGCGAGAGAAGGAACGCGAGATCCATCCTTCGCCGGGATGACGTCTCGGTAGCGTGAGTCGCAATGTCCCTGGGGACGCAGCACTACGCCTTGCCCTCGCGCATTGTCTCCACCAGTTGCTCCGCCGCCCGCAACGCCAGCGCCCACAGGGTCAGCGTCGGGTTGACGCCGGCGCAGGTAGGGAATACGGCGCCGGAGAAGACGTACAGGCCGGGCGTGTCATGCACCTGCAGGGTGCGGTCGGTCACGTTCAGGGCGGGGTCGTCGCCGAAGCGGCAGCCGCCCAGATCGTGCGAACTGCCCGCGCCGGTGAAGCGCGGACCATGCCACGTCTGGCTGGCCCCCATGGCGGTCAGGATCTCGTCACACTTCCCCTCCATGAAACCGGCGAGCCGGTGCTCGTTCGGCTGCAGGTCGTAGGTCACGCGCACCACCGGCATCCCGAGGCCGCTGCGGTCGCGGTGGCGCGGGTCGAGGTCGAGGAAGTTGGCGTCGTAGGAGAGCGCTTCCGGCTGCATGCGCACCACCCCAAAGTGCTGCCACTGCCGCAGGTGGTCCTTATAGCTCTTACCCCAACCCGGCACATCGGCGGGCAGCGCCTCGCGGCTGATCTGGATCGGCAGAAACTGGTTCTCCGCGCCGAGCGTCGAACCGCCGAGGAAGCCGTTGGCGCCGCAATCGAAGGAAGCGTCGAGAAAGTCGTCCAGCACCACCGCCTGCGCGGCGGGGCCGGTGTGGCGGTTGAAGATGATGTCCGGGAAGTAGCCATCGACGTGGGCGAACATCTTGCTCATAAAGTGCTTGCCGAGCTGCCCGGTGCTGTTGCCCAGCCCGTCTGGCCGCTTGTCCGTCCCCGACAGGAACATCAGCCGCACCGTCTCGAAGGTGTAGGCCGCCATGATGACCACCCGCGCGTGCTGTTCGCGCTCGCGGCCCTGCGGATCGAGGTAAGCGACGCCGGTGGCGCGGCCATCGGCGTCGGTCAGCACGCGGGTGACGCGGCAGCCAGTGCGCAGGTCGAAGTTGCCAGTGGCCAGCGCCTCCGGCACGGAGGTCAGCGCCGGGTGCCACTTGTCGCCGGTCCATGACCCGAAGCCGTTGTTCCACGCGGTGTAGGTCATCTCCGGTTCGCCGTGGTACGGCGCGGTGGTCATGCCCACCGGCGCGGCGTGCGGGTGCAACCCCATCGCCTCTGTCGCTTGCGTGAACAGCTCGCCCATGCGGAAGGGACGGGTCGGCGGCAGCGGGTAGACCGCATCCTTGGGGCGGAAGGCGTCGCGGTCATCTCCGGCGATGCCCACCTGCCGCTCGACTTCGGTGAAGTACGGGCGCAACTCGTCGTAGGTGACCGGCCAGTCCTGCGTGGTGCAGCCCTCGGGGATGGCATCCGGCCCCCAACACTCCAGCGCGTGCGAGCGCAGCCGCAGGTTGTGGGCGGGGAAGCGGCGCAGCCAGCCGCCGTAGTGAATCACCGAGCCGCCCACGCCGTTCATCATCCGGCCCAGCGAGAAGGTCAGCTCCTGATCGGCGGCGCCCTCATGCGTGCGCCAGCGCGGCGTCTCGCGCCCGAACTTCGGGCCGAGATCGCCCCGGCAGTAGTAGGCGTGGCTCAGCTCGTCCGGCTGGAAATCGGCGAGGTTCCACCACTGCCCGGCCTCCAGCGCGACCACCCGCAGGCCCGCCTTCGCCAGCAGCGGCGCAATGAAGCCCCCCACCCCGCCGACGCCCACCAGCACGACGTCGACATCCCGCGCGGGCTCGGCGGCGCCGCGCAGGGGGTCGTACCCGGGGATCTCGCGCTCGCGGTGCAGCGCGCGCAGTTCGTCCGCCACGTCCGCCAGCGACTGAATGCGCCCGCCCTTGTCCACTGGTTCCGGCGAGAGGTTTTCCTCAGCGGTGTTGCTCAGCCAGACGCCGGGGTGCCCCAGCGCCCGCCAGCCCGCCTTATCGATGTTGCCGCCGTGGGCGGGGTCGGCGAAGAGTCCCTCCTGCAGGTGCGCCCGCAGCGTGCGGAAGCAGGCGACCTGATCTGGCCCCTCCCACGCGGGAATCTCGCCGCGCTCAAGCGCGCGCAGCAGCGCGTCCTGAGCCTCGGCTGAGGCGGCGGCAAAGGGCGCGCCGTTCGCGACGCGGCTGGCGGACTCGATCTGGTCCAGCCAGACCCGGTAGCGCGCCAGTTGCTCACGGTAGGCGCCCGCCAGCGCCCGGTCGAGGTAGCGCACGGCGCCGATCTCTGTCGCGCCGGGGACATCATCGGCCGGAAACATGCGCTCGAAGATGGCCTCAGCCGTCTCCGCCTGTTCGGGATTCAGCGCCAGCCAAGCCACGTCGCTCATCGGCGTTCCTCCTGCGTGAAGTGGAGCCGCTCAGACCTGCGGCACGGCGACCACGCGCCCGCTACTGGCGGCTTCTCGCACGGTCAGCGCCACCGCCAGCGACTTCAGGCCATCCTGCGCGGTGGCGGCCGGTTCGCCCTCGCCGCGCACCGCTGCATTGAATTGCCGCACCGAGCGCTCGTACAGGTTCTCGTGGGCAATGGCGATCTCTTCCTCCACGCCGTCGCGGCGCAGGGAGAGCGTCCCGAGCGGTTGCTGGGTCATGACATTGCGCCCATACAGCACGCCTTCCGTGCCGTGTACCTCGAAACCGGTGAAGGAGTGGCGGGAAGTGAAGCTGTCGTGGAACTGCGCCAGCACGCCGCCTTGCGTACGCATCACGCCCATCACGGTGTCCTCCACCCCCGCGCCCATGCCGTGGGCGGCAGTCATGGCGGTTACCTCGGCGATCTCGTCGCCGAGGATGAAGCGGATGGTATCGGCGTCGTGGACGGTGATATCGAGCACCACGCCGCCCCCGGCGTCTGGCCGGTTGATGCGCCAGCCCTGCAGCTTCGGCGGCAGGAAGACGGCGTGAAACACGCGCACATCCTGCACCTCGCCCACGGCGCCTTCCGCCACCAGGTCGCGCATGGCGCGGTGGACGGCGGCGTTGCGCAGGTGGTGGTTGGTGCCCATCACCAGCCCGGCGGCGGCGTATGCCGCCGCCATCGCCTGCGCATCCGCCAGCGTCAGCGCCAGCGGCTTCTCGCAAAGCAAGTGCTTGCCCGCCGCCACGGTGGCCATCGCTTGTGGGTGATGGTGCTCGTTCGTGGTGCCGATGTAGACCACGTCGATCTCGGGATCAGCCAGCAGGGCGTCCACCGAGTCGTAGGCGCGGGGGATGCCCATCTCGCCCGCGAACGCCGCCGCCCGCTGCGGATCGGAGCTGGCGATGCCCACCAGTTCCCCGTCCGGTTGCGCCGCAATCGCCGGCGCCATCCACTCGCGGCCAATCGTGCCCGCGCCGATCATTCCCCAACGCACCATCGCGCTTGCCTCTCCCATCGAGTCCCGGCAGATTGCGCGATGTTCGCTGTTTATGGGAGTCAGGTCAACTGGACAGGGGCTCCACTGCGCTACTGGTAGACGATGAAGTCCGGCGCCGGCACGAGGTCGAGGATGTCGCGCGGGGTCATCAGCGGGCTGTCCTGCCCGTAGAAGAGCTTGATGCCCGCGTATTCGACCGGTTCGTCGCGCACGAGGTAGTTGTAGACAAAGGTCTTCAGGTCCGGGTCGCCGAACCCGTCGGCGTCGATGACGAGCTGCACGCCCGGCATCGGCCCCAGCTCGGTCTTGCCGCCGATCATGTCCTCGCGGAACTGGTGCACGATCAGCATCTTTGGCGGCAGGCCGTACTCGGCGGAGATCTCGGCCAGCACCTGCTGCGCGTAGATGATGCTGTCCGCCTGCAGCGACCCGATGTGGTCGCCGGGGGTCTCGCCCTCCGCAATAGCGAACTCGGGATCGAGCGCGAGGTGGACGTTCGGCCGCTCCAGCAGATCGCGCACCTTCTCGATTTCGGCTGCCACGCTGCCACGTCCGATCTGGACATCGAGAATCACGATCATGTCGTTCTTCTCGGCGTAATCGATGTACTCCGTCAGCGTGTCGTGGTCAGTGTCCAGAATGTAGGTGCCATCGAAGCCGGGGTCGCGCTGGGCGACGGTCGCGATCAGCTCAAAGGCGGGCACGACCGGGCGCGAGGGATCGGCGGCCTCGTACGCCTTCGCCTGCTTCTTCAGCTTCTTCGTCAGGTCGTCGATCGTTTCCTCGCCGACGATGCCCATGTTGGCGTCGTGCGGGTGCCCGTAGAACGCCACCACGCGGTAATCTGGGAAGAGCGCGCCGGCCAGCGGCGCCCGCTCGTCGGGCGGCGGCGTGGCCATCACTGCCGGAGCCGCGCGCTGGGGAACTGTCGTCGGGGCTACGTCCGCAACCATCTGCGAAGCTGTCGTCGGCGCCGCTGCGATCTCGGGCGCGGCGGCAACAGCCGTCGGCGCCACCGTCGGGACCGCAATGACCGGGAGCGCGGTTGGAGGGATCGGCGTCGTCGTCGCGAGGGCGTTGGCGGAATTGAGCGCCAACGCATCGGAGGTCGGCCCGCCGAAGTGCATAGCCGGGCCGCTGCGGCCCGCCGGCAAGGTCAGGTAGACCGTGAGCAGGATGACCACCGCCAGCAGCCCCGCGCTGCTGGCGCGTTCGCCCGGAAACCACGCCGGCAACCGGAACTTTTTGCGGGGCGGCTCCGGCGCCACAACCTCCAGCGAAGGTTGCTCGCTCGTTGCCACCCACTCGGCGGAAAAGGGCTTCGGGCCTTCCGGTTGGGCCGCGCGCCGGGCAAAGATGCCTGCCATTACGCGCGCCCACGCTCCCGTTCATCGTGGGGAGCCGCCAACTGGCGACGGGGCCATTGCCTGATCGTCATGAATCCATGCGCCTCCACGGGCTTCGACGCAGTTTTGCTGCCGTGCCAGAAACGCCGCCAACCGGTTTCGGGGTTCCCGCACGGCAATCGTCCGGGTGCAAGATGACAGATGCAGTGACATCCGGGCAAGTTCATACTTGGCTGCTGCCCCGGAATTGGGGCCGATCACCGTCTGCCGCCGCGAGTTGAGGAACACCGTTGACCATCTGGACCTACCGAGACGCGCTCGAAGAACTGTGGCGGCGCTCCAGCTACGAGCGCGGCCTGATCACCAACCCGTTCGGCGCCCCGGAGAAAGCCGCCCTCGGCCTGCGCCGCACGCGCGCGCTGCTCGCCGCGCTCGGCGATCCGCAGTTGGCGGCGCCGCTCGTCCATGTTGCCGGCTCCAAGGGCAAGGGCTCCACCTGTGCGTTCATCGCCAGCGCGGCGCAGGCGGCGGGGTTGCGCGCCGGCTTCTACTCATCACCCCACCTGCATCGCTTCCCGGAACGGATCGCCATTGATGGCGCGCCCGTCTCCGACGAGGAGTTCGCCGCCGTGGCGCAGCTCGTCGCGGCGGCGGCGGCGCAGGTAGAGAATGCGGAACCGGACCTCGGGACAATTTCGACATTCGAGATGATCACCGCCATGGCGTTCCTCGCGTTTGCCCGCGCGCAATGCGATCTGGCGGTGATCGAGGTCGGCCTCGGCGGGCTCTACGACTCCACGAACGTCATCGACCCGCTCGTCTCCGTCATCACCCGCATCGACTACGAGCACACCGCCGTGCTCGGGGACAGCCTGACCGAGATCGCGCAGCAGAAGGCCGGCATCATGCGCGCTGGCGTGCCGTGCGTCGTCTCGCCGCAGGAGCCAGAGGCGGCGCAGGCGATCGCGCAAGTCGCGGCAGCGACCGGTACGCCGCTCGTGCTGGGCGGGCGAGACTGGACGTGGCAGGGCGACTGGCGTGCATTCTCCGCCAGCGGCCCGTGGGGCGATTGGGGCAACCTCGCGGTCGGCATCGCGGGGCCGCATCAGGTGGAGAACGCCTGCACCGCGCTGGCGGCGCTGCATGAACTGTCCAGTCGCGGCGTCCATATTTCGGAGGATGCTATCCGGCTCGGGCTGAAAACCGCGCGCTGGCCGGGCCGCTTCGAGCAGGTGGAGACGCCCGGCCGCCACTACGTCCTGGACGGCGCACACACGCCTGCCGCCGCGCGCGCGCTGGCGGAGACGTGGCGCGATACGTTCGGGGAGCAGCAGGCCACCGCCATCATCGGCATGGGTTCGGACAAGGATGTCCCGGCGTTCCTGACCGCGCTGTCGCCCATCCTTCGCTGCGTGATCGCCACGCGGGCCACCTCCCCCCGCGCCGCCGAGCCCGCCGCCATCGTCGCAGCGGCCTCCGGCGCCGGGTTGCCTGCCAGCGAGGCGCCGGGGGTGGAGGCGGCTCTGCTCCAGCTCGCCGGGGAGGACTCGCTCGTCCTTGCGACCGGGTCGCTGTTCGTGGCGGGGGAAGTGCGGGAGGCGCTGGGGCTGGCGGAACCGGACCGGGAATGGGCCGCCATCAACGCTGCGCACCTTGCGGCGCCCACTGGCCAAAAAACGGGATAAACGGGGCCAATCATGACGGGTGTGTTGGCGGCGATACAGTAGACTCCGAGCTAGCGCCCCCCGCCAGCACAACCCGTTGGTCCCAGGCTTCTCGCGGTGGACCGCCAAAGAGCGATCCACCGGGCGCACGATGAATCCAATCTCGCTGGTCACGCCGTAGATAGGGCTAGACCGGTATGGAGGCTCGATGGCCATGCCGGCCGGTGACGAGGCAGGAACGACAACCAGCCTCATCGAAGCGAGCGACACCGATCTGATCGGTCGCGCCGCGCAGGGCGATGCCCGGGCGCTGGAGGTGCTCTACGATCGCTATTCGGGCGTGGTCTTCTCCTTCTCGCTGCGGATCGTGGGTGATCGGCAGCTGGCGGAGGAAATCCTGCAAGAGGCGTTTTTCCGCGCCTGGCAGCAGGGCAGCAATTTCAGCGCCGGGAAAGGTTCATTCATTACCTGGATGCTGAGCATCACGCACAACCTGTCGATCGATGAGATCCGCAAGCGCAAGCGGCGGCCGCAGAAAGCGGATAGCGAAGAGCCAGAACTGGTCCTGGCGGCCGTCCCCGATACCGGGGCCGGTTCGGATATCGAGGAAGAGGTCTGGCTCGGCACGTTGCGAGACACCATTGGCGGCGCACTGGCGCAGCTACCGGCGGCGCAACGTGAAGCCATCGAGATGGCGTACTTTCGGGGGATGACGCAGCGCGAGATCGCTGAAGCGCTCGGCGAACCCCTTGGCACGATCAAGACGAGGATGCGGCTTGGGATGCAGAAGCTCAAGGACGCACTCGGTAGTGACGGAGCACAGTTGGCGTGAGCGATGAGCGCGGTTTTCAGCCAACGCCTCGACGCACGTATCGGCTCGCCGGTTCGCGCGAGATGGCAGAGGCCCCGGCAATGATGCCGGGCAACCACGTCAACGAACTGGCGGCGGAGTACGCGCTGGGCGCGCTGGACGACGGCGAACGCGCCAGCGTCGATGCCCACATCCGCGTCTGCCCCTCATGCGCCCAGAGCATCGAGGATGCGCTGGAAACGGTGGGCATGCTCTCCTACCTCGTGCCGCAGCGGCAGCCATCTATCGCGACCAAAGCGGCGCTCTTCCAGCGCGTGGCGCACGCCCAGCGCGCGGCGGCGGCCTCGCCCCTGCCGATGGCGTCGCTGGACACCTACCGCACCCCGACCCTCCCCGCCTCCACTGTCGAGAGCGACCTGGTGCTGCCGGCTATGCCGCCAGCGGTCAGCGCCACCCCGAAGGCGACGCGCCAGAGCCGCACCGGCTGGATCATTTCCGCCGTGTCCGCGCCCCTGCTGATTGCGCTGGTCGTCACTGGCATGTGGGGCCTGCAACTGCGGGACCAGATTTCCTCCCAGAACAACCGCATGGCGGATCTGCAATCGGAACTGACGAACTTCGGGTCCGGCACCACCTCCTACCAACTCTCGCCGGGCGACGCCGCCCCGCAGGCGGAAGGCCAGATCGTGCTGGGTTCAGACGGCCGCGCCGGCATGCTGCAGATCGATGTCAACTCGAAGCAGGCCGCTGGCGAGTACCTGATGCAGGTGAACGAAGACGGCAAGCTCGTCAACGTGGCCGAGTTCACCGTCAATGCCGAGGGCAAGGGGCAGGCGCAGTTTGATCTGGCGCTTCCCTACTCCGAGTACGAGAGCGTGCACATCAAGGCTAAGCCCGCAGGGGCTGCGGAGACTTCTGACGAAGCCTTCGACGCCCTCTTCCAGGACAACAGCGGATCGCTTGGATCGACCGGCTCGGGCCTCGACGTCGGGCCGTAATCTCCCCTTCAATCGCTATGTCAACGGGCGGCCAGTGGCCGCCCGTTTTCGTTGCCAACCCCGGCCTGACCAGCCTGCTGCGCCCTTCCCCATTGGTCCTGGTACAGGTATGATCATGGTCCCGCGACACGGAGTCGGCGAGGGCGCCCTGCCAATGTTGCTCGCTCGGCACACGCGATTCGTCCCCCGGAGGGGCTTTCTCGTATGCAAGGCTGGCCGGCGTGAGCAATGGCGGACCGCGAGACGCGGGACAGGAGCGGCTTCCCCTCCTCCCACTCAAGAATGTTGTCGTTTTCCCACGGAACGTGGTGACGCTGCTCGTCGGGCGGCCACGCTCGGTGCGCGCCATCGAGCAGGCGCTGGCCGGCGACGGCCACCTCGTGGTCACCGCCCACCGCGATGCTGAAATCGATGAACCCGGCCCGGATGCGCTGCATCAGGTCGGCACCCTGGTGGCCATTGTTTCCTCCGAGCGGCAGGCCGCCGGCAACGTGCAGGTGGTGCTGGAGGGCGTCTCGCGCGTCCGCATCGACGAGTTCATCAGCAACCCCGGCTTCTACACCGTCCAGAGCGATGTCCTCGATGAGCCGACCGCGCCCGATTCGGACGCGCGCGCGCTGATCGCCCACGTCCAGAACCTGGCGAACAGATACGGCGACGCGCGCGGCGCGCTGCCGGTGGAAGTGCAGGACATGGTGCAGCGGGCATCTGACCCCAGCCACCTCGCTGACCTGCTGGCGACCCAGCTCCTGACCGACGTGGCGCGGCGGCAGGCGCTGCTGGAGATCTGCGATCCCCTGCGCCGGCTGGAGAGCGTGGCGGTGCATCTGGCCGCCGAGGTTGATGTGGCGCAGCTGGAGCGGCGCATCAAGGACCGCGTACGTGACCAGATCGACCGCAACCAGCGCGAGTACTACCTGCGAGAGCAGTTGAAAGCAATCCACGACGAACTTGGCGGCGAGCAGGGCAACGAGTTCGACACCCTGCGCGCCCGGGTAGCGCAGCGCGGCATGCCGCTGGTGATCGCTGATCGGGTGACCAAAGAAATCTCCCGGCTGGAGCGGATGCCCGGCGTGTCCGCCGAAGCCACCGTCGTTCGCACGTACCTCGACACCGTGCTGGCCCTGCCGTGGCACGAGCGCAGCGAGGACCAGCTCGACCTCGTTGAGG
>JASGGF010000094.1:0-14178 GCA_047605145.1 Thermomicrobiales bacterium | reverse complement strand
TCTGGAGCGCCCGCACGCCCGTCTCCCACCGCGCCACCGTGATGTCGCCGGCGGCCAGCTGGCGTGCGAGACTCGCCGCCTCGCGCGCCTGCGTGTCGATGAACTGCTGGCGCAGCTTCAGGACCCGCGACTCCGGGACCGCCCGGCCCGACGGGTACAGGTAGCGGCGCCGCTCTGCCGAGTACCGCCACTCGGTCACTCCGGCTCACCCTGATCGACCACCCGCGCGTCCAGCAGCCCCGCCCACTCGGGCATCACCGCGTCCCACTCGGCCACCGCCGCCCGCACCTCGCCCTCATCGACCGTCACGGTCTCGGGCAGTTCGCTGGTCGGCGCATCTCCCACAGGATCAATCGGGGCACGGGTCTCCGGCGCCCCGGGCGCGCGATCAGCGCCCGGCTCCGGCTTCACGTCGGCCGCGTCGCTCTCGTTCTTGTCGTCGCCCTCGTCCTCTTCGCTTGGCTCCTCTTCTTTCGCGGGCTCCGCGTCCTCTGGTGGCTCGTGACCGGTCGCGTACAGCCCGGCGCTGTCGTGCGACTCGTACCCCAGCGATTCCAACAGCCCGGCGTTGACCAGCTTCTGGTTGAGCGTCTGGGCATCGCGCAGTTCCTCGGCCGACCGCAGCTCCGAGAACCGGAACTCCACCGTGGCCGCGATCCCCTGCGCCTCCAGCGCCAGCGTCAGCAGCCGCGACAGCGGCGTCTCGGCCAGGTGCTGCAGCGCTTTGATGCCGGCCGCATGGATCTCCCACTGGCGGTTCGCATTCGCCTCGCTGACTGCGTCCGTGATGCCAAATAGCAGCGGCATCGTCTTCAGGCCGCGCACGTTCATTCGTTCGATGGTCTCCACGATGCCGCCGACGCCACCCAGCAGGTCGTCCCCCACGGTGCCGATGGGCGTCCCCATCTCGATATCGTCGGTGTGGACATAGGCCTCATCGGGTTGCAACTGCGAGTACGCCTTCGCGACCTCGTCGACCGCCAGCCCGACGACCTCCCGCACGGCCTTCTGGTTGTTACGCTGCGCCGGCGTCATCGCCAGCATCAGGCGCTCCGTCAGGATCTTGATGTCGAGGCGTGGCATGCCCTGCTGGGCCACCACGCGCCGCAGGTCATGCAGGAACGTCAGCAGGAACACGGCCGGAAACAGCCCCGGCCCCGACGGCGCCACGCCGTACGGACTGCCGGGCAGCGGATCGACCGGCACGTAGCGCACCGTCTCGCGGTCCAGCGGCACGAACCCGCCGGCCTGCCGTTGCCCCAGCGTCCACACCTGCCCGTAGACCGGGTCATCATCCAGCCGGAACCGCACCGAGTACGGGTCCGGGGTCGCCAGATCAATTGGCTCCCGGCCCGCACGGTCCAGCACCAGCTCGACAAAGCAGGCGCCGCGCAACCACATGCCGAACAGCAGGCGGTTGATCGGCACATCGGCGCTGCCGTGCCGATCCGCCAGGTGGGCCATGAAGGCGTCCAGCACCGCCTGCGCGCGCTTGTCTGGCTCTTCCTCGCTGCCGACTCGGTACGCATTGACCTCGAACCCCGGGTTGGCCAGCCGCAGGTAGTCGAACGCGGCGCGCCCAAACTCCGGCGACATCCGGACCAGCCGTGACACCAGCTGCGCCGGCTTGAGGTTGCGGAAGCTGTCACGCCCCAGCGACTCCATCGACCAGTCGTTATCCTCGCCCGGCGGCGGGATGATGACCTGCAACCCAAAGCCGCCCAGACCGCGCGTGTCGTCCTGTGTGGCGCGACCCGGCGCCACCTTCGCGCGCGTCAACGGCCTCACCGGCTCATCCGTCTGCCGCTCGTGCGTCACCGTGCCCATCGCACCGTCGCTCCTGCCTGCGCCAGCACGGCCGGCGCCGGCTCTGGCTTCCGCTGCCCCGTCAGATCGAAATAGCCCCAGACCGCCGCGTCCACGAGGTCATACGGCTTGGTGCGCGGGAAGCGCCGCAGCGCGCGCTCCAGCGTCTCGTGGGTCCCGACCACGTGGGTCAGCTCCGCGCGCTCGTAGCCGGCCAACATGCGGCTGGCCCGCTCGGTCTTTGGGCCGTAGCCCCGCCCCGCCTTCTCCTGCTCGAACGCCGGCGTCTGCGCCGCCGCGATGGCCCCTTCCTGCACCATCGTCTCGATGGTGGCCCAGTAGACGGCCTCCCAGGTGTCGCCCCCCTGATCGGTCTCGATGCCGACGTAATCGGCCCCCAGCTCCACCGCCTTCAGGATCGCGCGCCGCAACACGTCGCTCGGGCTCGTTCGGGCCTCCCACGAGTAGAGCCGGTAGATGACCCCGTCCTCGCCCATCGCGTCTGCCTGAATGCCGTGCGCGTCGCTGCGGTCGCTGTCGGTGACGGCCGGATCCACCCACACCACGGTCCGGACCAGATCCGGCAGCTCGTCCCGCCGGCAGTGGCGGAACGCCAGCTGATCGAACATCCCGCCCGCCGGCGCCTCGACGCTGTGCTGCTTCTCGGCCAGGTAGGCCGTGATCCCCATCTCGTCGATCTGGGCCTGCGCGGTGTCCAGCCCAATGGCGTCCCACGTGGGTTCCCCGCCGGTCACCACCGTCCGGCCATCGCGCTGCTCGGTCGTCAGATTTCTGATGGCCGGGTGCGGCCCCGACACAATGCGGTCAGCCAGAAAGTCTGCGCGGCCATCGGACAACTGCGAAAAGATGCCGTCCGGGATCACCAGATTCTGGATCGCCAGCACGGCCGGCGCGTCCGACGCCGCCGGCAGCAGCGTGTGCGTCAGGGTGCCGATCTTCTTGTCCGTCGTGGCCGCGGTATCGTGCTTACCGTCCAGATCGTCGAAGATCAGCAGATCCGGCCGATCCTCATCGAGCTTGACGCCGCGCGCCGCCGTGTCGAGCCCGATGGCGTCGATCGTGAACCCGGACGCCGTGCGCAAACGGTTGCGGCGCCAGCCGCGCGAGTTGCCGTACTTGCTCAGCTTCCGCGCCGACGCCTCCGGGTACGCCAGCCCGAAGGTCCGTGCCTCCAGCATCCCGGCCACGTTGCCGACGTGGTCGTCACCCTGCTCCTGTGTCTCGCACACATAGAGCGCGTACCGGCGCGACTGCCGGGCCGCGATGGCCGCGCACGCCAACTCGACGCTGGTGCTCTTGCCGTAGCCGCGCGGCCACACCCCCACGAAGGGCCGTGCCCGCTGGCCATACTCCAGCGCCCAGACCCAGCGCCAGAACTCCTCATGGAACGGCGCGAACCCGCGCGCCACGTAGCCGGGGTAGATCAGGCGCAGCCACGCCGCCCAGTCGTCCGCTACCCCCCGCGCGTCCTGCCGGACTCGCACTCGCCGCGCCGCCTCCTGCGCGACCACCGCAAACGCCCGGGGGTCGATGGCGGCCGGCTGCGCGGCCATCAGGCGCCGCCCGCGATGATCTGCTCGGCCTCGGCCAGCACCGCGTCAGGATCGAGCCCCTGCTCGGCCGCCACCCGCTCCACGATGTTGCGCAGCGACACCGACACACTCAGGTTCACGTTCGCCTGCTGACCCCGTGGCTCCCGCCGCCGCACCGACTCCCGGACCTTGATCGTCGCCTCGATGAGCGGCAGCTTGACCGCGACGTTCTCCGGCGCCAGTTCCGCGACCTCGCGCGCCAGCAGCTCCGAGGTGCGCAGAAACGTGGTGTCGTCCCATTCCAGCGCCCGCGCTTGCGACTCCTCGCCGCGCGCCGTCGCGGCAGCGGCAAGGCGCGCTTGCCAGTGGTATCGCTGCGACCACCCGCCCAGCACCTTTAAAGCCGTCGTAGTAGTTTTGTAGCAGTCCTGTTCCACCAACGCGTACGCCAGATTGCGGAGTGATCGGCCCGGACCCAGCGCCACATAGCGGGCAAACGCCTCGGCTGCCTTGGCTGTCATCTGCTCTGCCTTGGCGTCGCTTTCACTCATCTTGGCCCACAAACACAAAGCGCCGGCCCGGACAGGATGTCCAGCTACCGACGCTCCATTCAGCGCATCATATTGTGCCGCCAATGGTAGCAGCATCACGCCGCCCGGCCCTGCACGAATACTTCGTAGCGGGCAAGGTCAACAGCGCGCGTCTGTCCACAGGCAGGGCAATAGATATCCACACGTCCGTGCCACAGAAAGACTCGCACGTTATCGCTGAGCTCAAGGCGCGGCGGTTTGCCGTACACGAACTGGCCCAGCACCGCCCCACACTGTCGGCATGTGACTTGATCGCGCGGCGCGGTCATACGGCATCCCTTCGTAGCAACGCCTCGATCTGATCCCAGTCCGCCGGGCGAAAGACGTTTACGCTCATGCCCGCGGCTTGCAATCGCTCGATCCACTCGACCTGCCGGGGCCCCAGCCGGCCGCGTTCCGTCTTCAGCTCCATGATCTCGGTCTGCCCGTCACGGAAGCAGATCAGGTCGGGCCAGCCGCTCGGGTTCATCTGCATCGCGGGGAAATGCACACACGTCCACCCGAGGTAGCCTGCCGCCTCCACGACCTGGCGCTGAAAGTCTCGCTCCCTCACGCCGCCTCACTCTCTCGGGTCTTGCTGCCCATGTGCCGCCGCGCCTCCTGCAGGTCCTGCCGCCGGAGCCGGATCTCGGTCACCAGCGGCAGCAGATACACGCGCTTTGCCTGCAACCGGTGCCACTCTTCCATGTGCCAGCGGTGCTCCTGCTCGTGGTGCAGCATCGCGGTCTCGATTTCCGCCAGTTCCTGTTCCGGGTCCATGGTGGCTCTCTCGCTTGCCGGGGTCAGTGCGGGCGGGGTCCACGATTACGGCGCACACCTCACGTGACGGTCTATCCGCGTTCCGCCGCGCGCCTCTCATCATCCGCGCGGGTGCCTCGGGAGCGGGCTTTGGCTGTCTGCCCTACGCTGCTAACCCCCATGCGTTTGCCGCCCACCCGCACTGATCCCGGCACGCTCACGTGTGCTTCGCCTTCCGCGCCTGCTCCAGCAGCTCTGCCAGCGCGGCCTCTCGCCCCTGCCCGGTGTCCGGCACGCTCACGTACCAGTTGCACCAGTCCTCGGGCTCGCCGGGCTCGGCGATATTGCGAACCAGATGCCAGCGGCCCTGTGAGAGGTAGGTCAGGTCGCGGTCTTCGGGGTCGCGCTGGTCTGAAGGGAAGGGTGCGATAGTCAATCCCGATACTCCGATGGCATCCACCATGACTCGTCGGGGACTGGATGCCACTCAAAGTGATTGATTGATCCATCGTGGTAGTTGTAAACGGCGCAGCACTCTTCCAAGTCCCCATCTGCGTCCAACCGCCGCGCGCCTTCCAGTTCGTACGTGCAACGCTCAGGCTTGTCGCTCACGCTGCCCTCCGTTCCCGTTTGCTCGCTATCCGCGCCTCGATGTCCGAGAGCGCCTGCTCATAGCCCAGCCGCCAGCAGACCGTCTCGGCCATGGAGTGCGGCGGCACCCCGGTCATCCCGCCCAGCCGCAATCGCTCGTACGCGGCCATCACGACGTTGCGGACGGCCAGCGAGGTGACGCCACGCTCGTGCGCCACCTCCTGCAGGGTCGCCCCGTGACAGCGGGCAGTCAGCGCCTACTGCTGCCAGTCCGTGAGGCCCTTCCACGCGCTCCGGAACGCGGCCATCTCTTGCGGCCCCACCACGGCGCGGGGGTCAGGCATGGTCGTTAGCCTCCACACGCGCTATCACGGCATCCGTCACGTCGTTGAGGCGCTGATCCAGCAGCGCGACGTAGCGCATCGCTTTCTCCGCGCGCTGCGCTCCTCCGGTCGCCCGGCCCATCATGAGCGAGTAGCTGCGCACGATGGACAGGATGTCCTCGGCCTCCGGCGGGGAGAGTTTGACGACATACTCCGGCTTGTCACTCGCCACGCCCCACCTCCTGCCACGTCTCTTCGGCCGTCGCGACGATCCGCTCCGTCTCCCGGATGCGCGCCACAATGCGGGCGTGACCAGCCAGCGCCTCCGCCTCGCTGGTGTACCGCTCCAGGTATCCCCACCAGCGCGTGTCATCGCCAAAGACGCTCGTCTCCCACAGGATCGGAGCCGTGGCCCCGTTGCCATGGTCAAGCCGCAGAAACATCGTCGTGGCCCGCAGGTTGCCGGGCAGGTGGGCATCGACCGCCACCACGAAGTCCGCACGGTCGCGTTCGGCGCGCGACGCAATGGGCGTCGTGGGGACCGGCCGCCGCTGATCATCGAGGGTCCACCAGATCACGCGTTCACTCATTGGGTTTCTCCTTTCTTCAAAACGGGCACTCGCCCCGAGGCATCGCCCCGCCGATGATCGCTTGCTGCCACAGTCCCGCCGCCATGTCCTTGCCGGTCTCGGCCTCCGGCCAGCCGCCCTCGAGGCGGAGAAACTGGATGATGTGGGCGGGCAGCATGTCCCACTGCCGGGCCAGCGCTCGCCGCGTCGGGGTCACCTCCAGATCGAGCTGCCGCAGCTCCCAGCGCCACTTGTCCGCCCGCTGCTCCGCCGCCTCGCGCCCCGGATGCTCCCGGTAGCGCGGATCCCCCAGCAGGTCGCGGGTCTGCCGCAGGGCGTCCGCGCGCTTCTGGTAGCGGGAGGCGATGCCGTAGACCCTTGCCACGCTGATCCACAGGCCCGCCACCACGTCGGCGCTGGCGTCGGGATTGATCCGGGGCGTGCGGCGTGTCTCCGCGGATACGCCTGCGGTCAGCGTGCGGCTCATTGCTGGAAGCCCTCCGAGAGACCATTGGGGCACTGCGGGCAGCGCTGGCCGATGTAGACGTCGTGCGGGCAGTAGAGCCAGCGGCGGCAACGCTCTCGCCCAGCTGCCGGCCACGGGTGCGGACTGGTCAGACACGTGGTGCAGACGAGGTAAGGCGTCTCGGCCCCGCAGCAGCAGCAGTAGTGCATCAGGCGGCCTGCAGCAGCGTGGGCATCTCGTCCCAGGTCCGGCCATCCAGCTCGCGGCCGCCGGCCTTGCTCGTGCGACCGCCGTGCTGCTTGAAGAAGTACGGGACCCCGGCAGCGACGCACTGATCCCGCAGCGACCGCGCCCAGTCGATGTCGAGCGGCCGGTAGTCCGGGCCAGACTCGCCGCCCACGATGACCCACCCCAAATCCGGCGATGGGTTGTGCCCAGCCCACGCGGGGCCAGCCGCCTCCCACAACCACGGGGTCAGGTCCAGCGGCCCGATCAGTGGCTCGCAGCTGAGGAACCGCACCGCCGCCGGCGTCCTGACCAGCCAGTCGATCCGGTACGCGGCCGCCTGATCCTCGACTGACGTGCCCAGCCAGACGTTGGGGAGCGGCTTATCGATGCCGATCTCCGGGAGCTTCTCGCCCTTCGGCCATTGGTCACGCCGCCGCAGCGCGGCTTCTGCGACCAGCGCCCAAAACGCGATATTGGTCAGCAAGCGCTTCATCCGCTGCGGCCGCTTAGTGAGGACCTGGAACGTGTGGCGTGGCGCCAGCGTCATGACGGCCCACACCTCGGCGATGAACTCGGTCGGCACATCCGAGTGGAACAAATCGGCCATTGAATCTACGAAGATGCGGCGCGGCTTCGTCCACCGCAACGGCAGGCTCAAGCGCTCGGGGATCAGCTGCACCTCGCTGAATGGCCGGTGGTACTGCGGCGGCGCATCAGGCATCCGGCCAGCCAGATACGCGGCGTGGCGCTGATCGTGCAGCTGAAACGCATAGCAGTGGTCGCACCCGGCGCTGACCCGCGTGCAGCCCGTTGTCGGGTTCCATGTAGCGTCGGTCCACTGAATCCCTGAGTGATCACCCACATCGCGTCCTTTCCGCTCGCAAAAATGCGTAGTTCTACCAATGGCGTCCGTTGATCCCCGCCCTAAGCTGATCTCCAGTGATGGTTGACACGAAGGGAGAGCACCTGATGGACGCGTCCCAGTTTGATGCCGCAACGCAGCGGTTGACCGGTCTACTGACCCGCCGGCGAGGTCTGGGTCTCGTCGCGGCCCTTGGCGTCAGCGCCATGTTGGCGACCAGCGAGGCCGACGCGAAGCGCAAGAAGAAAAAGAAGAAGCACAAGAAGAAACCCCAGCCGGTCTGCACGTGCCCTGCGTGCAGTACCTGTGTCGGTGGCGTCTGCCAACCAGTGGCCGATGGCGTGACCTGTGGCGCCGACAGCTTCTGCCTCAACCAGGTCTGCGCGCGCTCGTGCACGGAGGACCTCAATGCCGGGGGGAGCGACTGTCCCGCAGGGTCCGTCTGTGCCGGCACCCTGATCCCCCAGGAGCCGGACTTCTGCTCAACGGACGCTGACGCCGTCTGCCCCAATCCGGACTGCACCAGCACCGCGTCATGCGCTGCTGGCCAAGCGTGCGTCTCCGTGTTCTGCGATGGCGGCGCACTGGTCAAACGGTGTGTCACGATCCGGCCTTCCTGAGCGGTGTTACGGCTGTCGCGGTGCGTCGTGGCAGCCGCAAACACCACGTCGCCCGCTCCCGGAAACCGACCAATATCGCCATATCCGTGCATATCGTCCGCCATGGGGCCCCCTTTACTCCTCCGGACTTCTGAACGGGTCGGGACCCTCAAACCGCGCGTGGTACGCGTCCAGCCCCCGTTGTTGGCGCTCCCGCGCGTCCTTACGGCGTGCGGCCGCGTAGCGCATCTGCTCCGCGCGGATCTCCTGCTCTTCGAGGCGCTTGGTAATCAGCACCGGGCAGTCGATCAGGTGGGAGCTGTAGCGGGGTAGCGGCCACTCCCGCAGGCGGATGAGCGGGCACCAGCGGGCCACGCCCGCCTCCACGATCTCGTAGCGTCCCCACGCGGTCGGCTGATGGTTGAGCAGCAGCGGGTAGCCCTCACCAGGGCGGGCGCACGCCTGCTCGACCGTGACGCTCCAGATGAGGGCGTTGCAGTGCGGGCAGGGTTGAGCGTCGTCCGGGTCGCAGTGCTCGCTGTGCGGCATCGCGTAGCCGGGCTCCAGCGTGGCCAGGATGGCGGCGACGTGCGGCGAAAGGGTCATGACTCATCCTCCGGAATGAGCCACGATTCATCGAGTGTTTCCGGCCAAACTGTCTTGCAGTCGTAATCAACAAAATCGAAGCCGCGAAACTCCGTGCACTCGTAGATTGCGCATCCGTCACCGTCGACAATCGCCTTGCGCAGCTTTACCCATCCGCACCCCAACTCATGGGCGTCAAACAAGTCGAGCGTGTCCTTGCTCTCGAAGATCCGCTTTCCCGCCTCGTCATACAGCGCCGATTCTCCGGCGTTGTATTCCCAGACCAGCGTGCAGCGCTTGTCGTTCATTCGCGTGGCCCTCGCACCTTCGCCAGTAGCGCCTCCAGCTCGGTGATCCTCAGCTGCATGTTGGCCGCGCCTTCCTCGGCCATCGCCTTGACCACCGGGTTGCGGGTCTGGTTGCGCTGACCCTTGTAATCCCGCAGCAGCGCGGTCAGCCGCTCCTTGTCGCGCGCCAGTGCGTCTCCAATGGCATCGAGGTCCTCAGGCTCTAGATCGATCACAGAAATGCCTCCTGAACGTGTGGAACCGTGCCGCGCTCCATTGCCGTGTAGGCGTCCTGGTACTCCTTGACCCACCCCAGCCAGACGGTGAACTTCTTGTCGGCTTCGCGGCGGTTGACGTGTTCGTGGGCCTCCAACCAGCGCCAGCCGGCCTCGAGGCGGGCTTCGTGCTGCTCGATGGTCAGGGGCGTGGTTGGCGCAGCAGGCGTGGTCGTGGCAGCCATCAGCGCCAATCCAGGGAGAGCGCGATGAGCTGACTCGGCTCGGCCTTGCCGCTAAACCGGATGGCCCCAGCGCGCCGCAGACGGTTCAGCACGCGTTCGTAATCTGTCGAGCACACATCCGGGCTCTTCGTCCTGCGCCACAGTTCCGCGCGGCTGTAATCCCCTTCGCTCAGCACCTCGATCACCCAGTCCTCCAGCTGGTTGACCTGCTCTTTCAGCATCTGCGCGACCGTCTTCGCCATTCCTGCTCTCCTTTCTGGGTAGGGCCGGTAAGGCCGCGGTAAGGCCAGCGTGGCCTTACCGAAAAACCGCATAACCACGCTAGAAATCGCCCCGGTAAGGCCATAAGGCCACGTTCTGAAATCGAGAGTGAAGAAGGTGGTTTTGGCCTTACCGGCCTTACCGGGGCCAGAATGGGCAGAAACCTGCGTAACCACGCCGTTTTTCGGTAAGGTCACAGACGGCCTTACCGTGGCCTTACCGAGAGCTGTCGTCGGGGATGCCAACGCGGCCCTCCTCGTTCACGGCTAGCGTTCCCTGCCGCACCATGTTGTCGATCAATCGGGAGAAGTCGTTGTAGGTGCAGTCGCGGCGCTTGACCTTCGGCCAGATGTCTTTCCGATACAGTGGCTTCTGCGTGAGCAGCTTCATCATGCGTTCGTAGAGCTTCTCTTCCTTGGGCGCGGCCCACGTCCCGGACAGCGGCCGCACGCAACTCCACATCCAGTCGATGAAGGTGATGGCACGGGAGAGGTGCTCGAACTCGATGGCCGTGGCGCCATCGCTCATGGCGTAGATCAGTGCGATCTTGAGCGCCATGATCTGGTGACGTTGGGCCAGCGTGCGCTCCATCGGGCTCTCGCCGCGTGGCGCCATGTAAAACTCTTCCCAGAGTTTCTTCACTTGCGGGGTGCGGTTGACCGGCAGATGCTGGCCATGGCCGTAAGTACGCAGCTTGGAGCGCAGCTGCAGCCAGTGCTCGTGCACCTTGCGCTCGTCCACGTCATCCGGCCACGGGTTTGGGCCCTTGCCTGTGCCGGGGACAAAGAGAATGCGATTGGCAAAGCCGGAGCTGATGTCGGCGTCGGTGAGATCCTGCGCCAGAATGTCAGGCTGCGTGCCGGCCAGAATCGAAACGTAGGGATTGAGCGCCATCGCCGGGTTCGCGAGGCTGTCGTTCGACAGCTGCGGCGGGTTATCGAACGCCTTCATCAACATGGTCAGGATGGTTGTAGTGCCCTTCCGGCGGGCGTTGGCCATCACCTCACTGAACTCGCTCATGCGAATAATGACGTTGCTGTTGGTGCTCAGCCCCTTGATGAACGCCTCGGCGCTGGCAACGCCGCTGCGCTCCACATAGGGCGGATTCGTCCGTTCACGCACCCATGTCGGGTCGAGCGCCATGTCCCACGCGCGCTTGATCGCCGTGTCTTTCTTGCTCTCCGAAGAGAGGCCCGTCAGCACCGTGTACAGGTTGGGGAAGATCTGCCCGCTGGCCAGCTTGGTATAAACGTTGCGACCCGCATAGGCGCCGGCAATCGTGAGCGCAGCCGCCAGATGGAACTGGTCGGGCGCTTCGGTGGTGTCCTTGACCAGCTCGAGATAGGCGCCGAACCAACCGTGAAAGACCTCTGCCGGCGGCGCCGGGAAACTGTCAATCGCCGCCGCTTCACCCGCCGGCACGCTCCCGGCCACCAGCTTGCGTGTGCGGTTCGGCGTGATGATCTTCGGGCGGCGCGCCTCCCAGAAGCGCGCCAGTGTGCTATCCACACGCTCCAGTGCGTCTGCCGGCATCAGCTCGCGCAGCGACTGGTAGGCCGCCAGATCGCCACCGCCGGCCTGCCGCCGGTAGCTGTCCCGTACGGGCCGGCGCCACTCGGGCGCCTCGTCCACCGCGGTGATGATCTGCAGCGCCTGATCCTCTGGCACGCTGTTGCGCGCCAGAATCCCGCCCATCGAAAGCGCGACGAAGTGCCGCTGGCCCTCCGTCCACGCCGCTCGCACGGCTTCCACCAGCGCGGCTATCTCCTCCGGCGTCAGTTCCGCCGGGATGGTTGTCAGCGCCCCGTTGGGCGTCGTCTGCACCAGCTCGTGAGAGGGGCGAGCGGGGAAGAACACGCGCAGCTGGTCCGTGCAGTCGGTGATCTCGGCGGAATCGTTGCCGAGGCCGGGCCGGGTGTTGCCAGTGAGCAGGGCAAAGCGCCCGCCGGCCGCCGGATACACCTCGACCTTGCCGTTCATGCCCTCTTTGGTGAAGCCGGCAGGCGGCCGGCCCCGGCAGATGACGTGCACCCCGGCGCCGGAGATCGACGCCTCGGTGTACGTGTCGAGGGTGTCGATGACGATGGAGGCGTACGCCTTGATGACGCCCTTCGGCCCCAGCACGCCATCGAAGTCGAGGAAGGTGTACGGCAGCGTGGGATCGAAGGCGAAACCGAGGTAGCGCCCCGTGGCCTCGGCGGCCTGTTGCGCGGCGGTGTAGCTGATCCACGTCGCCGGGTCGTTGGCCTTGGCCGGCTCGTTGGTGGCGCCGATGTAGGGCATCTTGCGCGACTTGACGCCGGAGCCGTCCACCGCAAACGTCACCCAGCGGTCGAACGCCTTGAGTTCTTCCGGGATGTTGCCGGGGCGCGTGGCCGGGCCGCTGGCGACGATGGAGAGGGTCATGCGGCGGCCTTGCTCGCAGTCTGAGCCTCGACGGCGTCCAGCAAGCGATACAAGCGCTCCGCATTGCGCGGCGTTGGTACGCGCTTCCCAGACCGCCAGTCATAGATCGTCATGTCGGTTACCCCGAGAGCGACCATGATTTCCGGGCACGTCATGCCCGCCGCGTTTAGTGCACTAATCGAGTGGCGTACACGCCGACTTCGATACTCGCGATCTACTCTTGCCTCTCTGGTACGCTGCTTCCCGGCGGCACGGCTTCGCGTCAGCAGTCGCTCGTAGTAGGGGTCGCCGCGCCGGTGATGCGCCTTGCGCCACACGGCCATGTATTCGCGCTTGCAGGCAGGGCAGTAGTTCTGCGTCTCGCCTGCTGGCTTGCGGGCGCCGCAGCAGCCGTACAGGCCCGTGCCAAACGTCGGCGCGGTCATTTACTCGCCCGCCGTCAGCGCCAGTTGCGCGTAGCCGTGCTGCAACGTGCGCAGATCCTGCTGCCACGCGCCGTATCGTTCCAGTTCGCCGAAGAACACCGTGGCATCGTGCGCGGCCACGTGCCATTTCAGCTCGCCGGTCTTGTCGTCAACTTCCCATCCGCAGTGACTCAGCTCGTGATAGACCAGCGCCTCGATCTGCCGCTGGCTGAGCTGGTACTCGCGCACGTGGTCGGCAGCAAGCCAGATCACGAACGTCTCGCCGCTGTAGTGCTTGGCGAGGCCGGACATCTTCGAGCACTTGCCGAAGGTCAGCTTGCCGCCGGAGTTGCCGCCCTTCGCCTTCCATAGGATGTCGATGCTGGCGTGCCGGAGATTGCCGAACTCCGGCCACTGCACGATCAGCTGGTTTTTCAGGCGGTCGAGGTCGGGGGCGCTTAGGAAATCGTCGCCCTCAAACTCCTCTTCTGCTGGCGGATGCACCGGCGGCATCTGCGGGCGCTCCAGCGTGGCCGGGACATCGGTCGACGCGTTGGTCCAGCCGATGGTGACATCGCTCGTGTCCGTGACGATGCGCATCGTGGCGCCCGCGTCATCGATGACCCGGTGCAGGTTGCGCGCAGCCGCCATGACGCGCGGCGATACGGTCTGCTCAGTCGTGCTCATGGCAGTACCTGTCCTTCATCCATCAGTTCCCACGCCGCCCGGTGCTTGCAGTAGCTGCCAAACTCCGCCGCCTTGCAGGTGCAGCTGGCGACCTGGCCGTCGACGATCTTGATCACGTAGGCCGCAGTCGGGTTGCTCCCGCTGGACGCGACCCACAGATCAGTCGCGCGGACCTGCCGCACCTCGATGCCCTCGCGGATCGCCCGTTGCCGCGCAGCCTCGACTCGCTCCGCCGTTGTGGCCTTGCCTGCCGTGATCGTCCTGCCCATGCGCTGCTCCATCGTTGCTGTGAACCCGTTTGGTGAGACTGGAGGGCTCCGACCCCTCTGCGCGCCCGCAACTCCCCAGTCCGTGCGCGCTCCCCGGCGGTCAGTCTCAAGAGATCTCCGGAGCGCCCAGACGCCCCGGAGCCGGAACCAAGGCCTCCCGCAGGGCCTTGGGGGATATCGCTAGTTCGTCATGGTGTTCACTCCTGCCGCGCAACGAAGACTTGGTTCCCACTGACTCAGCACTCAGCCTGTCCTCAGGTGTCAGGTCGCTACGGCCACGTCATCTGCGTGCCCTTTCTTTCGGTCCTCGTGTCTCGCGCTGTCCGGGCGCCCGGCGGTTACGTATCCCGCCGGGCATGACATCCAAGAGGTTGGGGGTTAGCTGCTGGCCGGGATGCTGGCCGCCAGCCGGTCTGCTGCGGCCGCGCGCAGATCGGTGCGCTCGTGCCAGTCGTTAGCGGTCGCCGTGCTCGCGGCGCCGTGGCCATGGAAGA
>JASGGF010000093.1:0-14233 GCA_047605145.1 Thermomicrobiales bacterium | reverse complement strand
CCGTAGGCCGTCTCCCCCCAAGCTCCCGCAGGAGCGTCTCCCCCTAAGCGCCGCAGCGCGTCCCCCCCTTCGGAACGGAGAGACGAATGCGCAAGGTGCTGATCGCAGTCGTGGTAGTGGTGGCGGTGCTGGCGATTGTGGGCCTGTGGTTCGGGGGGCAGCAGGGGATGCTGCCGTGGCAGCCGGAGCCGACGCGCATTCCGATCACGCCGTTCGCGGATCTGCCGAGCACAACGGGCACGACGGGCACGCCCACG
The DNA here is from genome assembly GCA_047605145.1 of Thermomicrobiales bacterium. GTDB lineage: Bacteria > Chloroflexota > Chloroflexia > Thermomicrobiales > UBA6265 > JACCXM01. The sequence goes on along the minus strand of JASGGF010000093.1, from coordinate 13,976 downwards.
CCGTAAGCGGCAACACACCACTTGCCGGCGCGTAGCTGACGCAGGCGGTCCGGGTTACCGGGCCGCCTGTTCCGCGTACTGGCGCTGGTCGTACTGCGCGCGAGCGGCCTCCATGCTGGGCACGTGCGTTTCCGCCCAGTGGTGGATGGCGGCCAGCGGGGCGATCAGCGTTTCCCCCAGCGGGGTCAGCGCGTACTCCACGGCGATAGGCGTGGTGGGCAGCACGCGGCGGGCGACGAGGCCGTCGCGCTCCAGCCCGCGCAGGGTTTGGGTCAACATCTTCTGCGAGATGCCATCGATGGCGCGGCGCAGCTCCCCGAAGCGGTGCGGACGCTCCGCCAGTTGCACCACGATCAGCGTGGTCCAGCGGTCCCCAATGCGGTCCAGCGCCTGCCGCGAGGGGCAGGCGGATGCGTAGACGTCGTATGCCAGATGCATGGTGGCCCTGTGTCTTTCCTGTCCTGACGCCCAATGCCGGGTAGTTACCCAAAGGTGCCTACTTGCATATCGTATGCCGGTACCTTACGGTAACCAGTGTAGCCGGTGGGATGTCGCCGGCGCGAGTTCACGGTAGGCGCTGGACGTATCCCCGGCGCGAAGAGAGAGACAAACCCCATGCCCCAGTTGACTGATGCCCAGCGTACGGTGATCGCGAGCACCCCCGTGGTGGCGCTTTCCACCATTGGGCCCAAGGGCACGCCGCAGACCACGGCCGCGTGGTTCCTGCTGGATGACGACGGCGTCGTGCGGATTTCGCTGAGTGAATCCCGCCAGAAGCTGAAGAACCTGCAGCGCAACCCGGCCTTCAGCCTGCTGTTCGTCAACCCGCAGAACCCGTTCCAGACCGTCGAGCTGCGCGGTACGGCCACCCTCGTGCCGGATGACGCCGGCACGCTGATCGACAAGGTCAACGCGAAGTACAACGCCAATGTGCGCGATTTCGACCAGCCGGGCGAGGTGCGCTACGCGGTGACCTTCGAGCCGGAGAAGGCGCTCAACTTCGGGTTCTGAGCCCGGCCTGCGAACCCTCTCGGACACGAAACGACGCCCGGCCAAGCTGGCCGGGCGTCGCTGTGTGGTGGGGATGCGGAGCGGATCGGCGCCGGGGCGCGGATCGCTAGTTATTGACGATGATGGTGTTGCCGCTGTTGTTGCCGGAGTTGATGTCCCCCAGCGAGATGGAGCCGCCGTTCGCCTCGCTGTTCGCGATGCCGCCGTTACCGGCTGCGGCGTCGCCGTTGTCCACGGCCACCGCGAGGTTGCCATCGCCGCCGCTGGCGTCGGAGACTGCCGTGCCGCCATCGGCGCTGAGGGTGATGTCGGTGCTGTTGCTGACGTTGCCGCCATCCACCACCGTCTGCCCACCGCCGCCATTGCCGTTCACGATGATGGTGTTGCCCTGATTGCCGCCGGAGTTGACATCGCCGAGGGAGATGTCGCCGCCGTTGGCTTCCGCGTTCGCGATGCCGCCGTTGCCCGCCGCCGCCGTGCCGTCGCCGACTGCGACCGCCGCGTTGTTGTCGCCGCCGCTGGCGTCGGCGAGGGCCGTGCCGCCGTCGGCGCTGACGTTGATCGAGGTGGAGTTGCTGACGTTGCCGCCATTGATGACCGTGGCGCCGGAGCCGCCGCCGTTGCCGCTGACGATGATGGTGTTGCCACGGTTGTTGCCGGAGTTGATGTCGCCGAAGGTGATGGATCCGCCGTTGGCTTCGGCGTTCGCGAGGCCGCCGTTGCCGGCCAGCGCCGCGCCATCGCCGAGGGCCAGCGCAAGGTTGTCATCGCCACCGTTCGCGGAGGAGAGCGCCGTGCCGCCATTGGCGCTGACCGTGATGGCGGTGGAGTTGCGGACGTTGCCGCCGTTGATCAGCGTGACGGCGCCCTGCCCGAACCAGCCGGTGCCGTTGCGCTGCACCTGAATGGTGTTGCCGCGATTATTGCCGGAGTTGACATCACCAATGGTAATCGCGCCGCCATTCGCGTTCGCCAGCGCCACGCCGCCGTTGCCGGCCAGCGCCGCGCCGTCGCCGAGCGCCACCGCCGCGTTGTTGTCGCCGCCGCTGGCGTTCGCCAGCGCCACGCCGCCATCGGCGGAGAGGGTGAGGGTGGTGGCGTTGCGGACGTTGCCGCCGTTGATGCGGGTCTGGCCGCCGCAGCCGCCGGCGCCGTTGACGGCGATGGCGTTGCCGGCGTTGTTCCCGGAATTGATGTTGTCGAGGTCGATCATGCCGCCGTTGGCCTGCGCGCCGGCCGCGCCGCCGTTGCCGGCGAGGGCGGCGCCGTTGTCGAGCGCGAGGGCGAGGTTGCCGTCGCCGCCGTTCGCCGCTGACAGGGCGAGGCCGCCGTTCGCGCTGAGATCGAGTGCCGTGCTGTTGGAGACGTTGCCGCCGTTGATGACGGTCTGACCGCCGGTGCAACCGGTGGCTCCCGCCGCCGGGGCCACGGCGACCGCGCCCAGCAGGGCGAGGGCGGCCGGGAGCACGCGGAGGCCGCTGATGACGCGGGAGCGGGGTTGCAGGATGAGGCGAGCGCGGGAATCGGTGGTGCTATCGGTGGTGGTGGCGATGGTGGAGAACATCGGGGTTCCTTTCGTGCTGCGTGGCTGCTGTTGGTGGCCCTCGGTGGGCCGGGCCGATCTGTTTCGGCTGTGCAGCTATTTCAGCGCAGCACGGGGGATGTCACCGCCAGCCAGGGCGCATGGCGGGTGTCAACTGCGGAACAGGGCGCGGCCCGCGCCGGGCTTTCACGCGCCACCGCGCGCTATCACCACCACGGCGCCAGCGCGCCGCCTGCCACTGCGCGCTATCGCCACCACGCTGTCGTTCCGAGCGCACGAGGAACCTCGCACCGCCAACTCTCGGGTCGACGCCGCCAGCTTTCCGATTGCCACCACCACCTTCCCCACCACGATGTCATCCCGACGAAGGAGGGATCGCCCACCCCCAACCATTGGGGAGACGTCGCCCGTCGTGGCGCTCCCGGTCCATGGGGTGGAGGCGGGGGCAGGGGCGAGGATGGGTGGTGGCAATCGGAGAGCAGGCGCCGTTGACCCTGCACGTGGGGGTGCGCGATCCCTCATCTGCGGATTCGGGATGACATCGTGGTGGGTGGCGCCGTGGTGGCATGCGGAAAGTGGCGCCGTGTCCTCGCTGGTTGGGGGTGCGCGGTCCCTCGGTGCGGCATCGGGACGACAGCGTGGTGGGGTGAGGCGCGGTGGTAGGCGGAAAGTTGGCGCCGTCTCCCCGTTGCTTGGCGGTGCGCGGTCCCTCGCTGCGGCATCGGGACGACAGCGTAGTGGCGGGGTTCGCGGTGGGCATCGGAGAGCTGGCGCCGGGCGCGGGAGGTTGCGCTGGCGCGCCGGGGGAGACCCGGCGCTCAGGACGTCGTCTTGCTGCGCGGGCCCGCTACTCCGCGAAGAGCACGCTCACCGGAGAGGGCGTCTCCAGCACGGCGCCGGTGGGGGAGAGGGCGCCGGTGTCCGGGTCGATAGCGTACTGGCGCAGGGTGTGGCCGTTCTGACTGGCAACGTACAACCACGCGCCGGTGGGGTCGATGGCGACGCCGCGCGGCACATCGATCCCCTCGTGGGTGTGGCCGATCAGGGTCAGTTCGCCCGATTCCTCGTCCACCGCGTAGGCCACGATGCTGCTGGCCAGCGGCGATGCGGCCGGGGAGATCTGCCGGTTGGAGGCGTAGAGGAAGCGGCCGCTCGGGTGGAGCACGATCTCGGCGGCGCTGCGCTCGTCCGCGAAATCTTCCGGAACCATCGAGATGGTCTGGATCTCCTCGCCCAGTTCGCCGTCCTCCGGGTCGTAGGCCAGCGCGGTGACGGTGGCGTTCAGCTCGTTCACCACGTACAGCACCGCGCCATCGTGCGCGAAGACGAGGTGGCGCGGGCCGGAACCCTCTGCCAGCAGCGCCATGCTCTCCAGATTGAGCGTGCCATCATCGTCCAGCCGGAAGATCTGGACGGCGTCCACCCCCAGATCGGCGGTGGCGATGAAGCGACCATCCGGGGTGAAGGTGGCGCAGTGGGGGTGGGACATCTCCTGATTCGGGTGCGGGCCATCGCCGTCGTTCTGCCAGACGAAGCAGACGGGATCCAGCCCGCCATCCTCGCGGATTGGCAGGACCACGAAGGGGCCGCCGTAGTTGGCGACGACGAGGAAGCGCCCCTCCGGATCGACGCTCTGGTGGCAGGGGTAGGCGCCGCCGGTGCTTTGCTCGTTGATGTAGGTGAGCGCGCCATCGTCGGGGTTCACAGCATACGCGGCCATGCCACCGGCGCTCTCGCCTTCGTAATCGTCGGTTTCGATGCTGGCGTACAGGAACTCGCCGCCGGGATCGAGGGTGACCCACGAGGGGTTGATCTGCGGCGCGACCTGCGCCAGCGTGAGGGCGCCCGTTTCCGCATCCACGGCGTAGACGGAGACGCCGTCCGTCCCGTTGCCGGAGCCGCCTTCGGCCGGCCGGGTGTAGCTGCCGATGTACGCGACGCGCGCGGGCTGTACAAGATCACCGTCGCTCATGGTCTTCTCTCTTTGCATGGTCACGCATTGCTGCCAGGACGCTTGATGCCATTGGGAGCGCCAATGGCGCGGATTGCCGATCCGGCGAAGGCCGCCTCAGATCCGGGTGATCGGCGGAAAGACGTACGAGCCGTCCAGGATGCTGCGCTGCGGCTGATACATGCGCAGAATTGGCCGGAAGGCGCCTTCGGGGGTGGGCAGCCAGTTGCTCTCCTTGCTGGAGCCAGGCGATTCGTGCTGCAGGTAGAGGTCCAGGGAGCCGTCGGCGTTGTACTGCACGCCGGGGGTGCGGTCTCCAATCGAATAGCGGTTGATCGGGTTGGCCACCAGGTAGTAGCGGGCGGCATCGTACATCGTCAGCGACCAGAAGGCATCCACAGGAGGTGTCGTTGCGAAATGGATGACATAGCGGTGTTCTCCCGTGAGCTGCGCTCCCTGGTCATCGACGAAGCTGAAGGCATAGTCCGCTTCGTAGCCGTGGTTCCCCCACAGTCCTCCGCGCGCGGCGCCAGCGCGCACCTCGTAGGCGCGGTTTCGGTCGGCGATGACCCATTCCGGGCTGTCGATGGTCCCGAGTTCGAGGCGATCCATGTTGAAGTCAAAGGAGTGCAGGGCTTGCAGCCAGCCGTTGCTCGAATCGCCCGTTCCTTCGGTGGCCAGCGCCTCCACACGCGCTTGCCCGGCTTCGGCGGCGGCGAGCAGGATGTCGCACAACGCGGGATCGGGATCGAGATAGGTATCCGGGCCGCCCAGGAGCCCGAGTGGCGCGAAGGTCTGCACCAGCGGCTGATCCGCAGCGGGCGGCGGGAAGCGCGCCATCCATGCGCGAAACTGTTCCCAGAAGCGCAGGGCCTCCGGGACGGCGTCGTTGTACGGGGCGATGTCCCAATCGCCAAAGGTTCTGCCTTCCGTTTGCGGGGGCTCGGGATAGCGGCTCAGGGGCGTGAGCCACGTCTGCTCCTGGAGACGTTTGACCGCAGCCAGATCATCGGCGCCGGAAACGGCGTAGCGGCCATTGATGGTAAAGACGGTGTTGGGAGCGGCGATCCGCGTCATGCCAACTGGCGTCTCGCCTATCCAGCCCGGCGGGGTGAAGAGGAATGTCCCCTCGGCGGTTCCGGTCGCTCGGCGACCAATGTAGGCAAAGTTGTTGCTCCAGGGATCGATGCACTGCATGACGTAGTAGCGGTCACTGGTATCCGGCACGTGCAGCACCAGCGGCCCGGCGGAGAGATCGCTATGGGCGACGGAATAGAGGGTGTCATTGTTCAACGTGACGAAGTTATCGTCGGGCCCGGACAGGCTGGTCGCGTGCCCAAAGAGGTTGACTGGCCCGACGAAGGGCACCTGCGGGCTGGTAGTCTGGTTGCGGACCTCGGTGACATCGTACACCAATGCGTATCCAAAAATATAGGCTGTGGTGGCCAGATCGATGAGCGACTGATCTGCCAAGGCTGATGCTCCTCTTCAGTGGCGTACTTCCCTGCGGCGAGGATGTGTTGCTACGGGGCATGATGCCACGGGTGGCGACACGCGGCCAAACGGCCAGCTGATCCCGAAAACCCGCGTCGCTACGCGGCTGTTTCAGCAAATAGGCAATCCTCCCCATGCTATGCCCACCCCCTCCCCCATATCGTGACGGTGCGGGGCGATGGCCGCTCCGCAGGTCGCCCGTATTGCTGGAAGGGGCCGTCATGGTTGCTCGCGTTCTGCTTATGGCCGTTTTCGCGGTGTCGTTGCTGCTGGGGGTGGCTCCGGCCCGCGCACAGGAGGCAACGCCGGGAGCAGCGCTTGATCTGCCGGAGTGGGTGCAGGCGTGGATCACCACGCAGGAAGAGGAAGACCTCTTCGGGTTCACCGATCTCTACACCGGCGACGCCACCTACGAGGTGCTGGGAGATGCGGCCATGGTGTACGACAAGATCTCGATCCGTGAGGTGGCCGGGTTCCACGCGGCGGACACGAACGATTTCACCATCTCGCCGACTGCGTTCTACGCGGGCGATGGCTGGGCGATTCTGGAGTACACGATGGGCTGGGTCACCAGCAACGCGGCCAAGACGCCGGTGACAGACATCCGCGCTGCCACCGTCTTCATCCTCAACGACGAGGGGCTGATCACTCGCAGTTCGGATTACTACGACGGGTACGCGGTCAGCGAAGACCTCGGGTACGAGCAGTTCGCCGGACGCCGCTCCTGAGCGCATGAGTGCGGGGGGCGGCGCGGGTGTACCCGTGCCGCCCTCGTTCGCCGTAAACGCCGCGGAGCCCGCTGGTGAAGGATTCCGGGCCAGCCTCGTCGCGCCGGGCTGAGCGTGGCTGCCCACACTGGGCCGGCGCGCCCGAGCCGGGATCCTTCGCCAGCGGGCTGCGGGGCTGCCCGGTTGGCTCCCAATGAAAGCTGGCTTTCATTGCGGGATTGCTATGAAAGTCTGGCGGCCGGAAACGTTCATAGCAGCGGTGGATTCTTGCCGCGGGCGCCCGGCGGAAACGCGTTTCCGCCGGGCGCTTTGCATAAGCCTCAGTCGTTCGCGCCGCGCACGCTGATGGCGGTGGCAGGGGCGTAGTAGGGGTCCGCGCCGCCGTCGTAGATGCCGTCCGTGCCGAGGCGGACGATGGCCGGGGAGGCGAAGTCGCCGGTGAAGCGCGTTTCATCGCGGACGCCGACGCGGTGGCCGAGTGCGCGCAGCGCCTCGACGGTGGCGGCCGGGAAGCGCACGCTGAGCAGCAGCTCGGCGGTGGAGCAATCGATGCGCGGCGCGCTGATGGCGGGCTGCGCGGCGAGGCGCCAGTCGGTGAGGTTCATCACCAGTTGCGCGTTGCAATTCATGATGCGCCGCCCGCCGGAGGAGCCGACGGCGGCGAAAGGCTTGCCGCCGCGCGAAACGATGAGCGGGGCCATGTTGGAGAGCGGCGTTTTGCTCCCTGCCACGGAGTTGGGCCGCCCCGTCTCGGGATCGAACCACATCATGCCGTTGTTCATCAGCACGCCGGTGCCGGGGATGGTGACGCGGCTGCCCCACAGCGAGAGCAGCGTCTGCGTGCAGGAGACGGCCATCCCGGCGCCGTCCATCACGCTGAGGTGCGTGGTGGAGCCGTCCGCCATCTGGCCGGGCGAGAGCGCGCTGGCGACGTAGTCCGGCACCGAGGCGCCGAGGCCGTGGCTGATCCCCACGCGCTCGGCGGTGGCGGCGGGGAGCTGGGTGAAGCGGTCGACCGCCTGCTCCGCTGCGCGCTCCTGCGCGTAGGCGAGATCAGTGAGCGCATCGACCGGAACGTCGATCTGCGAGGGGTCTGCCAGCCACGCGAAGCGGTCGGCGAAGGCGATGCGGAACGCCTGCGCCAGCCGGTTCAGGGCGGCGGGGGTGTGGTAGCCCAGTTCGCGCAGCCCGAAGTGGGAGGCGATGTTCAGGCTCTCCACCAGCGTCGTGCCGCCGGTGCCGCCGCCGATGGTGTGCACCTCGGCCCCGCCGTAGGTGGTGCTCAGGGCCGGGACGACGCGCGCCTGATAGCTGGCGAAATCCTCGCTGGTGAAGGGCGCGCCGTTGGCGGCGAGGTCATCCGCGATCGCCTGCCCAATGGCGCCCTCGTACATCACGCGCGGGCCGTCGCTGGCGATGGCGCGCAGGGTGCGGGCGAGGTCCGGCTGGCGCATCCGCTTCGGGTTCGGCTGCTCCAGCGTGATGGGCGGGCAGCCGTTGGCATCGAGGAAGATGCGCGCCGTCTCGGGGAAGAGGCGCAGGGTGGCGAGATCGCGCGCGATCATCCACGAGGTGTGCCAGTAGATCGGCACGCCCTCCTCCGCGTAGCGGATGGCGGGGGCCAGCGCCTCCGCCAGCGAGATGGTGCCGAAGCGCTCCAGCGCGAGCGCGAGGCCAGCGGTGGTTCCCGCCACGGCGACCGACTTGTAGCCATAGACGTTGACGTTCCCCTCGACGGCGGGCCAGCCGAACAGGCCGTCGTCGACGCCGCCGCCGGCGAGGGGGAACATTTCCGGGCGGGCGCCGGCCGCGGCCACCATGGGGTACTCGACGACGGCGGGGTCATCGCCCGGCGCCTGAATCACCATGTAGCCGCCGCCGCCGATGCCGTTCATCCACGGCTCGACCACCGCTGCCGCGAACGCGGTCGCCACCGCCGCATCGACCGCGTTGCCGCCGGCGCGCAGGATCTCGGCGCCTGCCGCCGCCGCGCCGGCCGTTTTCGCCGCCACCATGCCGCCGCGCCCGCGCGCCTCCAGCCGGCTGATGTACCACTCGGTTTCCACGCCTGTTCCTCCCTGTGATGAGGCCGCACTCGCTGCGGGCGATCATACGGCAGGGATGGGCGGCGTGAGGGAGCGCGCCGCATCACGGCGTCTTTGCTGCGCTCGCCACTACGGCCTTCCCCACCATCCTGTCGTCCCGAGCGCACGAGGGACCGCCCACCCCCAACCCCAAGACCACGGGCCAGCCCTCCGCCCCCCCGATGTCGACCCGAGTAACCATGCCGGATCCCGGCGCTGCCACGGCATGAACATCCCTGCGGGAAGCAGCCCCGAGCGAGGCCGCCGAACGCCTATTTCCACAGCAGTCCGCAGACGAGGGACCGCCCACCCCCAACTTCTGGATACACGGCGCCCGTCGTTCCGCCTCCCACCGGCCGGGGTGGAAGACGTGGGCAGGGGGCAAGGGTTCGCGGTGGCACGCGGAGAGTTGGGCCCCGACCTTGGAGATGGGGGTGGGCGGTCCCTCGTGCGCTCGGGACGACATGGGGGTTTGGAAGGTCGTGGTGGAGCACGGAGACCGGGCCGGAACCCTGCAGGTGGGGGTGGGCGGTCCCTCCTGCGGTCGGGACGACATCGCGGTGACGGACGGTCGGGGTGGCAGGCGGAGAACTGGTGGGTGTGGCTTGGCGGCGGCGGCTGGCAGAAACGGGCGGTCCCCATCATCGTGCGCAGGCTGTACAATCGCCGGGTACTCAGTCCACAGGCGGGACAAGCAGGGATGGCGCTGGCAACGGGGCCAGTTGCACGAAGACCCCCGGATCAGGAGGTGTTTCGATGAACCATCGCGATGACGCCGGCACGTTGTTGACCGGAGTCCTGCGGGGCCGCGTGGGGCGGCGCGCGTTGCTACAGCGCGCGGCGGCGCTAGGGCTGGGCGCGGCGGCGTTCGAGACGCTGTTGCGGGCAGAAGCGACCGTTGCGGCCGCGCAGGAGGCGGCTCCCACCGGCAGCATCAACTGGGCGCTGGAAGCGGACCCCGGGAACCTCATCCCCTTTGGCGGCGTCTCCAGCTCCAACATGTGGGGCAAGGAACTGATGTACGACTCCCTGCTGGAGTGGGATCAGGAACTGAACATCCAGCCCGCCCTCGCCGAATCGTATGAGGCGGCGGACGACGCCACCAGCTACACCTTCAAACTGCGGCAGGGCGTGCAGTTCCACAACGGCAAGGAAATGACGGCGGCGGACGTCAAATACTCCTTCGAGACCGCGCTGAACCCCCCGGCGCCGGGAATTCAGGTCGCGTTCCTCGCCAATATCGCCAGCGTTGAGGCCGTGGACGACTACACCGTGAAGATCACGATGTCGAAGCCGGACCCGACGCTGCCCGGCGTGATTGCGTGGAGCCGCTACACGCCCATCGTGCCCGAGGGGATCGCGGACGAGATCAACTGGCTGAGCGAGGGCATCGGCACCGGGCCGTACAAGCTGATCGAGTACATCTCCAACGATGTCGTGTCTTACACCGCCAACGAAAACTACTGGAAGCCGGGCGTGCCCTGCATCAAGGATGTCACGCTCAAGATCCTGACCGACGAGCAATCGCGGGTGGCGGGCCTGCGCTCCGGCGAGATCGACGGTGGGACGCTGACCGCTGACGTGGCGCGCACGCTGGAGAACGACGATTCGCTGGAGGTGCTGAACGGGCTCTTCTCCGCGCCGCGCGTGATCCAGTTCAACACGAAGGAAGACGTCCCGTGGCGCGACGCCAAGGTGCGGCAGGCCATCAACCTCGCGGTTGACCGCCAGATGATCATCAACAACGTTTACGGCGGCAACGCGCAACTGACCGGCGCCATTCCGCCGGGCTACGGCGAGTGGCCGCTCTCCAACGACCAGCTGGTGGCAGCCTACACGCCCGATCTGGCGAAGGCGCAGGAGTTGATGAAAGAGGCCGGCCACGAGGGCGGCTTCGATGTCACCCTGCAGGCGATCGCCGCGCCGCGTGAGTTCACCCAGATCGCGGAGATCGTGCGCGAGCAGCTGAAGCCGCTGAACATCAATGTCACCGTGGAGCCGCTGGAGATCGGCACCTTCGCCACGAACATCGGCGACGGCAATTTCCAGTGGGCCTCCACCGGGCGCGGCATGCGCGGCGACCCCAGCGGCTACGTCGTCGATTTCCGTAACGGCACCACCCTGAATCAGGCGTGGTTCGGGGATGGCTGGCAGAACGAGGAGATCGACAAGCTCTACGACGAGGCGCTGGCCACGGCGGATGTCGAGGCGCGGCGCGCGGCGTACCAGCGCATTCAGGAGATCATCACCGAAGAGTCGCCAAACCTGTACACGGTTCAGCCGTACAAGTATCAGGCGGTCACTGGGCGGGTTGACGGCATGTACGTCTCCTACACCGACTTCAACCCGGGCCTGCGCACGGCCTGCGTGACGGAGTAGACGGGGGCGTAGAACCCTCACCCAAACGGAGGGCTCGCACCCCGGAGATGGCCCTCACCCCAACCCCTCTCCCGATGCGCGGGAGAGGGGCTTCTGCCCCGGAAGATCGCGCCAGATTCGGCATGGTTGCGAAAGATACAGACCCCAACGCCGCCAACCGGCTCCCCTCTCCCGCGCATCGGGAGAGGGGCTGGAGGTGAGGGCCGTTCGGCGTCACGGAGCACTGCCTGTTGGCGAAATACACGCTCAGCCGAATCCTGCTGCTGATCCCGACACTGCTCGGGATGAGCCTGCTGGTGTTCCTGATGTTGCGCCTGCTGCCCGGCGACATCGTCGATATCATCGCCGGGTCTGACCCGACGGTCGATTCCGCCGCCCGGGAAAAGCTGCGGGAGGCGATGGGCCTGAACGCCTCCTTGCCAGTGCAGTACCTCAACTGGCTGGGGGGGCTGTTCCGGGGTGATCTGGGGACATCCCTGCGCTCCGGTAAGCCGGTGCGCGATCTGCTGCTGGCCAGCCTGCCGATTACCGTGCAGCTTGCCGTGCTGGCGACGCTCATCGCGACGGCGGTGGCGATTCCGCTGGGCGTGATCTCGGCGGTGCGCCGCGACACGCCGGTCGATTTTGCGGCGCGCATCGGCGGCCTGATCGGGCTGTCGCTGCCCAGCTTCTGGATCGCCACGCTGGCCCTGCTGTTTACCTCCAAGGTGTTTGGCTGGGTGCCGAAGACGCGCTATATCTCCCCGCTGGATGACCCCTTCGGCAATTTGCAGCAGATGATTCTGCCGGCGCTGGCGCTGGCAATCCAACTGATGGCGATCGAGATGCGGATGACCCGCACCACCATGCTGGAGGTGCTGGGGCAGGACTACGTGCGCACCGCGCGCGCCAAGGGGCTGCGCAATAAGGTGGTGGTGTCACGGCACGCGCTGCGCAACGCGCTGATCCCGGTGATCACGGTGGTCGGCTTCCAGCTGGGCACGCTGATGGGCGCCTCGGCCATCATCGAGATCATCTTCGGGCTCAACGGCGTGGGGTACACCCTGCTGCAGGCGATCTTCAACCGCGACTACCCGCTGGTGCAGGCGGCGACGCTCTTTCTGGCGACGGCGTTCGTGCTGATCAACCTCGGCGTCGATCTGCTGTACGCCTATCTCGACCCGAGGATCAAACAGGGATGAGCGACGCCGCATCTGCCGCCGCAACCATGTCCACACTGGGCCGGCCGGCGCCGCCGCCACGCCCGTGGTGGTACGTGCCGCCGCGCTGGCGCAACCCCATCGGCATCGTGGGGGCGGCGGTGGTGCTGCTCACCATCGTCGTCGCCATCGCGGCGCCGCTGATCGCGCCGTACGACCCGGACGCGCAGCTGGCGATGCGCCTGCTGCCGCCCAGCCGCGAGCACCTGATGGGCACGGACGAACTGGGCCGCGACACCTTCTCGCGCATCGTCTACGGCGCGCGGGTCTCGTTGCAGGTCGGGATCATCTCGGTCGTCATCGCCCTGCTGGTGGGGGCGTTGCTGGGCGTGGCCGCCGGGTTCTTCGGCGGGCGGCTGGACTCGTGGCTGATGCGCGGCGTCGACATCATGTTCGCCTTTCCGGGGCTGGTGCTGGCCATCGTCATCGCCGGGCTGCTGGGCGCCAGCCGCACCAACGCGATGATCGCCATCGGGCTGGTGTACGCGCCGGCCTTCGCGCGGGTGATCCGCGGCTCCGTGCTGACGGTGATGAGCGAGCCGTACGTGGAGGCGGGGCGGGTGGCGGGGGCCACGAACCCGCGGCTGGTGCAGCGCTACGTGCTGCCGAACATCGTGGCCCCGCTGATCGTGATGACCAGTGTGTACCTCTCCAGCGCGATCCTGAGTGAGGCGGCCCTCAGCTTCTTGGGGCTGGGCACGCAGCCGCCGGAACCGGCGTGGGGCGGGATGCTGAATCTGGCGCGCACCTACATGGAGATCTCGCCGTGGATGGCGATCTTTCCCGGGCTGGCGATCATGATCGTGGTGCTGGGCTTCAACTTTCTCGGCGATGGGCTTCGGGATGTGCTCGATCCCCGGCTGCGGATGAACTGATGGGGGGCGGGGGCGAGCACGCCCTCCGGGGAAGCCCTCACCCCCAGCCCCTCTCCCGATGCGCGGGAGAGGGGAGCCGGTTGGCGGCGTCGAAGTGAGCTTCTGGCGTTACCACGTCAACATCGCCCCGGCGCCCAGAGCAAAAGCCCCTCTCCCGCGCATCGGGAGAGGGGTTGGGGTGAGGGCTTCGTAGACACTCGATGGGGGAAAGGACACCAATGACCGAGAACACGTTTCGCGCCGGCGTGGGCCGGGTGGGCATCACGCCGCCGCTGACGGCGCCGCACGCCAGCTGGGGCGCGCAGGTGCACGTGCTGCCCGATGGCGTCGAGAGCGACCTGTGGGCCACCGCGCTGGTGGTGGACGACGGCGCCACCATGGCGGCGTGGGTTGACCTCGACATCGTGATCGTCACGCAGGCGGAGAGCGACGCCATCCGCGCGCGGGTGGGCGAGGAGCTGGGCATCCCGCGCGAGGCCGTGCGCGTGAGCGTGACGCACAACCACGCCGGGCCGCCGCCCAGCGTCTGGAACTGGACGCGGCAGGGGCAGGCGGCGCTGGAGGGCTATTACGCGCTGCTGCCGGAACTGGCGGCGAGCGCCGCGCGGGCGGCGCTGCGGGAGCTGCGCCCGGCGCGGGTGAAGGCGGGCGCCGGCGAGAGCCGGGTGGCGGTCAACCGCCGCGAGGTCTCGCCGGAGGGCCGCATCGTGAC
>JASGGF010000092.1:0-14302 GCA_047605145.1 Thermomicrobiales bacterium | reverse complement strand
GCCTCCATCACCGCGCGTTGCTCCGCCTGCGCGCGCTCATGGCCACGAGCGCGCCAGTCGTATCCAACGAGAAGGGAGGCGGCTGATTATGGATGATCTCCGCTTCCTCGACACCATGCGGCGCTTCTGGGACGACGTCGCCCGGGGTGGGCCGGCCACCCCCGGGGATCTCGATCCCACCATCGCCGCCGAGATTCAGCGGCTGCACGCCAACCCCGGCGTGGAGCCAAACCCGGCCTACGGAGACCACCTGCGGGAGATGCTCATGCACGCCACCACTGCTCCCCTCCCCTTGACCATCACCACGCCCGCCAACGGCCACACCGCGCCGCCAGCCGCGCCACCGGCCCGGCCCGGCTTCTCGCCCGGCCACGCCCCCGCCCGCCAGCGCCCGGCATGGGCCGCGTGGCAACCGGCGCTCATCCTGCTGCTCATCGTCGCCCTGCTCGGCGCCTTCTTCACTGTGTTCCGGCAGGGCCAGCAACAGCAGCCCGCCATCCAGCCTGCCGTCGCCACCCCGGCCCCGGCGAACCCCGGCGCGTGGCCGCTGTACCGCGGCGACCCGGCCCGCACCGGCGCCATGCCCGGCCCCGGCATCACCGGGCCACCCGCCATCCTCTGGCGCTTCCACACCGATGCGGCCGACACCTCGTTCGCCGCCGCCCTCGCCGCCGGTGTCCTCTATGTCCCGGCGGACAACGGCGCGCTTTACGCGCTCGATGCCGCCACCGGCGACGTACGCTGGCAAGCCGAAGCCGGGCTCGCCATGCCCTCCGTCAGCGACGGCGTGCTGTACTTCGTCTCCCCCAATGCAGAATTGGCCGCCCGCGACCTCGCCACCGGGCAGGAGCTCTGGCGCGCCGCCACCGGCAACCAGTACTGGACCCCGCTGGTCGTGGGCGATACCGTCTACTACCCCGGCGAGGCCAACCTCCTCATTGCGCGAGACGCCCGCACCGGCGCGCAGCGCTGGGCCGCATCAGTCGCCGCACCCGCCTCCCGCTCCGCCGCGCTGGCGGATGGCGTCCTTGTGGCCGGCAGTGAAGACCACCACGTGTACGGCCTTGACCCGGCCACCGGCCAGACGCGCTGGAGCTACGCGCTGGGTGATGACAACGCCACCATCCAGACGCCCGCCATCGCGGATGGCGTGGTGTACGTCGGCACGTTCGGCAGCAGCCAGAACACCTTCGTCGCGCTCGATCTCCAGACCGGCGCCGAGCGTTGGCGGCTCGACGGTGTCGACAGCGAGAACTTCCGGGCAGCTGGCGCTGCCGAAGACCTCGTGTTCCTCCCCAGCGACGACGGAACCCTGCGCGCGCTCGATGTCGCCACCGGTGATGTCCGCTGGACCTACGCCTCTACCGCAGGTTATGCCATGGCCAGCGCCCCCACGATCGTCGATGGTGTGGTCTACGCCGGAGCCAGTGAGGACGGAAACGGCCTCCTCGTCGCGCTGGACGCCACCACCGGCGATCTCCATTGGCAACTGCCCCTCGACGGCCAGATGCTCTTCGGCCCGGTCGTCGTCGAAAGCCGTCTCTACATCGGCACCGAGATCGGCAACGTCTACGCCATCGGCTCCGCCGGCGATCTCCCCGCCGGCGCCACCCCGGCGGTGATGACCGCCGCTGGCGCCACGCCTCCTGCGCCGGAACCCGCCGCCGCTCCCACCGCTGGCACGCCAACCGCCGCCTCGGCAGCCACCGCCACCCTGACACAGGAGTGGACCCTCTCCAACGCGGACGGAACGTTTGCCGGTGGCCTCTCCTCCATCGCCGTCGATCCCTTTGGCCGCCTCTGGACCTGTAATCTGGAGGATGGCTCTATCCAGATCCTCGACCGCGACGGCAATGAACTCGCCCATGTGACCGGCGGCCTCGGCAGCGGCCCCGGCGAGTGGAACTGGGTGATTACCACGCCCACCGGCGGCGAGTGGGACGGCTGCGGCATCGCCTTCGCTCCGGATGGCACGGCCTACGTCACCGACGGCGGCAATGACCGCATCAAGGTGCTCGATCCCTCCGGCGCCCTGCTTGACTCGTGGAGCACGCTCGCGGATGGCGATGACTTTCACTCTGCGCCTGTTGTACTGACCCGGCTGGCGAACGGCGACCTGCTGGTCTTCGACTTCATCTTCAACCAGAGCGCCGCCCGCCGCTTCTCCCCCGATGGCACGTTCCTCGGCGACTTCACCCTCGGCTCCGGCATGAACCCGGCCACGTTCGACCCTGCCTACGCGGTGTTGGACGGCGCGGGGAATCTGTGGATCGCCGAGTGGAACGAAAACCGCGTCGTCAAACTCGCGCCCGATGGCTCACTGCTGCAGGCCATTGGCGGCACGGCGGCCGGGAGCGGGCCGGGGCAGTTCAAGGGGCCGACCAGCGTGGCGCTGGATGAGCACGGCAACATCTTCGTGGCGGACAACGGCAACCAGCGCATCCAGGTCTTCGCGCCGGACAGCGCCTTCATCGCCCAGTTCACCGGCGAGGAAGCGGGCATCCCCCGCTTCGGCGCCGAAGGCGGCGGCACGGCTATGGTGACCTCCGGCGGCCGGGGCTACCTGTATGTCAGCGACTACGCCCGCGGCGACCTGCTCAACGGCGATCAGCGGCTGATCAAGTTCCGGATCACTCTGCCCGCCGCCTCGCCAGCGGCCACGCCCGTCGCGACGCCGGCGTCCTGACCTGGATCGCGGCCTCACCCTGCGCGGGGGCGTGGCGCCCCCGCGCAGCGGGCTGACAGCGCACACCACGCGTGGTCCCTCTCCGTGAAGTCCTGAGCCCGCAGGCGAAGGATCTCGGCCCACTCCCGCGCCAATAGCGACCCACCGGCCCAGCCTTATCGCGAGCAGCATGGCATCCGCGCGGTGACCCCGGTCCCGGCGGTGGAGCGGCGTTGCGCCGGCAACCGTCGCAGGTTCGAGGCTGGGCCGAGATCCTTCGCCGGCGGGCTCAGGAATTCACTGGGGGCTCCTCTGAAAAGACACCGCAGAGTGAAATCGCGCGTGTCATCGGACATCGCGTGTCACTCTGCGCCATCACCCGCGCATCGGGCACACTTCCCCCAGTTCAGCCTCGCTCGCGAAAGGCGCCGCCTGATGCCATCCACCACCTCGCTCACCCTCGCCCTCCCCGATGTCCTCCACGCCGCGCTCCACGAGCGGGCCGCGCGTACCGGCGAAACGCCCGAGGCCATCGCCCTCGCCGCGTTGGCGGACGCCCTCGAAACGGAGCACCCGACCCTCTTTCAGGTCAGCAACACCACCGCCCTCACCGAAGGCGTCTTCGATGGCGCCGTGTCCGTCCTCACCCTGAAGGAGCACGGCGATTTCGGCCTCGGCACGTTCGATGGCCTCGATGGCGAGATGATCGTGCTGGACGGCGTGGTCTACCGCGCCGATCACACTGGCGCCATCACCACCGCCCCGGATAGCGCCCTCGCGCCCTTCGCAGTCATCACCGAGTTTCCGGAAACGCCGCAATTCTCGCTGGCGCAGGCGGCGTCATTCGCCGATCTCACCGCCCAGCTCGATGCGCGCCGCGCCAGCGACAACCTGTTCTACGCCGTGCGCATCACGGGCCATTTCGCCCGCATCAAGGCGCGCTCCATCGCCCGCCAGCCGGAGGGCGTCACCCTCGTGGAGGCCGCCGCCCATCAGTCCGAGTTCACCTTCACCGATGTGGACGCTACCCTCGTGAGCTTCTGGACCCCCGCCTACGCCCGCACCATCAACGTCGCCGGCTGGCACCTGCACGCGCTCACCGCCGGCCACCAGCACGGCGGCCACGTGCTGGACCTCGCCGGCGCAGACCTGCAGGCGCAGCTAGCCGAACTGGCGGATGTTCGCCTCACCATCCCGGAAACACCGGAGTTTCTGGAGGCAGATCTCACCGAGGATGTCAGCGACAAGCTGGCCGCCGCCGAAAGCGACCACTGACACGCCAGCGAGTCACGCCGCGCAGCAGGCGGTCAGCGCCGCCCACGTCGCCGGGTTGCGCACCCCCGCCACCACCTGCCGGATCGCCTCGATCACCAGCTCCGGCTGGTCCTGATGGATATCGTGGCCGCTTTCCGCCGCCACGCTGAAGCGCGCCTGCGGGGCCAGCGCCGCCTGCGCCCGGTTCGCCGCCAGCAGGTACCCCTCCAGCTCGCCGGGCGCGAACCCCGGCGCCGCAGCCGCCTGCTGGAACGGCTGGCCGTGCGCCAGCACCGCCAGCGGCATGGGCGGCAGCGGCGAGGCGGCTACCGCCGCCCGCACCACCGCGTTGTTCTTGCCGTAGCCGGTCGTCTCGGCGTCGCCGTAGCCCGGAATCGGGTGGATCACGTCGGAGCCGAGTTCCTGATTGATCTGCACCAGCGCCCGCCACTGCTCCGGCGGCATCGCGTCCTCCAGCAGTTCGGAGTAGGCGTCGATCAGCACCAGCCCGGCCACCTCGCCGGGGTAGGTCGCGGCGTACAGCCGGGCGCAGAACCCGCCGAAGGAGTGCCCCGCCAGCACGTACGGCCCCGGGATCTCCGCCGCGCCCAGCAGCGCGTGCAGTTCCGCCACCAGTTCCGGCGCAGTGCGGGGCTGCGCCACAGGGTCGCTGCGGCTGGCCAGCATCTCCCCGCCGATCTCCGCGTAGGTCCCCGGGCGGTCGTAGGCGAGGACGTGGGTGAATGCCGCCACCCCCTCCAGCACCATCCGCCGGGGCGCTTCCGGGTGACGCAGGTCGTCGCTCCAGTAGCGGGCGGAAGAGCGGCCGCCGGCCATCAGCACCACCGTGGGCGCGCCCACCCCGCGCTGCTCCAGATAGACCTCGCGCCCGCCGATATCGACGAGGCCGGCGACATCCCCGTGCATGGCAATTTCCCCTTAGCCGAACGGCCGCAACGAAAGCAGCACGCCCCGCCGCCCCTCGACAGTACCGGGAGCGCCCTCGCCGGAGAAGCCACGCCGCCACTCGTTTGGCGCCGGGGGCGTACTCAATGGCGCGTACTCATGCGCCCACGCCCAAGGTCCGGCGGCGGCCCCGCTGTATCTGAGTCACGAGCCCGGTACACTGCGCCGCAGAATCCACGACAACGTGATCGCCATTGCCTGTTCCGGGCTCGTGCAGACCGGAGAACTTCACCGTGCCCGCGATGGACCTTGACCCCGACGGCCTCGCGAAGACCGACGCATACCAGCAGGTCGCGGTCTCCACTGGCTCCTGTGAGGAGCATGTCGCCGGGCAGGTCGACACCGATGCGACGGGCCAACTCGTCGCCCCGGGCGACCTCGCCGGGCAGGTGGCGCAGGTGCTGCGCAATGTCGCCACCGGTCTCGCTGCCGGCGGCGCCACGGTCGCCGACGTGGCGCCGCTCAACGTCTACGTGGTGGATTGGCAGCCCGAGAAGATGGGCGAGTTCATGGCCGGCGTCATGCAGGTCGCCGGGGAAATCGGGTTCGTCCCAGCGCCTGCCTCGCTGATTGAGGTCGTCTCGCTCTTCGCGCCGGGCTTCCTCATCGAGATCGAAGCCACCGCCGTGCTTGAGTAGCGCCGCTTCAGCCCGATGCCGCCCACGCGCCCCGGCGTCACATTGCCAGTGGGGGGAGCGCGCCGCGTGCTCGGCCCACTTCGGCGCGCAACCGAAGCCGGGCAAGAGCGGTACAGTAGGGGCACGCAAAGGAGCGTCGATCCCCCATGACCGAACCGGAGCCGCACGGAACCATCGATTGCGACATCCACGTCGATGTGCCGCGCGTCGATGTCCTCTTTCCGTACCTCGCCGAGCACTGGCGATCGTATATCGCGGAAACCTCGTTCAAAGGCCCCATCGACACCTCATACCCGCCCGGCGCCGAAACCTCGCTGCGGCCCGATCTGCGCGGCGCCCCCCTCGGCCTCGACGCCGTGCGGGAGCACGCGCTGGCGCCGTGCCACACCGCCTGCGGCATCCTCACCTGCGCCTACGCCATCGACAGCGTGCGCAATCCGTTCGCCGCCGCGGCGCTCGCTAGCGCCGTCAACGACTGGCTCCTTGAGGACTGGCTGCGCCCGGAGCCGCGCCTGCGCGGCTCCATCGTCGTGCCCATTCAGGACCCGGAGCTGGCGGCGGCGGAAATCGACCGCGTGGGCGCAGATCCCGCCTTTGTGCAAGTCCTGCTGCCGGTCCACGCCGAGGCGCTGTACGGCAACCGCCGCTACTACCCCGTCTACGAGGCGGCGCTGCGGCACGATCTGGCCATCGGCATCCACTTCGGCGGCAACCCCGGCAGTCCCCCCACAGCGGTCGGCTGGCCGTCCTTTTACATCGAGGAATACGTGGGCGCCTCGCACATCTTCCAGTCGCAGGTCATCAGCCTGATCACCGGCGGCGTCTTCGACCGCTACCCCGCCCTGCGCGTGGCCCTCATCGAGAGCGGCGTGACGTGGCTGCCATCCCTCATGTGGCGGCTCGACAAGGAGTGGAAAGGGCTGCGCCGCGAGGTGCCGTGGGTGCGCCGCCTGCCCTCGGAGTACATCCGCGAGCACATCCGCCTCACCACCCAGCCGCTCGATCTCCCCGCCAACGCGAACGAGATCCCGGCCATCCTCGACCAACTCGACGCCGCGCACATGCTGATGTTCGCCTCCGATTTCCCGCATCACCACGCGCCGATCTCACCCACCGCGTTTCTGGCCCACCTGCCACCGGAGGCAGCACAGCGCATCCGGCGCGACAACGCGGCGGCGTTCTACCGCCTGCCGGCTTCATAGAGAGGAACCGCCATGGCCGCTACCGCCACCAGAGAAGTCCAGCGCGCCCGCGTCAAGCCCGCTGTCATCGACGCCGATATCCACAACACGGCGCCCTCCGAGGCCGCGCTGCTGCCCTACATGCCGCCAGAGTGGCGCGACTACTACCGCCAGTTCGGAACCCGCAACTACCGCTACACCGGCGCCTACTACCCGCGCGTCAGCCCCGCCGCCGCCCGCACCGACGCGTGGCCGCCGAACGGCCGCCCACCCGGCGCCGATCTCCCCTTTCTGCGCGAGCAACTGCTCGATGCGTGGGGGATCGAGATTGGCATTCTGAACCCGATCATCGACGAGAACTGCCCCACCCAATTGCACAGCGCGTACGGCGCCGCTATCGCCACTGCCATCAACGACTGGCAGATCGCCGAGTGGCTGGAGCCGGAGCCGCGCCTGCGCGCCTCCATCATCGTGGCCGCCGAGGATGGCGAGTTCGCCGCCGCCGAGATCACCCGCCGCGCCGGCGATTCCCGCTTCGTGCAGGCGCTGCTGCTGGCGCGCACCAGCGAGCCGCTGGGGAAGCGCAAGTACTGGCCGATGTACGAGGCGGCCCAGCGGCACGGCCTGCCCGTCGCCGTCCACTTCGGCGGCGTCGGCGGCCACGCCATCACCGGCTCCGGCTGGCCCGCCTTCTACCTGGAAGACCACGTCGGCATGCCGCAGACCTTTCAGGCGCACCTCGCCAGCCTCATCTTCGAGGGCGTCTTCGAACGCTACCCGGAGCTGCGGCTGGTCATCGTCGAGGGCGGCATCGCGTGGCTGCCAGCGTTCATGTGGCGGATGGACCGCGCGTGGGAGCAGTTGCGCGCCGAGGCGCCGCACGTCCGCCGGCCGCCCTCCGAGTACGTGCGCCAGCACATCTGGCTGACCACGCAGCCGATGGAAGAGCCGCCCCGGCGCGGCGACTTCACCCAACTCCTGCAGCAACTGGACATGAACGATCACATCATGTTCGCCACCGACTACCCGCACTGGGATTTCGACGCGCCCGATTCCGCCTTCCCCGTCCGCCTGCCGCCCGATCTGGAAGCGCAGTTCATGGCCGGCAACGCCCGCCGGCTGTACGGCATCTGACGTGCCCGCACAGGAAGACTGGCGCGGGAGGCGAAAGGACGACGACGACGCCTCACAAAGGCGCCATCGAAGCGCTGCCTCGCCGGGTCGGGCGGCATGACAATGCCGCCGCACACAGGTGATGTCCTGAGCTTGTTGAAGGACCTCGCTGCCGGTCGCGCTGCAACGCACGCTGGCGCGCTGCCCCGGCCGCGAAAACCGCAACGCTGCACACCGCACGGAAGCCTTCGCGGAGGCAGGCTTCGCATCGGGGAACCCGGCGCAGGAACGCGAAGCGACGCGGCCGGCAACGAGGTCCTTCGACAAGCTCAGGACACACCCGTGGTAGTTGGCGGCATCGCATCGCTAACCGCCTTGCGCCACACACGACTCGGGAATACGCGGGCGATGGCAAGGATTGAACGCTATGGGCAAACACATCGTCGCGCCAGTTGACGCCATCCCGCCGGGCGAGCGCCTGATCGTCGAGATCGCCGGGCGCTCCATCGGCGTGTTCAACGTCGGCGGCGAGTTCTTCGCCCTGCGCAATCGTTGCCCGCACCAGGGCGGCCCCCTGTGCCACGGCCCAGTCAGCGGCTTCATGGCCTCCACCGGCCCCGGTGACTACCGCCTGACCCGCCCCGGCGAGTTCCTGCGCTGCCCGTGGCACGGCTGGGAGTTCGATATCCGCACCGGGCAATCGTGGTTCGACCCCGCGCGCGTCCGCGTGCGCCGCTACGACGTCTCGCTGGAGCCCGCCGCCCCCGCGGCCGAACTCGCGCCGACGAGCATTGCGGAGGCAGAGTTGGAGAAGGGCCCCTATGTCGCCGAGACCTACCCGGTGAGCATCGAACAGCGCCACATCGTCGTGGACGTGCCAGACTGACCGCCCCACCCCCACGGCGCTCCCTCCCGCGTCCGAAGCTTAGGGGATATGTCGTCTCCATGACGTTACTATCGTCGTATCTTCCGACGAGTCCGCGCTGGGTGCGCCCGCGCCACGCTGTCGCCTACGATACCGCCGCCCGGCTGCACTGATCCGCGTATTCGGCTGTCCGCCGGACCACACACACCGACGACGCAGCGCCATTCCAGAGGAGGAGCCCGTGGAAAGCGATCCCTTCGTCCCTGCCCTGATGCACCTCTCCGCCGCCCGCCGCACCCGCCGCGCCGCCCTACGCGGCAGCCTCGGCCTCGCCGCCGCCCTCGGCGTGGGCCGTTGGGCAGCCGGACAAGCCGCCGCCGCAGACGACGCAACCCCGCCCGCCGCAGACGCCGGGCCTGTCACCCTCGTGGCCCACCGCCTCACCAACCCACGCGGCTTCACGTGGGATAGCACCGGCGCGCTCTACGTCTCGCTCGCCGGTAGCGGCGGCGCGGACGTGCTCGGGCCAGACGACGAGGGCGCCTTCGCCACCACCGGCTACTCCGGCGTCGTCGCCCGCATTGGCGAGGATGGCAACCCCGTCACCATCAGCCGCAATCTTCCCTCCACCACCGTCTCCAACGAGCGCACCCTCGGTCCCACTGCCGTCGCCGTGCTCGGGGACGCGCTGTACGTGCTGCAAGACACCAACGCCATGGACGTCCTGCGCAACTCGCCCGATCCCGACGGTGTCTACCGCGTCAACGACGACGAGTCGCTCACGCTCATCGCCGATACCGCCGCGTGGATCTCGGCGAACCCCACGGAGTTCAAGCCGGCCGATTACAACCCCGGCGGCGAAGTCTTCGGCATGGTTTCCGTCGGCGATGACCTGTGGGTGGTGGAAAGCAACAACGGGCAGGTGCTGAAGGTCTCGCTGGATGGGCAGATCGCGCGCATCGCCGATCTCTCCACCAACCACCCTCTCCCCACCGGCCCCTCGCTCGCGCCGAAGGGCGGCATCTACGTTGGCGATCTAACCCCCGCCCCGTACACCGATGGCTCCGCCCGGGTGATGGAAGTGGCTCCCGACGGCAAGGTCACCGAAGTCTGGACGGGCCTCACCGTCGTCACCGCCGTCGCCACCGCGCCGGATGGCACGCTCTACGCCGCCGAAATGGCCACCGGCAACACCGCCACCCCGCCCTACATGACCCCGGAAACCGGGCGCATCGTGCGGCAGACCGGCAAGGACTCGCTGGAGGTCGTCGCCACCGACATCAACTACCCCATCGCCCTCGCCTTCGGGCCGGATGGCGGGCTGTATGTCGCCGCCGCCGCCATGGGCTCCATCGACCCGGAGGGCTACATCCTGCGCATCGACGTCTCCGCGAAGGGCCCGCACGACGTGCGCAAGGTGGCGGCCACCGCCGGCGGCCGCGACGACAACCCGGTGAAGGTGACCGCCAGCGACACGACCCCGGCGCCCGAGGCCGCCGCAACGGAAGCCCCGGCCACGCACGAGGCGGAGCCCACCCACGAAGCCGCCCCCACCGAGGCCGCTGGCACACCGCCCGCCACAGACGCCGCCAACACGGTCACCATGGAGGCCGGCAACTTCTACTTCAAGCCGAAGGATGTCACCATCCCGGCCAACACCGCCGTCACCTTCAAGATCACGAACGTCGCGCAGATTCCGCACAACTTCAGCATCGACAATCTGGCGATCAGCACGAACCTGCCGGTTGGCGAGACGACCGACGTGGTGGTGAACGCCCCCGCCGGAACCTACGACTTCTACTGCAACCTGCCCGGCCACCGCTCCGCCGGTATGGAAGGTGTCCTGACGGTAAAGTAACGCCGTCTTTCCGGCTCCCACCGCGAACCCACCCCACCCCGCTGTCATCCCGACGCAGGAGGGATCGACCACCCCCAACTCCAAGGTCACGGCGCCCACTCTTCGCCTCGCCACCCCGACGGTTGAGCGCGGAGAGTTGGCGCCGGGGTGGCGCCCAAACCAGCGCTGTGCCGTCTGTCACGGAACAGGGCAAAACGGGCGCCGGAGCGTGCTACCATCGGGGCGTTTGCGTCCTGTTTTCCGGCCCGGTGCGGCCAGTTCTCCAAGGGGTCCAACCAACATGGCGGTCGAGCCGCTGATCTACGAGCTCAGCAAGCCGGGCCGGCGCGGCGTGCGCATGCCCAAGCCAGACGTGCCGGAAACGGCCGAGTTGCCCGCCCACCTGCGGCGCGAAACCCTTGAGTGGCCCGAAGTGAGCGAGATCGATGTCATCCGCCACTTCACGCGCCTCTCGCACAAGAACCACGCCATTGACATCGGGATGTACCCGCTCGGTTCCTGCACCATGAAGTACAACCCGAAGATCAACGAAGTGGTGGCGCGCCTCCCCGGCTTCGCCGACATCCACCCGCTGCAGGATCCCAGCACCGTGCAGGGCGCCCTACAGCTGATGTGGGAACTGCAGGAGATGCTGGCTGAGATCTCCGGCTTCCATCAGGTCGCGCTGCAACCCGTCGCGGGCGCGCAGGGCGAGCTGACCGGCTGCCTCACCATCCGCGCGTGGCACGCGGCCAACGGCGACACCGCCCGCACCAAGATTCTGGTGCCGGACAGCGCCCACGGCACCAACCCCGCCACCGCGGTGATGGCCGGCTTTCAGGTCGTCACCATCCCCTCGGATGCGCGCGGCAATGTCGACATCGAGGCGCTGCGCGCCGCCGTTGGCCCGGACACCGCCGGCCTGATGATCACCAACCCGAATACCCTCGGCCTCTGGGACGAGCATATCCAGGAGGTCATCGACGCCGTCCACGAGGCCGGCGGCCTCGTCTACAACGATGGCGCCAACTTCAACGCCATCCTCGGCATGGCCCGCCCCGGCGATCTGGGCATCGATGTCATGCACTTCAACCTGCACAAGACCTTCTCTACCCCGCACGGCGGCGGTGGGCCGGGCGCCGGTTCCGTCGGCGTGCGGAAGGGGCTGGAGGAGTTCCTGCCCGGGCCGCGCGTGCGCCGTGTGGAAGAGGACGGCGAGGATCGCTACGAGTTCTTCCAGCCGGAGCACAGCATCGGCCGGGTGCATTCCTTCCACGGCAACTTCGGCATGTTCGTGCGCGCCTACACCTACATCCGCATGCACGGCGCGGAGGGCCTGAAGTTGGTCAGCGAGGACGCCGTTCTCGCCGCGAACTACATCCGCGCCAGCCTGAAGGATCTGTACGACCTGCCCTACGGCGAGCGCACCTGCATGCACGAAACGGTCTTCTCCGCCACGCGGCAGAAGGCGCAGGGCGTGCGCGCGCTGGATATCGCCAAGCGCATTCTGGATTTCGGCATCCACCCGCCCACGGTCTATTTCCCGCTGGTGGTGCCGGAAGCGCTGATGATCGAGCCGACCGAGACGGAGTCGAAGGAATCGCTCGATCACTTCATCGGCGTCATGCGCCAGATCGCGCAGGAGGCCGCCGAGACCCCGGAGATCGTGCAGCACGCGCCGCACAACACGGAGTACGGCCGCCTCGACGAAGTCGGCGCCAACCGCAGCCTGAATCTGCGCTGGCTGCCGGAGCACGCCGCGGCCAAGGCTCCGGAGCCAGTCGCCGCCGCCGCCGACTAGGCGCCGTGGTAGGCTGAAAGCCCGGCCACTCGCTGGCTGGCACGCATCGCAACGTTACCGGACGGGGGAAGCAGGGCATCGCGCCACGCTTCCCCCGCTTGCATCCACGAGGGAGCGCCATGGTCACGGCACACCGGGTCACCATCGCGGAGATCGAGCGCAACCCACCCGAAGGCCGTTGGGAGATCATCGACGGGGAGATCGTTCCCATGAATGCCACCAGCTATCGATCGGCCCGGGTTTCAGCGCGAATCGTGGGCCTCTTAAGCATCTATGCCGACGATCACCAGTTGGGTGATGTCCTCGGCCCTGACGCGGGCTTTGTCATCTTCGCGGATGAGAGCACTTTGCTCGCGCCCGACGTCAGCTTTGTGGCAAAGCACCGCGTGCCCAAGGCCGAGGAGCAGGACAGCTTTCCCCGCCTCGCGCCCGATCTGGTCGTCGAGGTGATGTCCCCCAGCGACCGCATGACCGACGCGCTGCGCAAGATCGCGCTCTACCAGCGGGCCGGCGTGCCCATGCTGTGGCTCGTCGAACCCTCCCCCCGCACCATCACCCTGTTCCTGCCCGATCAGCCCCCACGCCGCCTCGCCGGCGACGAAACCATCGCCGCCGACCCCATCCTGCCCGGCTTCGCCATGACCGTCGACGACCTCATCGGCCCCTCCCCCGAGGCGTAAGCGAAAGGCTGCTTCCCCATGGTCGCCACCCGCCGCGAGACCATCGCCGAGTTTGCAGCCCGGAACCGGGATGGTCTCTGGGAGCTGATCGACGGGGAGCCTGTCGAGAAACCCCTTTCAACCTACGAATCATCGTGGATCGCCGGTGAGCTTTTTGGACACTTGTACGGCCACGTCAACCAGCACGCCTTGGGCCGGGCCTTCCTGCCGGATACCGGCTACGTCATCTTCCCCGGCCGGGAAACGGTCGTCGCCCCCGATGTCTCCTTCGTGCGATTTGAGCGATTCCCGGCCCTGACCCAATCATTCATCCCTATACCACCCGATCTCGCCGTCGAGGTCCTCTCGCCGCCAGACCGCCTTGCGGACGCCCTCGCCAAGGCCGCCATGTACCTCGAAGCGGGCGTCCCGCTTGTCTGGCTCATCGACCCGATCCGGCGTACCGCGCTCATCTTCCGGCAGGCCACCGTCCCGGTCAGCATCGACGAACACGGCGTGTTGGATGGCGAAGACATCCTTCCCGGCTTTACCCTGCCCCTCGCAACCCTGTTCGCCTGAGCGAAAGGCCCCACATCATGGTCGCTACCCGTCTCGAAACCATCGCCGAGTTCGAAGCCCGCAATCGTGAGGGTCTATGGGAGTTGATCGATGGAGAACCGACTGCCGTGAATCCAGCTGCTGGTTCTTCGTCGTTTATTGGCAGCCGAATCGCCCATTACCTGAACATTTACGTTGATGAACACCCCATTGGTTACGTCTTCGGTGCTGATATTGGCTTTGTTCTCTTCCCTGACCGTGCCACCGTGCGCTCACCAGATGCCGCATTTGTATCGATTTCCCGCCTACAGGAGATTCCGGACACCTTCATTCCGCTCCCCCCGGATCTCGCCGTCGAAGTCCTCTCGCCAACTGACCGCCGGTCTGACGCACGCGCCAAGGCTGCCATGTATCTGGATGCCGGTGTCCCGCTTGTCTGGCTGATCGACCCGCGAAACCGCACAGCAACGATCTATCAGCAAGACGCCGCGCCCGTCACCATCGGGACGGAAGATTCTCTCGATGGCGGCGATATCCTTCCCGGCTTCTCCTTGCCACTCTCGAAGTTTCTCAAGTAGCCCAGAGAAGCGCGGCCCATTGCCGCGCTTCCCCCGCGCCCGGCGCCTCAATACAGCGGCTTGCCCGTCACCTTGCTGGCGTTCCGCACCGATTTCGTGATCAGCTTCCACTGCCGCCGCCGCTCCGCCGCCAGCGCCGGGTCCTGCCGCGCCTCGTAGGCCGCCGCCTCGCGCTGCAGCTTGCGGT
>JASGGF010000091.1:0-14333 GCA_047605145.1 Thermomicrobiales bacterium | reverse complement strand
CTGCGCGCGCAGCAGCGGGCGCTGGGCGAGGAGTTGGCCCTGCGCGGCGAGCGGCTGGGGCAGGTGGACCGCGAGCGCGCCACCCTGCTGGCGCAGCACGAAACGTTGGCAGCGGAGGCCGCCGCCACCGCCGACGCCCTCCTCGCCGCCGATCAGGAGCGCGAGCCGCTGCGTTCCGGCGTTTCCGATGTGGAGCGCGAGGCCTCGCGGCTGGGGCACGCTTTGCAGGCGGCGCGCACGGAGGCGGTGGAGCGCGACCGCGAGCGGGACCGCGCCGGGTTCGCGTGGGAGCGCGCCGAACAGGAGTGGGCCGCCCTGCGCGACCGCATCTGCGAGGACCTCGATCTGCAAGACGCGGACGAGGTGCTGTCCCTGACCGTCACCGCCACTACCGTCCCCGAGGCCGACCGCGAGCGCGAGATCGGGCGGCTGCGCGAGCGCCTGCGCCGGGTGGGCTACGCCGGCGACGATGCCGTCGCGGACTACGAGCGCGAGTTCGACCAGCAGACCACGCTGCGCGCGCAACTGGAGGACGTGCAGGGGGCATCCGCCGCACTGCGCAAGCTGCTGGCGGACCTGCGCCTGACCATGCGCACCCGCTTCGAGGAGACTTTCGCGCAGGTGGCGGTGGAGTTCGCCGCCGCCTTCTCCACGCTCTTCGGCGGCGGCACGGCCCGACTGGAACTAAGTGGCGCCGACGTGGCGGAGCCGGGCATCGAGATCATCGCCCAGCCCCCCGGCAAGCGGTTGCAGAACCTCTCGTTGCTCTCCGGCGGCGAGCGCGCCCTGACGGCGGCGGCCCTGTTGATCGCCATCCTGAAGGTGAATCCGGCTCCCTTCTGCCTGCTGGACGAGGTGGACGCCGCGCTGGACGAGGCCAACGTGGTCCGCTTCCGGGAGCGCCTGCAGGAGCTGGCGCGGCAGACCCAAATCATCGTGGTTACGCACAACCGGGGCACCATCGAAATCGCGGACACCCTCTACGGCGTCAGCATGGGCGCCGATGGCGTTTCGCAGGTGCTCTCCATGCGCATGGCGGACGCCCCAGCGGAGTAGGGCGCCAGCTGTCCGCCTCCCACCCTGACCATCCGCCACCCCGATGTCGTCCCGACCGCAGGAGGGACCGCCCACCCCCAACTACGCCACCATGAGCCAATTCTCCGCATGCCACCGCGAACCCGTGCTCCTGCCGTCGTCTTCCACCCCGGGCGGTGGGAGGCGGAACGACGGGAGCCGTGTATCTGCGAGTTGGGGGTGGGCGAGGCCGGGGTGCGCGGCGGAGAGAGGGCGCCGTGACCTTGGGCTTGGGGGTGCGCGGTCCCTCCTGCGGTCGGGACGACATCGTGGTTGCGGAGGTCGGAGTTGAGCGCGGGGAGAAGGGCGTCGGGATGGGAGTGCGGCGGCAGTGCAGCCCGCCAGCGCCTACCCCAGCCGCAGGCGGCCCCCGCCGAACACCGTCTCCACGTAGGCCGCGACGTCGTCGCGCTCCTCCGTGCCGTCCAGCAGCATCGACTCCAGCACGTCGAGGCTTTCGGGGTGCAGGTCGCTCAGCTCCTGCACCACCGGCAGGGCGTTGCGCGTGGGCCGGGGATCGCTGACGAACTCGAACATGGCGTCCGTCAGCGCCTCAAGATCAACCTGAATGCGAAAGGGTGATGTCATGGCAAGCCTCGTTTCGTCGCGCGTCATCGCGCCTCGTCCTCGTTCTCCTTCACCCCCTGAGCGAAGCGACACCCCCTGAGGGCGAAGCCCGGCTCCCCCTGAGGCCCGCAGGCCGTCTCCCCCTACCGTCGCCGCGGCGCCACCTGCACCGCGCGCACCGCGTTCTGGCGCGCCACCGCGTCGCGGTTGCGGAACAGGAAGACCAGCACCGCGCCAGCGATGAAGCCGCCGACGTGCGCCCAGAAGGCGACGCCGCCCTCGCCGCTCGCGCCGAGCGAGGCGAAGGCGCTCAGCAGCTGCAGGCCGAACCAGAGGCCGATCATCGTCCACGCCGGCACGAGGATCACCTGCCCGAAGGCGCCGATGAACATCAGCGCGCGGACGCGGCCCTGCGGGAAGAGCACGAGGTAGGCGCCCATCACCCCGGAGATGGCCCCGGAGGCCCCGATCATGGGGATCGTGGAGCCGGGATCGAGCGCGATCTGCAACCCCGCCGCCGCGATGCCGCACAGGAGGTAGAACAGCAGGTACTGGACATGCCCCATGGCGTCTTCGATGTTGTCCCCGAAGACGTAGAGGAAGACCATGTTCCCCAGCAGGTGCGACCACCCGCCGTGCAGGAACATGGAGGTGAAGATCGTGATCAGCCCCTCGCCGTTCATGATCCGCGCCGGGACCGCGCCCCACTCGAAGAAGAGCGCGTTCAGTTGCCCTTCCGGCAGGATCATCTCGTAGAGGAAGATGAGGACGCACAGGCCGATCAGCGTGAAGTTGACGTACGGCTTCAGCACGCTGCCGGCATTTTCATCGCCAATCGGGATCATGGGCGCTGCCTTCCCTCGTCCGCGAAACGCCCCCACCCCCGGCCCCTCGCCCGATGCGCGGGAGAGGGAAGCCGACGGGCTTTGGGTGAGTGGGAAGCTGTCGCAATGACGCCGAAGCGCGCGCGAGCATCCGGCTCAGAAGCCCCTCTCCCGCGCATCGGGAGAGGGGTTGGGGTGAGGGCGCTCCAACTGCGCGAGGCCCGACGCGTGCGCCCTAAACCCGGGCCGCGCCCGGCGTCCACTCGCTGGCCAACCGGCTGCGGACGTCCGCGTTCAGGTTGACCAGCTCCTCCGCCGCCAGCTCCTCGACATCGTGCCAGCGCTCCTCGAAGTCAAAGCGCGTTTCGCGGCCCGGCCGGGGCGCGTTCAGCAGACCCCAGACCGCGCCGGCGAGCCCGCCGATGAGCGCGCCGACCACGAACGCCACGCTGTGATCCTGCTGTACCTGTTGCTGCTGTTGCTTCGCCATGGTCTCCTCGGTTCTGTGAGCGTCCGGGGGTTTGCGGGAATTATGCCGCGTTCGCGGTGTGCCGGTCAGCGAGCGGCGCGTGATTCCGCTACCGGGTCGCCAATTGCGAAGGCGTCATCTGCTCGGTCAGGAGCCGGGCGAAGCGCTGCCGCCGCTCGCCGGCGGGCGCCTGCCCCAGCCAGCCGTCCACCAGCTCCCGCCCGACGTCGTAGGTGAAGATGTAGCCGCGCCACAGCGGGTCACTGATGAAGCGCAACCGCTGCCGCGCTTCGTCTTCGGTGGAGAGCGCGTAGCGCTGCAAATATGCGACAACCTCCTCCGGATCCGCGCCTGCCTCGTGCAGCAGCAGCGCGGCGTTGCTGGGCACGGAGCCGAGCTGCTGCCGCGCGGCGTGGATCGCCAACTCGCGCTCCGGGTCCCCGGCGATGCCGGCGAGGGGGTAGACGCGCTCGCGGAGGAAGGCGGCGCGCTCTTCCGGCGAAAAGACCATGCTTTCGGACGAGGTGGCGATCCCTTCGGAGATCAGGCATTCCGGCGTGTTGATGAGTTGCAAGGCGTGCTCGCCGTAGCCATCTTGCGTATACAGGCGCTCCTTCAACAGGTGTTCGGTGTGGTGGCCGGGGTAGGCCTCGTGCGCCAGCAGGTCGGTCAGGCGGAAGGCGTAGATCGGCAGATCGGTGTTCAGGTCCACCTTCGAGCGGGCATTGCCGAGGTACCAGTTGTAGCCGCTCCACGGCTTGTCGTTGACCATGGCGATCTCGACCGCCTCGTCATCCGGCAGCGCCACGATCTCGCGGGTGCGCTGGCGCAACTCCGGCAGGATGACATCGACCAGCGCCCGCGCAACGTCTGGCGTGACGACGTATTGCGTCTTCCACGTGGCCATGCGGTCCAGCACCGGGCCATCGCCGGGCAACAGGGCGTCCAGCTCGGCGATAGCGGCGTCGAACGTCGCCTCCGGCTTGGCGGTTGGCGAGATGTCGAAGAGCAGCCGCACTTCCTCGCGGTAGGGGAACTGCTCCCCGGCCAGCGTGCGCGCCACGGTTTCCATAGCGGTGATCTGCTTCGCCAGATAGGCCCTGCGCTGGGGGGTGGCATCGAGGTTGGTAGCCAACCCCGCCAGTGTTTCCGCCTCCGCGATGAGCGCTGCGGCGTCCGGCCTGGCGGCGGGTTCCAGCGCCGAGCGGTCGGCGTCGGAGCCGAGCCACGCGTCGATGAAGCCGGGAACATGCTGCTCCAGCCCGAAGGCGAGGCGGGCGTAGGCCTGCCCGAAGTCGTCGAGGGGTGGTGGTGTGGTCAAGGGGGACTCCAGTCACGGGGGAGGGCATTGGCAGCGCTCCCGGCGTACGACACAATGCGTGCAGGATAGTGAATCGGGAGCGTGCAGCGGGGAAGGCTGGCCCGGTGATCGACAAGGAATTCATTTACGGCATCAGCGAGATCATCGATTACGCCGGTGTCACCGTTATCGCCGTGGGCGCGGCGGTGGCGATCATCCGCCTGATCCGCGATCTGGTGGCCCCGGCGACCAGCCGAGAGGTGGCGTACACCAATGTCCGCGCCTTTCTCGGCCGTTCGCTGCTGCTCGGCCTCGAGCTGCTGGTGGCCGGCGATGTGATCAAGACGGTGGCGGTGGAGCCCACGCTGGAGAGCGTTTCGGTGCTGGCGCTGCTCGTCATCGTCCGCACCATCCTCAGCATCAGCATCGACATCGAGGTCGATGGCCGCTTCCCGTGGCAGGCGGCGGAGCAGGAGTTGAAGGCGCAGGAGCTGGAACTGCGCGCCAAGGAACTGGAGCGCCCGCACACGGTGTAGGCGAGTACGTCGATCAGGTCTCCACCGGGCGGGCGATTTGGCGCTGGACGCTCCACGAAATACGTAAAACTACGGATGCCGCTTTCACGTTTGGGCCGTATCGTGTGCTCACGATCTGACGCGTGCAGATTGGAGCATGGCCCAATGGATTCCGACCGCTTCGATGCTCTAACCACCCGTCTCTCACGGCGTCTGACTCGCCGACGTAGTCTGGGGCCACTGGCGGCGATTTTCGCGGGCACGGCGCTGGCCGCCGATGCGGTCGCACGCAAGAAGAAGCCCTGTCCGCCGTGCAAGGGACGGAAGAAGGGTAAATGCAAGAAAGTGCTGCCGGACGGGAGCCCGTGCGCCGGTGGAATCTGCCAGGCTGGCGCCTGCGCCCCGGCTGCGACCTGCACGGATGGCATCCAGAACGGGGATGAGACCGGCGTCGATTGCGGTGGCTCCTGCCCACCCTGTGCGAATGGCCAGGCCTGTACCTCCCGGACCGATTGCGCCAGCGCGCTCTGCGCCGGCGGTGTGTGCGAAACCTGTGACCCGGTGACGAATCCCTGTGGCATGCACGGCGCCGTGCAATGTCACTGCCTCACGAGCGGGGTTGGGACCGTGCCCATATGCCGCCAGGTGACCGGGAATCCGGCCACGTGTGCTGGCTGCCCGGCGGACACCACCTTCTGTGTCCCGCCTCCTGGCGTGGGGCAAGCCGTCTGCTACAAGCCGTGCGGCGCGCCGTAGCGCCAGCCCTCTCGCGCGGGCGCTGTCGCTCGGCGCTGGCGATCGAGACGCGGTGCTATCCCGCTTCCGTTCGCGCGCACGACGCCAGTGCCCGCTCCAGCACCGCGTCCACGCGCGGATCGCTCATCTGCGCCACGTTCATGCGCACGAACGCGGTGGCCGTCTGCGAGACGCTGAAGACGTTGCCCGGGGCCATGATCACCTGCTCGTCCAGACAGCGCCGCGCCAGCCCGGCGGAATCGATCCCGGCGGGCAGGCGGCTCCAGAGCAGGAACCCGCCGCGCGGCATCAGCCACGGCAAGATGCCGAGGCGAAGCAGGCGCTCGCCCGCGTCGTGGCGGGCGGCCGTCAGGCGCTGCTGCAGCTGCGCCATGTGCCGCCGATACCCGCCCCCCGCCAGCACGCTGGCCAGCGCCTCCGTGGCGACCGGGCTGGGGCCACCGAAGCTGGTCGCCACCTGCAGGTCGACCAGCCGTTCGATCCAGTCGGCGCGCGCGGCGATGTACCCGCAGCGGAGGGAGGCGGAAAGGGTCTTGGAGAAGCTGCCGATGCGCAGCACGCGCTCCAGCCCGTCCAGCACCGCGAGCCGCGGTGAGGGCGCCGGCTCGAAATCCGCGAAGATCTCGTCCTCCACGATCATCATGTCGTGCGCGGCGGCGGCAGCCAGCACCCGGTGCGCCGTCTGCGGCGAGAGGGTTGCCCCGGTGGGGTTGTGCAGCGCCGAGTTCGTGATGTAGAGCCGGGGGCGCTCCGCCGCGCAAACGGCCTCGAACGCCGCCACATCGGGGCCAGCCTGCGTGAACGGCACGCCAACGACGCGTGCCCGGTGCGCCCGCAGCAGCGCCTGAAAGTTGAAGTAGCAGGGGTCATCCACCAGCACCGTGTCGCCGGGGCGCAGCAGCAGGCGGCAGATGAGGTCGATGGCGTGCGTGCCGGAGCCCGTCAGCAGGATCTGCTCCGGGCGGACGCTGATGCCATCGTCCGCGCAGCGCGCCTGCAGCAGCCGGCGCAGCGCGGCGTGGCCCCGCGTGCCGCCGTACTCCACCAGCAGCGCGTCCTCGGTGTGGCTCAGGGCGCGCAACGCCTTGCGCAGCGCCGCCTGCGGCATCCAGCTCGCCGGCAACCAGCCGCAGCCCGGCATGAGGAACGAGGGGTCGGCGTCGAGCGATTGCTTCGAGACCCAGAAGGGATCGATGGCACGATCACGTGAGGGACCGGTGGCCGCGAACGACGGCGGCGCGAGGGCGGCGCTAGCGACGTAGAAGCCGGAGCCACGCTGCGCCCGGATCACGCCCTCGGCTTCGAGGCGGGCGTACGCCTCCGCCACGGTGGAAGGCGACGACCGCGTGCTGACGGCGAAGCGGCGGATAGAGGGCAGGCGGTCGCCGGGGCCGAGCGCCCCCGAGGCGATGCGCGCGCGGATCTCCGCCATCAGCGATTCGGTCAGCGTCGGTGGCTGTCTCACGGGGTGTCTCCTGCTGCGCCACTGTACGCCCAGCGTGTTCCGTACAGTTTGGCGAAAGTGTATGGCAGGTGTCGCTGGCGCTGCCGCCCCGCCGGGGAGAGACTGGTCGCAGAAAGGCGGGTCGGACTGGTGGAACACGGCAACGCGGGTTGGACGAGCGGGCTGCTCGGGGTGATCATCTTCAGCGGGTCCTTGCCCGCGACGCGGGTGGCGGTGGCGGACGTCTCGCCGCTCTTCCTCACCTCGGCGCGGGCGGTGATCGCGGCATTGCTGGGGGCAGTCTGCCTCGTGGCGCTGCGCCAGACGCGGCCCGGCGCGCGCGACCTCCTCTCGCTGGGCATCGTGGCGCTGGGCGTGGTGGTGGGGTTCCCGCTGCTCACCGGCCTTGCCTTGCAGCATGTTTCGGCGGCGCACTCCATCGTGTTTGTCGGCTTGCTGCCGCTGGCCACCGCCATCTTCGCCGTGCTGCGCGGCGGTGAGCGGCCGAAGCCGGCGTTCTGGGTGTTCTCCATCATCGGCGCAGCGACGGTGACCGGTTTCGCGCTGGCGCGCAGCGAGGGCGGCTCGCTGACCGGCGATCTGCTGATGGTGGCGGCCATTCTGGTCTGCGGGCTGGGGTACGCCGAAGGCGCCACGCTCTCCCGCCGCCTCGGCGGGTGGCAGGTAATCTCGTGGGCGCTGCTGCTGGCGCTGCCGCTGATGCTGGGTATCGCGGCGCTCAGTTTGCCGGCGCGCTGGGGGGGAATCGGGGCGCCGGCGTGGGCCGGATTGGCGTATGTCTCGGTCCTCAGCATGTTCGTGGGGTTCGTGTTCTGGTACCGGGGGCTGGCGCTGGGCGGCATCGCCAGCGTGGGGCAATTGCAATTGCTACAACCCTTCTTCGGGCTGACGTTGGCGGCGGCGCTCCTGCACGAACCTGTGGCGTGGACCATGGTGCTCTCCACCGCCGTCGTGGTGCTCTGCGTGGCCGGCGCGCGGCGCTTCGCCTAGCGTTGCAGGCGGCGCGCCGGCCCGGTGATGGTGGCGCGCCGTCACGGACGACGGGAGGCAGGGGCGCATGCAGGCTGACGAGACGGCCACCGGTAACTGGTCACGGGAACTCGCGGTGGCGCAGGCGACCGTGCGTGAGGCGGCGGTGGTGGTCAAGGCCTTCTACGACCGCGCCGACGCCGGGGTCTACGAGAAGGACGACCACACCCCGCTGACCGACGCCGATCTCGCGGCGGACGCCTTGATCCGCGAGCGAATCGCGACGGCGTTTCCGGATGATGGCCTGCTGACTGAAGAATCCGCCGATGACCCCGCGCGGCTGATGAAGCGCTGGCTCTGGATCGCCGATCCCATCGACGGCACGAAGCAGTTTGTGGACCGCACCGGCGAGTTCGATGTCTTCCTCGCCCTGACGGTTGACGGGCGGCCCGTGGTGGCGGTCTCGGCGCACCCGGTTTCGGGGCAACTGCTGTGGGCGAGCGAAGGCGGCGGCGCGTGGGTGGAGCAGGGCGGGGAGGTCCAGCGCCTGCGTTTCCCGGAGCCGCCGGACGACGCGGCGGTGCGCGTGGCGACCAGCCACTATCACGGCGCGCCGGCCACGCTGCCGCTGCTGGAGCGCGCCTCGCGGCAGGCGGGGTTTGGCCCGCCGGAGTCGCTGCCGGTGGGGTTCCAGACGCGGGCGTTCATCGATTCGCTGACTGGGGACGCCCGGTACGAGGTGTTCATTGGTCCGGGTCGGGATATCGATGGCCCGAACTTCAGCGGCGGGGAGTGGGACAACGCCGCGACCGATCTCCTCGTGCGGGAGGCGGGCGGCGCGTTCACCGACATTCGCGGCCGCCTGTTCCGGTACAACAAGCCGGATGCGCGCAACTTCGGCGGCATCTTCGCGGCGGTCAGCCCAACGATCCACGCGCGGCTGCTGGCGTCGCTGGAAGCTGAACTGCCGCCTATCAGCGATGCCCCGGACCCGGACGGCGCCTAAGCGAGGGCTGCGTTCGGCTACGTGACCTCGTCCAGCTCATCCCAGAACAGGATGGCGCCGGTGATGAAGAACGTCAGGTTCTCCAGCACGAAATCCTCGGTCACGCCAGTGCTGCACAGGATCTGCATGTCGAGCCGGACGGTGTAGTCGCCGTCATCGTCCGGGCCGACGACGTAGGCGCGCGGCATCCGGCGCTCCCGGTTCCACGTGTTGCAGAACCGGATCAGGTAGGCCTCCCGGTCTTCCTTGAAGTAGCGGTGGACCAGCGCGAGGGAGGAGAGAAACCCTTGCTCCGTGGCCGAGCCGAACACGAAGTAGGTGACATCCTTCCCCTTTTCCCGGCTGAAGGTGATCTTGAGGTCGCCGTCGTCATCGGGCACGTGCCGGATGCCGCCAGCGTCAAGGGCGCTGCCAACGAGGGAAAGCGAGATCGGGGCGACGATGGCCATGCCGGCGTCCTTTCTGGGGCTGGCGTCGTGTGGTTGATGCACGATTTGGACACTGCAGAAGGTAGTTGATTCCGGAGTGGCCGCGCCAAGCCCGAAGCCGGCGAGTTGTCCGATACGCCCACCCGCCGGGCCGCGCTACGGAGCCGCAGCGCATTACGATTTCGGTCAAGCCGGGATCGCTGCGGATGGCTGGAGGCCCGGAGGTAGAGGGGGAAGGGTGCATGGAAACGCGAGGGTTCGACGAACTGGTGAAACGGGTTTCCCGGCGCGCCACGCTCGGCGTGATGGGCGCTGTCGCCGCGGGTGTGGCGGGCGGCGCCACGGTGGCCGCGAAGAAGAAGAAAAAGAAGGCCTGCCCGGAGTGCCGCGCCCGCAAGAAGGGGAAGTGCAAGGGCGTCCTGCCCGATGGCGCGGCGTGCGTGGGCGGAGTTTGTGAGGGCGGGGTGTGCGTGTCGCCTGCCGTGTGCGGCGCGGGTGGGCCGTGCACGGTGTTCCTGAGCAGCGAAAAAGTCCAAGGGAATCTGGGAGGGTTGAGCGGCGCGGACGCGAAGTGCCAGTCGCTGGCGAGTGCGGCCGGATTGCCGGGCTCCTACAAGGCCTGGCTTTCGGATGACACCAGTTCGCCGAGTTCGCGGTTCTTTCGGTCCAGTGGTCCCTACGTGCTGATTGATGGAACGGTAGTGGCCAATAGCTGGGCCGATCTTGCCGACGGAACGCCTCTGCTCGCCACGATCAAGGTCACTGAGACGGGCGGTGATTACGGCGACACGTCAAATGCTTGGTCGAATACGACCGCCGACGGTGTAGCGATTTCCAGCGGTGATCCAGGCGAAGGCAGTTGCACGAACTGGAGTTCGAATGCCAATAACGTCTCCGGTGGGTTCGGCAGCATTCTGAGCAAGACGGACTGGTCCATGGTCACGACGACGTCGTTCTGTATCAACCGCTTGCACCTGTACTGCTTCCAGCAGAGCTAAGTGCTCCGCAGCAGGAGGCGGAAAAACACACCGGGGGCGGCCAATCTGGCCGCCCCCGGTGATCGTTTCGTGGTGGGTTTCGAGGTCTAGTAGATCTCGAGGTAGCGGTCGCGCTCCCAGCCGGTGACGTGCTTGCGGAACTCACCCCACTCGGCGAGCTGCGCGTCGGTCAGCCGCTCGAAGACGTGGTCGCCCAGCGCCTCGCGGATCAGCGGATCGGCCTTCATCTCGGCCACGGCCTCGCCAAGGGTGGCGGGCAGGGTCGGGATGCTGCGGCGCGCGAGATCCTCATCCGTGAAGTGGTAGAGGTTCTCCTCGATCGGCTCCGGCGGGGTCAGGCCGCGCTCGATGCCATCGATGCCAGCCGCCAGCATGACCGCGAAGGCGAGGTACGGGTTGCAGGACGGATCCGGGCAGCGCAGCTCGATGCGGGTCGCCGCCGTGTGGCCGCCGCGGATGCTGGGCACGCGGATGAGGGCGGAGCGGTTGGTGCGCGCCCACGAGACGTACACCGGCGCCTCGTAGCCCGGCACCAGCCGGCGGTAGGAGTTCACCAGCGGCGAGAGCACGCCGGACATGCCGCGCGCGTGAGTCAGGATGCCGCCGATGAAGTTGATCGCCAGCTCGGAGAGGCCGTACGGCGCGTTCTCATCGACGAAGGCGTTGCCCTTCTTATCGATGAAGCCGAGGCTCATGTGCACGTGCATACCGGAGCCGTTGATGCCCTCAAGCGGCTTCGGCATGAAGGTGGCGTGCAGGCCGTGCTGCATCGCGGTCGCCTTCAGGACGGTCTTGAAGGTGGTGGCGCGGTCGGCGGTCGGGATGGCGTCGCCATATTCGAAGTCGATCTCGTGCTGGCCGATGGCGACTTCGTGGTGGCTGGCCTCGACGTCGATCCCCATGTCCTTGAGCGCCTTCACCATGTCCTTGCGGACGGTGTAGGCGAGGTCCGTGGAGTAATCGAAGTAGCCGGCCTTGTCGTGCGGCAGGGGGCCGATGTCATCGCCATTGCGCTGGAAGAGGAAGAACTCCAGCTCCGGGCCGGTCTTGAAGATGTAGCCCATCTCGGCGATGCGCTCGAGCTGCTTTAGCAGCACGCCGCGCGGGTCGCCAGCGAACGGCGTGCCATCCGGGTTGTAGACCCAGTTGATGAAGCGGGCGGTGGTGTAGCCGTTGCCCTTGGTCCACGGGATGACGGCGTAGGTGGAGAGGTCGGGCATGAGGAACATGTCCGACTCGGAGATGCGGGTGAAGCCCGCGATGGAAGAACCGTCGATCCACTGCCCGCCGTCGATGACGTGCTCAAGCACCGAAACCGGGATGGTGACGCTCTTGACCATGCCCATCACGTCGGTGAATTGCAGGTCAACGAATTCGACGCCGTCCTCAGCGACACGCGCCATGATTTCTGCTTTGGTTGGGGCCTCGCCAAGAATCTTCTTGTGAAGCTCCGAGCTGCCGATCGCCTCAGCGGTCGCCGTCATACGCTCGACCTTCCTTCCACACACCAAGCCGGCTGCCAGCAGCCGGACCAACCGGGCAGGAGTACACATGCCTGTCCGCGAACCAGAGGAGTCTAGTCAGGGCTCTGGCGCCCTGCATCGTGCACCATGAACGGCTTTCTTTAGCGCGTTTGTGCATCATGCACGAATGTTTCGCTGGTCCCAATTTGGCGATTGCGCCGAAACGAGGGTTCCTGTCACTTCGTCTAACCTGTGAGGGTGTCGCTGGGGCGCTGGTCACAGAGGCACGCACAACAAGGGGGCAATGATGGGTCGTATGGCATACATCGCGCTGGCGCTGGCGCTCACGTTCAGCGTCGCTGGACCGGCGAGTTCCGCGTTCGCGCAAACGGAATCGGCGACCGCCGAGGACGGCGCGCCCGCCTCGGAGGCGCCCGGGAACACGAGCACGGCGCCGAACACGCCGCTGGGGGCGAATCTGGCGCCGCCGGTGGGTATCGCGCCGCCGATTGTGGCGCCGGGCGGGGTGAACCAGAGCGGGTCCGCCACGGTCTCTCACACCGCTGGCACGCTGACCTCCGGGCAGGCGAACCCGGGGTCGGGGACCACCAATCGCCGCCGGGACACGAACACCACCGCCAACAACGCGCCCGCCGCTGCGCCGGACGCCACGGGCGATGGCCAGTCAGCGCCGGCGGTGCAGACCTGCGCCGATTTCCCGACGTGGTACGACGCCCAACTCGCGCTGGAATCCTCCGTCGATCCCACGCAGCAGCGGGAGCTGGACCCGGACGGGGACACTATCGCCTGCGAGGAGTACATGTACCCCGGCAGCTAGCTACTGCCTACTGCTTCACGTGACGCGCGACATGGCGTCCGCTACGGCGGCTAGCGCCGCCTCGATGGCGCCTTGTGTGACGATGTCCGGGTCGCCGGCGACCGGCGGCGGGAGCGTGTCCAGCAGTGCGCCGATGGCTCGCGTCACTTCCAGCAGCACTGGCAGCGCCTGCGCGCGCTCGCGGTGCAGCCGGTTGCAAGGCGCGATCACCGCGACGGCGCAGGGTTCCGCGCGGCGGGGGCGCGCTGGCGCCGCCAAACAGCAGACTGCGCCGTCTCCGTTGCCCAGGTCCATGGCGTAGCCGAGCTGCCGGATGGTTCCCAGCTCAGCGCGCAGCGCGTCCGGCGTGATCGCGGGGAACCAGGCTGCGCGCGGGGCACGCGCTGCGTGCGCGATGGCGGCGTTCTGCTGCGGCTCCGGCAACCACGCCAGCAGCGCCCGCCCGGCGGCAAACGCGTAGGCTGGACCGGCCAGCCCGGCGTACTCCGCCGGGTGTGCGCCGGGCCGGGAGCCCTGCACACCCGCAGCGATGACGACATCATCGCCCTCCAGCCGCATCAGCATCGCAGTTTCCCCGGTGGCGAGCTGCAGCGCATGCAGGAACGCCAGCATCTCTGGCCGGGGGCGGATTGCGGTCTCGTAGCGGTGGTTGAGATACGCCACTCGCCGCCCGAGGGTGAACAGCCCGTCTGCCGTGCGGGTGACATACCCCGCCGCTTGCAGCGTATTGAGCAGCCGGTAGCAGGTGCTGAGGTGCAGCCCGAGCGTTTGGCTGAGCGCCTTGGGCGTCACCCCGGCTGGCTGCGCCGCGAGCGCCTCCAGCACCGCAAGGGTGCGGCGGCCGGAGTGGAGTTGGTCGGCGCCAGCGTCGTTGGCGGGTTGCGGAGTGGTCATCCCTTCGCCATCTTTTCGCGCGAAGCGTGGGTCTGCGCGCAGCGTAACGGCGGCGAATCGACGCCGCAACCGGGCATTCCGGGGAGCGCGAAATCCATGGCGCGCACGGCGTGTGCCTGCATCTCGGGTGGCGCCCCCCGGAAAGGCGCCGATTGAGCGCGGGCGCGGCGCCCCGTACGATCTGGAGCATGGGCACGCCAGTATCCGTTGCTCCAGCCACTGCGCCCGGTGCGCGCGTCTCCACAGTGGTCATGATCTGGGAATGCTGTCTGCCGCGTGCCTGATTGCCTAGCGCGGCGCCACGCCGCCGCCTAGTGAATGCCGAGGAGACGCCATGGACTGCGATACGTTTGATGCGGCAACTCGACTGCTGAAGCCGGTGCGCTCTCGCCGGGGCCTCGCCGGACTGCTCGGTGGAGCCGGCCTCTTCGCGCTGGCCCTTGCTGCGCCAGCGGACGCGAAGCGCAAGCGGAAGAAGCGCAGGAAAAAGAAGAAGCAGCAGAACGTGAATCCGGGCGGCGGCAATCCCGGCAATCAGCAACCGCCGGTCGTCGTCAATCCGTTCGGCTGCGTCAATGTGGGGAACTTCTGCCAGACCGCCGCCCAGTGCTGCTCCGGTATCTGCCAGAACTCCCGTTGCGCCGCGCATGACGCCAGCACCTGTCAGGCCGGGCAATCGGACTTCACATGCTCCGGCGTGAACACCAACGTCGATTGCTTGGTTCCCGGCAACAATGATGGTCTGTGTGTCACCACCACGGGCAACG
>JASGGF010000090.1:0-14383 GCA_047605145.1 Thermomicrobiales bacterium | reverse complement strand
CCGCCGCATCGCCACCTACGGCGACGGCTGGATGACCTGCTGCCGCGCCCGCCACTCGGACGAGTTCCGGGCGCAGCTCGATCAGGTCGAGCAGGCGATTGCGGAAGCCGGCCGCACGCGCGACGAGTTCGTGATGTCCTATCAGGTGACCATGAACATCGGCGACACCCGGGAAGAGGCGCAGGCCGGCATCGACGCCTACATCAGCCAGTACTACCCGGAACTGAGTAAGGCAATGGATCTCGGCGAATGGGGGCCGGTTGGCACGCCGGACGATATCGCCGCGTGGTTCCAGACCTTCATCGACGCCGGGGTGGATTACTTCGTTTGCCGCTTCGGATCACTCGATCAATTCGGACAGGTGGAGCGGTTCGCGCGGGATGTGCTCCCCCGCTTTACGCCGGTTACATCGACGTCGAACGCCTAAGCGCACGTAGCATCAGGGAGGATGAGGACATGAGCGAACTTTCCGAGGGTCTTCGCCGCGACGCCGAACTGGTCGCCGCCGTCTGCATGTCGGTGGAAAAGGACGACGTGGTGACGATCATCACCGACGACGCCCACCTCGACGAGGCGAACGCGCTGGCGCAAGTGGTAGTGGAGCGGGGCGGCTTCCCCGTGATCGCCAACAACGAGCATCAGGTGCGCCGGGGTAAGGCGGACACCCGCTTCCCGATGGCGCCGCCGCGCAATCTGCACGAAGCGATGGTCAAGTCTGACGAGATCATCATCATCACCGATCTGGAGTGGGCCAACCGCTTCGCCCACGTCTCCGCCGTCCGCGAATCGTGCGACAACAACGCCAAGATCGCCTCGGTTGAAGAGGGCATCGGCAACTGGGACCTCACCGAAGCGGACATCCGCGACGCTACCGACCGCGCCAAGGCGGCCATCGCCGCGCTGGAAGGCGCCACGTGGTGCCGCGTCACCTCTCCCGCCGGCACCGATGTGCGCGTCTCCATTGAAGGCCGCCCGGCGCTGGAAGTGACCCCCATCAAGCAGCGCGGCCAGATGATGGGCCCGGTGCCGTTGTGGGCCGAGGTCGCCTTCGCGGCGGTGGAAGACCGCACCGAGGGCGTGATCGTGGTGGACGGCATCATGCTCGGCATCGGCCTGCCCGGCCAGACGCCGAACCCGATCACGTGGACGGTAAAGGACGGCAAGGTGACCGAAATCACCGGTGGTGAAGAAGCCGAAAAGCTGAAGAAGGTGATCGAGGGCGTGCCGGGCTCGACCGTCATCGGCGAGTTCGCGTTCGGCACCAGCGAGAAGAGCCCCACCGGCTCCCCCTCGGAGAAGGGCCTGCTGGGCACCGTCCACTTCGCGCTCGGCGACAACCACAACGCGTATCCCGGCGGCCAGAACGTCAGCTCGCTGCACCTCGATGGCAACTGCCTGAACGCCTCGCTGCTGATCGAGGACACCGGCGTCTACATCATCAAGGATGGCAAGTGGGCGCTGTAGATTCGGACCCCACCATCAGCGTGGTGCCGCTGGACGACGTGGCGGCGATCCCGCTGCCAAATGGCAGTTGGAGCCGTATGGTGCTAACCGGGGCCACGGCGCCGGGCATCGCCAGCTCGCTCGGGTACTCGGTGTTCACGCCGGGCACGACCACCTCGATGGTCAAGCACGAGGCGGAGGAAATCGCATACGTGCTGGCTGGCATCGGCGAGTTGCAGACCGAGGGGGACGCCGTACCCTTCGCGGCGCAGCAGGCGATCCACATCCCGGCCGGCATCTGGCACGCCGTCGCCAACACCGGGGACGATGATTTGATCATGGTCTTCGGGTTCCCGCACCCGGATTACCCGCCAACGGAGCGACGATGACGGTTTCCACGCGGCCACTGACTGACGACGACCTGCGCGAGCAGGTGGCGTGGTCGTGCCGCATTTTGGCCCTCGGCGAGCAGGGGGATTACACCCTCGGGCACGTGAGCGCCCGCGCCGCCGATGGCCAGACCATGCTGATGAAGCGCTATGGGCTGGGGCTGGAAGAGGTCACCCCGGACGACGTGCTGCGCCTCGATTTCGACGGCGCCGTACTGGATGGCGCGGGCCGCGCCCATCTGGAGTATGTGCTGCATTCCGAGGTGTACCGCGCGCGGCCGGACGTGCAATCGGTGATCCACACGCACCCACCGTACGCCACGGCATTCGGAGCCACAGACGCCGAGCTGCAATTGATCAATCACGATGCCGTGCTCTTTCACGACGGCCTCGCCTACTTCGATGACACGGCGGAGATGATCGTCGACCGGGATCAGGGTTC
Source organism: Thermomicrobiales bacterium (assembly GCA_047605145.1). Classification (GTDB taxonomy): domain Bacteria; phylum Chloroflexota; class Chloroflexia; order Thermomicrobiales; family UBA6265; genus JACCXM01. The sequence continues at coordinate 12,109 of JASGGF010000090.1, read as the reverse complement.
GCGCGTGGCGGCTGCGCTCGGGGAGAAGCGGGCGGCAATGCTGCGCGGTCACGGCGTGCTGGTCACCGGGCAATCTGTGCCATGGTCGACCTACACCGCGCTGACGCTGGAGCGGGTGCTGCGCCTGCAAATGATCGCCACTGCTCTGGGCCCATTGCGCCCGATGTCGCCGGAGATGGCCCGGCAAGTGTTCCCGGAGAAGTATCGCGACGTGCATGTGAACTCGTACTGGGAGTACCTCATCCGCACCGTCCAGCGCGCCGGATTGGGCGAAGGCATGCCTGCGCGCGCGGTCAGCGAGGCCGGTCATGCTTAGACCCTTCGTCATCCATCAGCCAAAGACTGTCGTTGAAGCTGCGGCCCTCCTCCGTGAGTATGGCGACGACGCGGCGTTCTACGCCGGTGGCACTGAGCTGCTGATTGTCCTGAAAGAGCACCTCTCGGACATCGGCCACCTCATTGACCTCAAGCGCATCCCCGGTCTCAGCGACATCACGGTCAATGCGGCGTCGGGCACGCTGACTATCGGCGCGCTGGCGACGCACCGCGCCGTCGAGCGCAGTCCGCTGGTGCGCCAGCATCTGCCCGCGCTGGCCGCGCTGGAGGCGCAGGTGGCGAACGTGCGCGTACGCGCCGCCGGCACCATCGGTGGGAACCTGTGCTTCGCCGATCCGCACAGCGACCCTGCCACCTTGCTGGCCGCGCTCGGCGCGGGGCTGACGCTGGACAATGGCGCCGAGCTGCGCGTCGTTCCCGCCGCGTCGTTCACCACCGACCTGATGACCACCCTGCGCCAACCGGATGAGCTTCTGACGGCGATCACGATCCCACTCCCGGCCACCAATACGGGCGTGGGGTACGAGAGGATCAAGCTGCACGAGCGGCCCACGGCGGCAGTCGCCGCCGTCGTCTCCGTCGTGGATAGCGAGATCGTGGGGGCCCAGATCGTGGTCGGGTGCATCGGCAATACGCCGCAGCGCCTTCAGGTGGTCGAGGCGGCATTGCTCGGCCTGCCGGCGCTGGCGGCCAGCGCGGAACGGACGAGGCGAGTGTTCACCGAAACTGCGGAGAGCTACGACACCGCGTTCGAATCGGCGGCGTACAAGCGGCAACTGGCGGCAGCGGTCGGAGTGAAGGCGCTTGCCGCCGCCATCGCGGACGCCACCCGGCCGGAGGAGGCGCGACATGTCGCTTGACACCCTGATGCGACTCCAGACGACGGTCAATGGCCGAGCGCTGGACCTCGAGATCGAGTCGCGCACGATGCTGATTGATCTGCTCCGCGACCAACTCGGCCTGACCGGCACGAAGCGCTCTTGCGATTCACAGGTGTGCGGAGCCTGCACGGTGCTGCTCGCTGGCCGCCCGGTCAGCTCATGCTGCACGCTGGCGTACGAGGCGGACGGCGTAGCGGTTGAAACCATCGAGGGGCTTGGCGCCGGGGGCGAGTTGGACCCCATCCAGCGCGCGTTCGTGGAGTGCGCCGCCATCCAGTGTGGCTTCTGCACCCCCGGCTTCGTGCTGACCACCAAGGCGATGCTGGCCGAGAATCCGCACCCTTCCCGCGACGAAATCCGCGCGTACCTAGGCGGCAATCTCTGCCGCTGCACCGGGTACTGGAACATCCTCGACGCAGCGGAAGAGGCCGCGCGGCGAGTCGCGGAGAGCGCGGAGGCCGCGTCATGACGCTAACCGCGCCGCCAAACACCAGCTACGACATCATCGGCACGAACGCGCCGCGCACCGACGCGCTGAGCAAGGTGCAGGGCGCCGCGCAGTTCGCGGGTGACCTGCGCGTGCCGGGCATGACCTACGGCCGCGTCTTGCGCAGCCCCTACGCTCACGCACGCATCATCGATATCGACGCCAGCGCCGCGGAAGCGCTGCCGGGTGTGATCGCGGTGATGACGGGCCGCAACCTGCCCTCCAACGACCCCTTCTACGGCCACGCCTTGCGTGACCGCCCGATTCTGGCCATGGAGCGGGTCCGTTTCGTGGGCGAGCCGGTTGCCGCCGTGGCGGCGGAAACCCCGGCCATCGCGGACGCCGCGCTCGACCTGATCGACGTCACCTACGAAGAACTGCCGGCCGCCACCACCATCGACGCCGCGCTGGCGCCGGGAGCGCCGCTGTTGCACGATGCGCCCCACCTGCGGGCGGGGCTCTTCCACGGCCTCGGTGAGATCCGGTTGGACGAGGGCAACTTCTGCTACCACCACGCCTTCGCGCGCGGCGACGCCGATGACCTGTTCGCCAGCGCCGATATCGTGGTAGAGGGCGAGTACGTTTTTCCGGCGGTCTTCCAATACTCGATGGAGCCGCACACCACCATCGCCGCGTGGACTGGCGACGAAGTGACCCTGTGGTCCTCCTGCCAGCACCCGTTTCTGGTGCGCGCCGAGATCGCCGCCCTGTTCGGGCTGCCGGTGGGCGCGGTGCGAGTGGTCGTCCCGTATCTTGGCGGCGGCTTCGGCGCAAAGTCGTACACCAAGATGGAGCCGATCACCTCGGCGCTGGCGCGGGTGGCCGGGCGGCCTGTCCGCATCGCCAACAGCGTTGACGAGTCGATGGTCACCACGCGCCGCCACGGCATGAAGGCGTGGATGCGCACAGCGGCCACCGCCGACGGCCAATTGCTGGCCCGCGAGGTGCGCGCGTGGTTCGACACCGGCGCCTTCGCGGACAATGGGCCGCGCGTGGTCGCCACCGGCGCGGACGCTGCGCCGGGGCCGTACCGCTGGCAGGCGGTGAAGGTCGACGCGTGGGGCGTGTACACCAACACCTCCCCCGCCGGTTCCTACCGCGCCTTCGGCGCGACGCACCTGCAGTGGTGCGGCGAGTTGCAAATCGACGAGATCGGTCGCCGCTGCGGGCTTGATGCGCTCCAGATGCGCGAGCGCAACCTGCTCCACTACGGCGAATCGGTGCGCCCGGGCGGCAAGCCGCTGGACGCCGACCTCATCGGCGACATCCAGCGTGTCGCCAAGAGCCTCGAGTGGGAGACGCCGAAGCCGGCGGGCGTGGTCGGGCGCGGCATGAGCGTCGGGTTGCTGGCGGCAGGGGCGCACCCGGTCTCGACTGCCTCGCTGCGCATGGAGGCGGACGGTGGCGTGCTGCTGCTGGTCAGCTCCACCGAGGTCGGGCAGGGCGCGCGCACGGTCTTCAGCCAGATCGTGGCCGAGGAGCTGGCGATCCCGCTGGAGCAAATCCGCGTGCTTGGCGGCGACACCATGATCACGCCCTACGACCGCTCCACCGGCGCCAGCCGCTCCACTACGCTGGCCGGCTTGGCGGTGCTACGCGCGGCGCAGGACCTGAAGCAGCAATTGCTGGCCATCGGCAGCCGCTTCTATGACCTGCCGGAGGAGGCGCTGGAGGTCAAGGGCGGCGCGCTCTGGCACGAAGGCGAGGAAGTTTCCTACCCCGGCCTGATCAAGTTCCATTTCGGCATGGTCGGCGGCGAGTTGATGGCGAATGGCACGGTGCGCCCGGAGAAGGGCAGCGGCTCCTACGCCGAAGGCCCCGTCTTTTGGGAGGTCTGCATCGGCGGGGTGGAGCTGACCGTCGATCCCGACACCGGCGTGGTCACCCTGAACAAGGTGGTCAGCGTCGCGGACGTCGGCAAGGCGCTGAACCCGCGGCAGGTCGTGACGCAGGAGATGGGCGGCGCCAATCAGGGCATCGGCAACGCGCTCTACGAGGAGATGCTCTTCGACGAAACCGGGACCCTCCAGAACGCAACGTTGTACGAGTACCACATCCCCACGATTGCAGACATGCCACAATCCTTTGCATCGAATATCGTGGAGAACGAGGACGGCCCGGGGCCGTACGGCGCCAAGGGCGTCGGCGAGGGCGCGCTGGCCGGGGTGGCCGCCGCCATCGCCACGGCGCTGGCCGATGCGGGCGTCCACCTGAACCAACTCCCGGCCACGCCAGAGCGCATCTGGTGGGCCATGCAGGCGGCGTCAACGGATGACGCCGCCGTGACCGGTGAAGGAGAGAACGGCTGATGAAGGTCTACCTGCTGGACAGCGGCACACTGTTGCTCGACATGTCGTTCGCCACGTGGAACCACAATCAGGGCGTGCCATTCCGCTTCCCGGTCTACTCGCTGTACATTGACCACCCGGACGGCAAGGTGCTGATCGACACCGGCTTCGACAAGGAGTGGGTGGAACGCAAGCTGCCCTTCGAGAAACCGGAGCAGTCCGAGGACCAGCAGCTGGTGAACCAACTGGCGAAGATCGGTGTCACGCCCGAAGAGATCGACATCGTCGTCAACTCGCATTTGCACTTCGACCACTGCTCAAGCAACAAGCTCTTCCCACAGGCCACCTTCATCTTCTCCATCTCGGAGCTGCGCCACGCGCACGTGCCTGACCCGTGGGAGCGGCTTGGCTACGATCCCGAGCTGGTGGTGATGCCGGGCATGAAGACGATCATGCTGGACCTGAAGGACTTCGAGTACGAAGTGCTGCCGGGGATCACGCTGGTGGAAACGCCCGGGCACTCGGCGGGGCACCTCTCCGCCATCATCGATCCGGGTGGGGATCAGCGGCCAATGGTCTTCCCCTTCGACGTCGCCTACACCGAACACAACCTGAAGGACCGCGTCCTGATGGGCCTGCACAGCGACCCGGCGGAACTGCTGGACAGCATGATGCGCATCGAGAACATCGCGAAGAAGGTCGGTGGCGACATCTACTATTCGCATGATCCCGAGCAGTTCAAGGGCTACAAGCTGGCCCCCGAGTACTACGGCGAGTAACTGGCGGACGACCCGAGCGTGACGGCACGAGATTTCCCACAACCCGAGAGCCTGACGCTGGCGACGCCGTTCGTGCAGATGCGCGACATCAGCAAGCGCTTCGGCCCGGTGCTGGCTAACGACCATGTCTCGCTGGACCTGTGGCCCGGCGAGATTCACGCCGTGCTCGGGGAGAATGGCGCGGGTAAAACCACGCTGATGAACATTCTGGCCGGCATGTACCAGCCAGACTCCGGCACGATCCGCGTCAACGGCGCGGAGGTCCAGATCGCGTCGCCGTCGGACGCCCTGCGCCGCGGCATCGGCACCGTCTATCAGCACTTTACGCTCGTGCCGAACCTCTCGATTCTGGAGAACGTCGCCTTGGGCGGCCCGACCGGCCCGCTCTTGAGCCTCGGCGGCATCGAGCGAGAGCTGGAGCCGATGCTGGCCGAGTTCGGGCTGGAGGTTTCCCCTCAGACGGAAATTCGCAACCTCGGTCTCGGCCAGCGACAGCGCGTCGAGATCATCAAGGCGCTCTCGCGCGGCTCGAAGGTGCTGCTGCTCGACGAGCCGACCTCGGTACTCACGCCCGGCGAAGTCGATTCACTGCTGGATCTGCTGCGGCGGCTAAAGGGGCAGGGGGTTGCCGTCGCGCTCATTACTCACAAGCTGGGCGAGGCGCTGGCGGTGAGCGACCGCGTCACCATTTTGCGCGGCGGGCGCGTCGTGGGCGAATTGGGGCCGGATGTCCTCTCCGGCGCCACTCGCGACAGCGTGCGGCAGCGCATCGTGGAGCAGATGTTCGGCGGCTCCGAGCCCGCCGCGCCGCACACCCACGCGGCAACCCAGACCGGCGAGACGCTGCTGGCGCTGCGCGATGTCTCCACCACTGGCGACCGGGGCGCGCACGCGCTTCACAACCTGTCGTTGGAGTTGCGGCAGGGCGAAGTGCTTGGCATCGCCGGGGTGGACGGCAACGGGCAGAAGGAACTCGGCGAGGTGATTGCCGGGCAGCGGCACATTGCCTCCGGCTCCATGGAGTTCGCTGGCCGTGACTTCACGAACCGGGGCGTCGCGGTATCGACAAAAGCCGGCATCGGCTACGTCACCGATGACCGCCTGCACGAGGGCTCGGTGGCGGCGTCCAGCGTCGCCGAGAATGTGGCGTTGAAGGCGATTGGCCGCAAGCCGTTCTCCAACGGCTTCTGGCTGAACCGCCGGGCGATGGACGAACGCGCAAACAAACTCATCGCCGATTTCTCGGTGAAGACGCCGGGCGCGGACACGCCTATCGGCATGCTCTCCGGCGGAAACATCCAGAAGCTGCTACTGGCGCGCGAACTTGCGCTCGATCCGCAGGTGCTGGTGGTCAACAAGCCGACCAACGGCCTCGACCTGCGCACCACCGCCTTCGTTTGGCGGCAGTTGCGGGCGCAGGCGGAGGCCGGGCGCGCGGTGGTGCTCATCTCCTCGGAGATCGAGGAGTTGTTGGAAGTCAGCGACCGCATCGGCGTCATGTACAACGGTGACCTGATCGCCGTGCTCCCCCGCGCGCAGGCGACCCCTGAGGCGCTGGGCGACCTGATGCTCGGCCACCGGCTGCGAGCGACGGCATGAACACCTCCCGCGCGCTGACCCAGCGCTTCGCCCCGCTCCTCACCTCGCTCGCGGCCATCGTTGCGGCGCTGGTGCTGGGCGGCATCTTCCTGCTGCTGCGCGGCAAGGACCCGGTCGCCGCCTACGCCATGCTCTTCTCGCGCGGGCTCGGCACGAGCTACGGCATCACCGAAACACTCATTCACATGGCGCCACTGCTGATCGCCAGCGCGGGCCTCGTCATCTCCCTGCGCGCCGGGGTGTGGAACATCGGCATCGATGGGCAACTGCTGATCGGTGGCCTCTTGGCCGGGGTCACCGGCGCGGCGCTGGCGGGGCAAACCCCGGCCCCGGTGATGTGGCTGGCCGCCGCCGGCGCCGGGATGCTGGGCGGGCTGCTGTGGGCGGTTGTGCCGGGCATCCTGCGCGTGCGCTGGGGCCTGAACGAGATCATCACCACCCTGATGATGAACTACGTGGCGCTGAACGTGACCTCGTGGCTGGTCAAGGGGCCGGTCAAAGACCCGAGCGTGGTGCCGCCACAGACGGTCGTGATTCCGAAAGAGCTGCGGCTCCCCGACATCGGGAACACCGGCATTCACATCGGGCTGCTGGTGGGCCTGCTGGCGGCGGTGCTGGCCGCGATCCTCTTCCGCAACACGGTGCTGGGCTTCATGCTGGACGTGCTGGGCCGCAACCGGCAGGCCGCGCTGCACGCGGGCATGCCGGTGGGTGGGCTGACCATGTTCGCGCTGCTGGCCAGCGGCGCCATGGCCGGGCTGGCCGGCGCCAACGACATCCTCGGCGTGAAGGGGCTGTTTCAGGGCAACTGGAACCCCGGCTACGGCTTCGCGGCCTTCGCGCTGGTTTATCTGGCGCGCCTGAACCCACTCTGGATCATCCCGTTCGCCTACTTCCTTTCCTTCCTGACCATTGGCGGGGAAATGATGGCGCGGCCACTCGGCATCCCCACGTACTTCGTGGAAATGCTCGAAGGCCTGATGCTGCTCTGCTTCGCGGTGGCCACGTGGTTTGAGCGCAGTCGCTCGGCGACCGCCGCCGAGGAAGAGATCGCCATCGGGGCGGCGAACGCCGGAGAGCCGCCGCAAGCACCGATCACCGACGCCGAGGTCGCGCAGCAACTGGGCGCCCGGGGAGGCCGCGCATGACCATTGCGTTCGTCACCGCCATGCTGGCGGCCGCGCTGATCGCCGCCGCGCCGCTGGTCATTGCCGCGCTCGGCGAGGCCGTCGGCGAGAAATCAGGGCTGCTCAACCTCGGGATCGAGGGGATCATGCTCAGCGGCGCCTTCTTCGCGTTTGCCGTGGCCTACAACACCGAAAGCGCCCTGCTCGGCATCCTCGCCGGGGTCGGGGCCGGGCTGGTGCTCGGCTTGTTGTTCGCCATTCTCACCATCTCGCTGCGTGTCGATCAGGTGCTGGTCGGGCTGGCGATCACGATCTTCGGCGGCGGCCTGACCGCATTCCTGTATCGCGACATGTTCGGCGGGCAGAACCCGTCGCTGCCGGTCGATACGCCGAAGATTGCTATTCCGGGGTTGTCGCAGATTCCGGTGGTCGGCCCGGCCATGTTCAACCAGCAGGCGCTCTTCTACCTCGCCTTCCTGCTGGTTCCGGTGTTCGCGTTCCTGCTGAACCGCACCCGCTTCGGGCTGGAGGTGCGCGCGGTCGGGGAAAACCCGTTCGCCGCCGACGCCGCTGGCGTGAACGTGCTGCGCACCCGCTACGTCGCCGCGCTCATCGTGGGCGGCATGGCGGGGCTGGCCGGCGCGTTCCTCTCCGTTTCAGACCTGAAGATCTTCCAGGTCGGCATGACCGTCGGCGCCGGGTTCATCGCCATCGCCCTGACCATGGTCGGCGGCTGGAACCCGTGGCGCATCCTCATCGCGTCCGTCCTGTTCGGGCTGCTGCGGTCGCTCGGCAACGGGCTGCAGATTCTCGGGGTGGACGTGCGCACCGAATTCGTCACCATGCTTCCCTACATCGGCATCATGGTGGCGCTGGCGGCGCTGGCCGGGCGCACAGCGCTCCCGGCTGCGCTTGGCATACCCTATGCCCGGGGGCGTCGGTAGGCTGTACTGCGCGGGACACGGCAGGAGGTGATGAGCACGAGCCGGAAAACCGGACCAGAGACCACTCGGATGCATCGGAACGGCGGACACACGATTTCGTTCAAGGGAGGAACTCCTATGCGGTTGCATCGTCGAAATCTGGGCGCGCTGGCAGCGGCTCTGCTCGTGCAGGCGAAGGTTGGCGGGCGGATCGGGGCGCAGGACGCTACCCCCGCTGCGGCCGGCGTGGAGATCGAAAAGATCGCCGTGGTCACCCCGGCGGCGCGCACCAATCAGGGCTGGGACCAGCAGGCCGCCGACGCGGTCGATTCGGTCGCCAAGGAACTGGGCATCACCTCGGAAGTCGCCGAGAACGGCGGCTACGACGACATCACCCCGATCCTGAAGGATCTGCAGGCCAACGGCGCCGGCCTGATCATCTGCCACGCCTCCGGCTACCAGACCGTGTGCCCGGAGTTCGCTGCGGAGTCCGGCGTGCCGGTCGCTGTCATCGAGAACCCGAGCGCCGTATCCCCGGGCCTCGTTTCGGACATCGAGACGCAGGCGCAGGAAGTCGCGTACCTCGCGGGCGTGCTGGCAGGCAAGGAAACCAAGAGCGGCACCGTCGGCATCGTGGTCTCCGGCGAGCCGCCAACATGGAACTACATGACCGTCGGGTTCGCTGAGGGCCTGAAGTCCGCCAAGCCGGACGCCAAGCTCCTCTACAGCGTGATCGGCGAGGCCGCCTACGACGACGCTGCTGGCGCCAAGCGCGTCACCGAGCAGGAGATCGCCGCCGGCGCCGACATCATCTTCGGCATGGGCGACGGCGCGTCCTTCGGAATGCTGCAGGCGATCGAGGATCACAACAAGGAAGCGGGCGCCACGGAAGTGCGCTTCATCGACGTCATCGGCGACAAGAGCGCCGAGCACCGCGATGCCCTGCTGACCTCCGTGCTCTTCGACTACACCGGCATTTACCGGGACATGGTGAACGATCTCCAGAGCGGTGAGTTCGGCAAGATCTACACCATGGACGTCAAGAACGGCGGCGTTCGCTTGCTCGATCTGCCCGACACCGTGGCGGACGACGTCAAGGCGGCGGTCGATCAGGCCAAGCAGGACATCATCGACGGCAAGATCACCGTCACCGCAGAGTCTGACGCCGACGCCATGAAGGCGAAGATTGCGGAACTCTTCCCGCAGTAGCGTCTTTCCGGGAGGGTCCTTTCGGGGCCCTCCCCCTTCCACGTTTTCGGAGGTTCTGGAGAAACTCGCGATGACGACTCAGGGATGGCCCCGTCTCAATCTGGCTGCCGGCCCCGTGCAGGTCATGGACCAGACCCTGCGCGATGCCGCGAAGCCGATCCTGTATCACTATGATCCTGCCTTCATTGAGTTCTTTGGCTACACCAGCGAACTGTTGAAGCACGTTTTCCGCACCGAATACGATGTCGTCATCATGCAGGGCGAGGCAATCCTCGGTCTGGAAGCGGCGGCAGCCGGGTTGCTCTCGCCGGGCGATAAGGTGCTGAATCTGGTTTCCGGTGTATTTGGCAAATGGTTCGAAGATTTCATCCACCGTTACGGCGGCGAAACCATTGAGCTGGCGGTTCCCTACAACGACGCCATTGATCCCGAGGACGTGCGGAAGGCACTACAGGCCAACCCGGACATCAAGTTTCTCTCGGTCGTGCATTCCGAAACGCCATCCGGGACTCAGAACCCGGTGCGCGAAATCGGCCAGATCGCGCACGAGTTCGGCGTGCTGACCATGGTCGATACCGTCTCCGGACTCGGCGGCGAGCTCCTGAGTCCCGAAGAATGGGGCATGGACATCGCCATTGCTGGCCCGCAGAAATGCCTTGGCGGCACGCCCGGCCTTTCGCTGATCTCGGTAAGCCCGGCGGCGTGGGAGGCGCTGGAAGCGCGCCAGCCTGAGCCGCTGCGCGCCAGCTTCCTTTCCATCCTCGACTGGAAGACGGCGTGGATCGAGAAGCAGCGGTTCCCCTACACCCCCTCCGTGAGCGAGATCTACAGCCTCGAATCCGTGCTGCGACAGGCGCTGGACGTGGGCATGGAAACGTTTGCAGCGCGGCACCAGATGATCGCCCACGCCTGCCGGACCGGTGTGAAGGCGCTCGGGCTGGAACTGTGGGCCGCCCGCGAGGAGATCGCCGCCACGTGCGCCACGGCGGTGAAACTGCCGGCGGGCGTCACCGACACGGCGCTGATTGAGACGATGCGGCGCAAGTACGGCGTCACCATCTCGCCGGGCTACGGCGATTTGCAGGGACACATCTTCCGGCTGGGACACATGGGTCCGGCGCAGGCGCACCCCACCGTGCTGGCAGCGCAACTGGCGGTGCTGGAGCGGGCGCTGGCCGATCTGGGCCACCCGGTCCAGCTTGGCGCGGGTGTTGGCGCCGCCATGGCGGAACTCGGCGGCTGGAACGACGCCGCGTAGGCGGCAACGATCCGCGATAGCAACGCGCATCAACGGGAAGGAAGCACATTGGCCATTTCGATTACAGGCAAGGTCGTTGTCGTCACCGGCGGGGCGGGCGAGATGGGCAGCGCCATCGCGCGGCGGCTGGTCGATGAGGGCGCGAAGGTCGTCATCGCCGACATCGCCGACGGCAACGCGCTGGCGGCGGAGCTGAGCCAGTCCGGCGACGCCATATACGTGAAGACGGACGTGACCTCGGAGGAGTCGACGGCGGCGATGGCGCAGGCCGCATTGGACACCTACGGCCGCATCGACGCTATCGTCAACAACGCCGGGCTCTTCACCGCGAAGCCGTGGGACGATTTGACCCTCGCGGACTGGAAAGAGCGCTTCGCGGTCAATGTCGATGGCACCTACCTCGCCACGCGGGCGGTCGTCCCGGCCATGACAGCGCAGGGCGGCGGCAAAGTGATCAACATCGGCTCGGACACCGTCTGGATGGGCACCCCCGGCTTTGCCCACTACGTCGCCAGCAAGGGCGCCGTGCTGGGCTTCACCCGCGCCATCGCCAACGAGCTCGGCCCGCGCGGCATCACCAGCGTCTACGTCACCCCGACCCTGCTCGATACCCCCGGCACCCGCGCCGGTTTCGCACAGGGGCACTTCGACTACGTGCTCAGCCACACGCCCATCGGCAAGTTCGAGAAGCCGGAGGATGTCACCGGGCTGATCGTGTTCCTCGTCTCCGATGACGCCGCATTCGTGAATGGCGCGGCCATCAACATCGGCGGCGGCATCAGCATGCACTAACGATTCCCGGATTTGGCGCGGCACAGGCCGCTCGCGTACGGAGAAGCAGGTCACACATGCCTGAAACACGCAAGGTCGCTGTTATTGGCTCGGGCACGATGGGCCCCGGGATGGCGGCCACGTTCGCCCGGAACGGCTTCGAGACGTCGATTTACGACATCAAGCAGGAGCAACTCGACAAGGCGAAGGGCGCCGTCGATTTCGTCTACACCACGCTCACCAACGGCGGATTCATGACCGCCGAAGACGCGGATGCGGGCCGCAGCCGCATCACCTACACCACGGACCTTGCCGGCGCAGTCGAAGGCGCCGAGTTCGTGGTGGAGACGGTGCCGGAGCGCCGCGAGATCAAGCAGCAGGTCTATCAGGAGATCGAGTCGCTGGGGGGCGATTTACTGGTCATCGCCACCAAAAACTCCGGCCACCCCCA
>JASGGF010000089.1:0-14560 GCA_047605145.1 Thermomicrobiales bacterium | reverse complement strand
CCGCCGCGGCCGGGTGGGGTGGGCGCCACGGGGCCGCTCTGCGTGGCGCGCTGCCTACAGCGCCGTGGAGAAGTCCTGACGCCGCCGCCGGGCCCTTCGTGTCTCGAGCACAGGCGAGCGACCTCGTCGGGGCGCGTGACGGAACGAGGTCGCTCGACTGCACTCGAGACACGAGTTCTGCACGTCGCTTTAGTTCAGCGTGAAGGTGAACTCGTACTCCGTGCCGCCGTCGCGGGCGTGCAGGGTCATTTCGCCAGAGGCGCCGTTGTAGTCGCCGGTGCCACCGGTGACGGTCAGCGTGGAATCGCCGCTGTCGTAGAAGGGGCCCTGAACGGTGATGGAGCCGTTATCCAGGGTGTTGGTCCAGGTGCACTCCCAGGTCTTGCCCGGCTTCGTCCGCCAGCAGGTGCCGCTGCTGGAGCCCACGACGTTGGCGTCCTGATCGTCGTACAGGTCGTTGTTGAAGGTCAGGGTGTCGCCGATGGAATCGCCTTCATCGCCGAGATCGACGAGGGTGTCCGTGGTGGCGTGCTCGACGACCATGAACGAGTCCTGAGCCCGGGCCGTCCACTGCGAGATGCCTATGCCGGCGCCGAGCACAAGCGCCAGCACCAGGAGCGGAATGAACGCAAACGACTTTCGCATGGCAACCTCCTCGCCAGCATCTGCTGGCGCCGCGTGATGCCGGAGCCGCCCCCGGCGCCGCGCATTGTATCCATCTCGTTCGCCGCGCGTGAGGGTGGTTTTCATGATCGGCGCAGGCACGCTACACCCAGGCCGTATCGCGCGCTCGCATCAGGACAGGAGGTGATGCCACAGCGGCGTTCGTCCCTCTCCGATGCCCATCCCGCCATCTCTCACCCCGATGTCATCCCGACGAAGGAGGGATCGACCACCCCCAATTCCGCCTCCCCGGCGCCCGTTCTTCCGGAGGCAGGGTGCGCGGGGGTAAGCGGAGAGTTGGCGCCGTGACCATGAGGTTGGGGGTGATCGATCCCTCACCTGCGGGTTCGGGATGACTTCAGTGTGGCGAAAGCGCCGGGGCGACTGCGGGTTGGCGAGGACGCGCGGAGGCAATTGGAGAGCCACACGCGCGTTGCCGGTATACGTCAGTACGCCCGCGCCACGATCACGCGCTGGGCGCTGGCGCCGCCACAGGCGATGCACGGCCCCGCTGACGCCGGGAGATCACGCGGGATGCAGCGGATGGTGGCCTTCGTTTCGGCCTTCAGGCGCGCTTCGCAGGCGGCGCCGCCGCACCAATGGACCAGCGACCAGCCCGCGTTCGCCGCGACGCGCGCGGCCAGATCGTCCCATGCATCGACCTCGGCGGTGTGCGCGGCGCGCATGGCGGCGGCGGCAGTGAACAATGCCCGTTGCATCTCGTGCAGGAGGTCTGGCACGACAGCAGCCAGCGCCCCCGCCGGCACGGCCCGCTTCTCCCGCGTGTCGCGGCGCGCGAGGGTGACCTGCCCGGCGGCGACATCGCGCGGGCCGATCTCCAGCCGCAGCGGCGCCCCCTTCAGTTCCCACTCATTGAACTTGAAGCCCGGCGTGTGGTCGTCGCGCCAGTCGGTCTTCACCCGCACCTGCGCGGCGGCCAACGCGCGTTCGGCCTGCGAGACGGCCTCGGCCACGACTTGCCGCGCCGTTTCGTCGCGCCAGATCGGCACGATGACGACCTGCACCGGGGCCACCAGCGGCGGCAGCTGCAGCCCGGCGGCGTCGCCGTGCACCATGATGGTGGCCCCAACGACGCGGTGGCTGAGGCCGAACGAGGTGGAGTGGGCGAACTTGCGCTCGCCATCGCGGTCAAGGAAGCGGATGTCGAAGACGCGCCCGAAATGGTCGCCCAGATCGTGCGAGGTGCCGGCCTGCAGCGCCCAATGCTTGCCGCCCATCATCGCCTCGACGGTGTGGGTGCGCAGCGCGCCGGCGAACTTCTCCGATTCGGTTTTCACCCCCGGCGTGACCGGGATCGCCAGATCCTCTTCGAGAAAGGCGCGGTACACCTCCAGCATCATCCGGGCGCGCTCGTCCGCTTCCTGCGGGGTGGCGTGGCAGGTGTGGCCCTCCTGCCAGAGGAATTCGAGGGTGCGCAGAAAGGCGCGCGGGCGCTCTTCCCAGCGCACGGCGTTGCCCCACTGGTTGAGCAGGATCGGCAGATCGCGGTAGCTCTGCACCCATTGCGCGTAGCTGTGGCAGATGATGGCCTCGCTGGTCGGGCGCACCGCCAGCGGCTCCTCCAGCTCGTGATTGCCGCCGCGCGTGACCCACGCCACCTCCGGCGCGAAGCCATCGATGTGGTCGGCCTCCCGCGCCAACAGGCTCTGCGGGATGAAGAGCGGGAAGCAGGCGTTCTCCACGCCGGTGGCCTTGATGCGGGCATCGAGCCGGGCCACCATCTGCTCCCACAGGCCGAAGCCATACGGTTTGATCACCTTGCAGCCGCGCACCGGGGCGTCATCCGCCAGCCCGGCGCGCTGCACCACATCCACGTACCACTGGTCGAAATCGGTTGCGTAGCTGGCAAGCGATTCGCTCGCCACGGTGTCTCTGCTGGTCATTGTCCGTCCCTCGGGGAATGGCGACGCTGCAGCCCCGGCGGGCGGCGGCGCAAAAACTCACGCACGCCGGGCCGGGCTGCCTCATTGCGCAGGTTGCTGGTTCAGGAAATGGCGATGCCGGGAATAGCGCGCGCGGCTATCCCCGGCAGGGAGGGACAGGGAAGCCCCCTGCGCCCACGCCGAAGCTGGCCGGCGAAGCGGTGGGGGAGGAGAGGGTCAGGGTGGCGGCGAGATGACGCATTCGGGATTCCGCTGGTACCGACGATTGGCCGCACGGGCAAGCGTAGCGCAACCGGTAGCGGCGGGGTGGCGCGCGTTACACCGCAGCGGCGGGGGGCTCCCCGGATGGTGGGGCATCCTGCCCCAGCACCTCGCGCGTGAGGCTGGCCCAGAGCAGGCGCTCGCTGGCCACGTCGTCCGGGCGCGGCTTGTCCAGTTGCGCGAGGATCTCGAAACGGAACAGGTCGAACGCGACGCGCAACATGCTGGCAACCTCCGCAGCCTGGCTCACCGCCGCGCGGTAGGCCCAGCGCGAGAGCACCAGCGCGCCCACGCCCCACAGCAGCGCCAGCACCCATTGCGCGGTCAGCCCGCCGGCGAGCACGCCCACCGGCGCCAACGCGGCAAACACGACGCTCAGGTTCAGGAGTCCCATCATCGGGGCCTGGGCGCCGGCCAGCATGTCCTGGAAGGAACCGGGCAGCAGCGGGGAGAGCCGGGGCCACCACAGCGGGCCGACCATCGAGTAGGCGGCGAGGGGATGCTCGCTGACGCTGGCCATCATGTTGCCGAACAGCGTCGGACGCAGGTCGTCGTCCGCCGGAAACCGGCTCTGCAGCCAGGCGGCGGCCTGCGCGTTCGCGGAGATGCCGTTCTGGTCATCGGCGTTGCGGACCAGGAGCGTGGCGCGGTGCTTGGCTCGCGCCTGGCCGCGTGTGAAGGAGGCGGCGATAAAGCGCGGCAGCGCGATGCCGGCGAACACTTCCGTGATCGGCCGCGTCAGCGCGCGCAGGATGAACGCCACCATCGAAATGAGGAGGACGATCACGAGCGCGCCGAGCGTCTGCTCCACCGAATCAAGGTCGCTCACCCATGTCTGGAGCCGATCCGGCCCGACCGCCGCGCCCAGGGCACAGACGCCGCCGAAGACAAAGATAAACGCCGGCAACCAGTAGGCCGTCAGGAATTTGGAATCCACCCGGTCGCCGAGGGAGCCAATCACGGAACTCAGCATTCGCGCCGCCTGTCTTGCCCGGGAGCCGCCGCCACTGACGCGGCGCCAGCAATCATGACGCGCTGCGGTCCGCGCGGCCGGTGACGCGTGCTGCCGCGCGTTCCCCGGCCGCCACGAGGTCCGTCAGCGGCGAGTTGACCCAGAATGTATTGAGGACGATCACGCCGTCGCGCACCACGAACGTGTCGGTCCCGATGCGCACGAAGGGCTGGGCTTTCCAGATCACGTAAGCGACCTCGCCGATGACATCCTGGCGCACGATGGTGAACCGCTTGAGGAAGGTATCGGGCCGGTTGGCCAGAAACGCCTCGTAGTAGGCGCGGATCTGCGCCAGCCCCTCGCAGGGGCCCTCGGGGGCAAAGACCACCGATTCCTCGGTGTAGTGCTGCATGATCGCGTCGATGTCTTGCCCCAGCGCCTGGACATGCGCGGTCATGACCGCCACGGTCTGCTGCTCGGTCGTTTCGGTCGTCGTCACGGGCGCATCCTTTCCGGCGAGGCGGGCTATTGCCGCTGAAGAGCCACCAGTTCCTGCTGCGCCTGTGCGAACTCGATAACCGCTTTCCCGGCGCCCGCGATGGCCGCCGAGGCCACCCCGACCTGACGAATAGCCCGCGCCCGCGCTTCGTCCGCGTCCTTCGCGGCGGCGTCCACGTCGCGGTCGTGGCGGCGGTCGGCGATCCCCTGCTGCACGTCGTCGATGCCGGACTTGACGGATTCCTGCAGATTGTCCCAGTGCCCCGCAACCGCGTCGCCGGCGGCATGGACGCTCTCATCGACCTTGGTGGCCGCCGAGGAGGCCGCGTCCCGGCGCCCCTGCACGCGCTGCTGCCGGCCTGCCTCGATGTGATCGGCCAGCGCGGCGAAGGCATCTTCCACCTTCTTCGCTTCCGCCGAGAGATCCGCGAGCATTTCCGAAAGTTCCTTGGCCATCGTGTTGCTCCTTCGTGATTCGTGGTCGGTCGTTTGATGGTCAGGCGGGTTCCCCGAGATCGACGTACAGGCCGTCGTCGCGGGTTTCGAGCGGGTAGGTCTGCACGCCCCGGCTGGAGCCGGGCTTCTGGCCGGTGATGACGTCGTATTGCAGGCCGTGGCCGGGGCAGGTGACGACGCAGCCCGAGAGGCGCCCCATGCCGAGCGGGGCGCCCTGGTGGGGGCAATCGCCGGCAATGGCGTAGTAGGCGCCATCCACGTTGAAGACGGCGATATCGCCGGCCTCGGATTCGTACGGCCAGCCTTTCCCCTCGTCCGGGGCGTTTTCGATGTCCGTGAGCTTTACCCAGTGCGCCACAAGTTCCCCCTACCGGTAGTGGCGATCGCCTGCTTCGGGGCCGTTTCCTCCACATCGCCGGCCGGATGACCGGCGTCGTGAACGGCCCACGCCAACGATTCCGGGGCATCGCCGGAGCGTGATCGTTCCGACGATGCCCCGAACATCACCAACTCAGTTCAAACAGCGTTGATCGGCGCCTACTTGTTCTTGTTGCGGCACCGGTTGCGGCACTTGTTGCTGCAACTCTGCTTGTTCTTGTTCTTGCGCTGCTGATTCTTGTTGTGGCACTTGTCCTTGCACTTCTTGCACTTGCTCTTGGCAGAGGCCTCATCGTCAAGCGCGGCGAAGCCAAGCGCGCCCAGCCCCAGGGCGGCGACACCCAGCAGTGCCTTGCGGCGAGAAGCGCCCTCCCCCATCTGCGCGACAACATCATCAAATCGCGTGTTCACAGTGTTTCCTTCTGGTGTAGTTGCCCTGACAGATCAGGGCAATGCATGCGTCTACAGGTTGCAGCGGGGTTCCGCTGCTGATCCTCGTCCATCCCGGCGGGTGGTGACCCCGGCTTGCTCGGTGCTGGCTAAACGGCGGCTCCTTTCTGTCCGCAGTGCTTTGGGGGCGCCCCCAATGAGCTGATGGCCGCCGCTAGTCCACACCGGCGGCCATCAGCTCATCGGCCAGGATCGGGACACCCACCTGCAACGCGCTGACGCCAAACGCGACGCAGCGCTTCAACACCGCCATCACCTCGGCGGGGGTGGCGCCGGCGTCCAGCGCGCCGTTGATGTGCCGCGCCGTGCCGGGGGCGTACATGTGCGTCACCGAGGCATCGAACGCGATGCTGAGGAGCTCCACGTCTTTGGCGGAGAACACCTCGTCCCGGTAGAGGCCGATCCCGGCCGCCATGAACCGGTCGGTCCACGGCGGATCGAGCGCCGCGAAGGGGTCCCAGGCGGCGTTCCATTGCCCCAGCTCGCGCATGGCGTCGCTGGCCGGCGTAGGGCCAGCGACGGCGCCCATCGCCAGACCGCGTTCGCTCGCCGCCGCCTGCAGGAGCGGCGCGCCCAGGCTGCACGAGTGGATCGCCAGTAGGGCCGCCATCTTCAGCACGGTCAGCAACTCGTCCCGCGTGGCGCCGTGATCGAGCGCCGCGCGCATGGTGGCGCGGGTCTGTTCGCGGTCCCGCGCGGTGCAGGACACGGCGAGCGCGACATCGATCAGGGCCGCCATGCGGGGAGCGAGGGCGCCATCAGGGCCGGGGGGCGCCACGATCTGGCGGTAGATCGCCACCCACTCGGGGTCCCACACCGCCATCTGGTCCAGCGCCGGATCGCGCTCGCTCATCATCGATCTCCTGTCACACCGCGCATGGCAGAGAGCCCTCACCCCAACCCCTCTCCCGATGCGCGGGAGAGGGGCTTCTGCCCCGGACCCTTGCGGTGGATTCGGCATGGTTGCGCCAGCGTTCGGCCTCGATGTCGAGAATCGGCTCCCTTCTCCCGCGCATCGGGAGAGGGGCTGGGGGTGAGGGCTTTCCGTCACGAATCAGCCCAGGCCCTACACCTGATTACCGGGCTTGGTCGCAGAGACCGCCACGCGGTCACCACCGAGGTGGCGGCGCAGGCGCGAGCCAATGACGTGCCCGTGCTCCGCGGCCGGCGGCGTGTCAACGCCCTCGGGGACATCGACATCGACCGAAGAGGGGCCGACCAGGCAGTACGCCATGGGGTGCGAGTCCGACGCTTCCGAGCCGACGCCGTGGCGGCCGACCGTGTCCCAGGTCACGAAACCCTGCTTGCCGTTCGGGCGGTTCGGCGGCAGCCCCAGCTTGAACAGCGTCTCATCGACGGAGTCGTACCAGGTGCCGATCTGCATCATCTCGCGCGCTTCCTGGGCGGTGGCGACCTTGCGGCCGAACGCCTCGGCCAGCTTCGCCATCTGCTCGACCTGCTGCACCGAGCCGAAGCGCTCGCCCTTGACCCGCCAGATGTTGTCCTCGTTGCCAACGCGAACGTGGATGCCCAGCATCGTGCCCATGGCGGTCATGGGGATCGTGCCGCGCATGGTGTTCTCCCAGGTCAGGATCGAGCCCTGCGGCGAACGGCGCAGGTACTCCATCCAGTCAAAGGGATTGCGGCCGGCAGCGCCGCCGCCGATGGCGACCAGGCAGTGGTTGAGCGGACCCATGTAGGCGCCGGCGCGGATCAGGCGCTCCACGATCTCCAGTTGGTGGACGTGCGCCAGCATGAAGTAGGGCTGGATGCCGTTGGCCCGCAGCCGCTTCAGGTGCTCCAGGTAAAAGGCCGGCCCGGCATCGGCCCACAGGCCGGCCCACTCGGCCTGGATCTCCGGGTCCATCAGCGCCGTGCCCTGGATGTCATCCTCGGTCCACATCTGGACGATGTCCATCATGTTGGTGCCGATGGCGATGGTGACCTGGTCGGGCTTGGGGTCCAGCTCCGCCAGCATGTGGCGGGTGTCGTAGTCCAGCCACTTGGCCTTCTCGCCCTCGCCCTTGGGCGAGAAGGAGATGGAGCCACCGACCGAGAGAATCATTTCGGGCACGGCGTTCTTGAGCAGCCCGATGAAGTAGTTGAACTGCTCGAAGTCCTTCGAGCCGCGGCCTGTGGCGGGGTTGCGGACGTGGATGTGCAGGTGGGTGGCGCCGGCGTTGTAGCAGTCGACGGCCTTTTGCACCTGCTGGTCCCAGGTGACCGGGATATCTTCCGGGAAGTCGCTTGGGAGCCACGCCGGGCCATACGGCGCGGCGGTGATGATCAGCGGCTGCTGATTCTCCGGGTACAACGCGTCATCGGTGTAATACATCGGCCAATGGTCCTTTCAGAGGTACGCTGCGTGGCGGTGCGGTGTCATGGGCCTTGCCGCCGGGATTACTCCGGCAGTGGCGGCGGGTAGGCGGCGGCATCGGCCTGCCAGACGGCGAAGACGTTGCGCTCCGGATCCTCGACGACGGCGTACCAGGCGGTCTGAGGCACGGCAGTCTTCGTGCGCAGCACCTTGCCGCCCAGCCGAACGACCTCGCCCACCGTGGCGTCGATATCGTCCACCGCGATGTAGTGAACCCAGCTGCGCGGCTCCTCGATGGGGCGGCGCTGGATGCCGCCGCGCAGGCCCGTTGCGCCATTTCCGTTCAGCTGAATGGTGTGGTAGTCGATGCCGGGGACCTTCTTGATCTGCCAGCCAAAGAGCTCCTGGTAGAAATCCGCCAGGGTTGGCAGGTCCTCGCCGTAAATTTCGAAATGCGTGACGGCGTTCGCCATACGTCTTTTCTCCAATGCCAATGCCATGCATCGGCGGCAATCCGGAGCCGCGCCACACTGCCGGCCGCGCACGCGCGGGAGAGCTTCCATCGGCCATGTCCTGGGTGAACCGGGGCCGGGAGCCTCAGGCGGCGAGGTCCTGTAGCCGGCGGGCGTATTCCGTTTCGGTATCGGCGCCGGGTTTCCCCAGCAGAGTGTTGATGGCTGGCAGGAGCGCGGCGAGCACCTCGCGGGCTTGCCCCTCCGTGATGCCCGCCTGTTGCGCCGCCACCCGGTTGACCGGATCGAGCATCCCGCCGTAGGTCGCCCGGTGGTCATCCAGGAGGGCCTGGAGCACGAAGGGGCTTTCCGCCAGGCGGATGTAGAACCGATCAAGCGATTCCGGCATGGGGCGCCGGGAGCTGGCGTACAACCGCGCCAGCAGGAGCGGGTTGACCTCGGTGAGGCGAGCGAGCGCCGGCAGCCCTGCCTGGGTGGCGGCGATCACCGTGTCCCGGGGCAGACTGAACATCTGCGCCGTCAGCATGATCGCCATCCTGACCGAGTCGTCAGCAACCCATGTCCGCCTCGTCGTACTCCGGGCGGCGCCAGTAGATGCCGGTTGCCGCCCCATAGTGGGTTTCACTGCGTGCAATCCTGAGCATGATCGGCCAGACAGGACGTGGCGCCGGGACGGGAGGGGGGAGCAGCAAGCTCCCCCCTCCGAGGTGTTTCCTGCGCGAGGCGCCGCCGGCAGACTAGCCGCGGCGATCGTCGCGACGATCTTCCTTCTCGTCGCGGCGGTCATCGCGGCGGTCTTCCTTGTTGTCCCGCTGGGTCTCGCGCTGGTCCTGCTTGCGGTCCTGGACGACCTGCGCGGGGTGCTTCGGGTTCTGCGTCTGGTTCACCATCGAACAATCTCCGTGACTCCATCGTGCGTGCTGCCTGCATGTGGCGCCGGGGACGGTCATTGGGGACCGGTTTGCGCCACCGGCATCAGGCCTGGCAGCCCCTGATGTCGTGCTGCACAGCCTGACAGCGGGGAGGGCGCCGCGATAGCACCAAAACGGAACACTGTGGGTGTATTCACAGGGGCGCCGGGCATCTCAGCCGGTGGAGCAAGCGCCAACCGGCGAGACCATTGCATTTCGCACTGCGGGATTTCATCATTTACGCGCAGCAATGGTGTTGCATATTCCAAACACTTCACGGGGCGTGGCGCCAAGATCCGGCCCTCCGGGACCGGCGTTTGGCAGGCGACCACCATTCGCCACGGGGTGGTGGCGCATAGGGAAGGCACGACGTGACAGACGTGGTCATGGCGTCCGGCATCAAACGGTTCGCGGCTTCCGGACTCGTCGAGACCAAGCTCTCCTCGCCGCGGCTTCACCGTGATCACGTGAGCCGCCAGCGGCTCAGCGACCGGCTTGAAGCCGGGAGCGATCGGCCGCTGCTGCTGCTGCGCGCGCCGGCTGGCTCTGGGAAGAGTACGCTGCTGGCGGAGTGGCTGGCGCAGTTTCCCCGCGCCAGCGGCTGGGTGTCGCTCGATGAGGGGGATAACGACCTTGCCGGCTTCCTGGGGTACGTGCTGGAAGCGATTCGACGCCGCCAGCCGCAGGCGCGGCTGGCCACGCGCGACCTGCTGCAGGCGCTGACCTTGCCGCCGCTGGCGGTGCTGGTGGCCAGTCTGGCCGAAGATCTCGCCCAGTTGCCATCCGACATGGTGGTGGCGCTGGACGATTTCCACTGCATCACGACCCCCCAGATTCACGAGTTCCTGCAACAGCTATTTCGCCACCCTCCGCAGCAGTTGCACCTGGCGATTGCGACCCGAACGGAGTTGCCCTGGTCCGTGTCGCGTCTGCGCGCGCGTGGGCAGCTTACGGAATTACGGTATGAGGATCTGCTCTTCACGCCGGAGGAATCCGAGGCCTTTTTACACAAGGCGCTGGGGGACGCCGTGGACCACGACCTGGCGGTGGTGCTGCACGCGGAGAGCGAAGGGTGGGCCGCCGGCCTGCAGCTGATGGCGCTGGCGCTGCGCGGGCGGCCTGCCGAGCCAGCCGGCGGCGCCCGCACGATGACGCCCGGCGGCGATATCGAGGCGATCCTGCTGGACGAGGTCTTCGTCAACCTGACGCCAACGGTGCAGGACCGGCTGGCGCGCCTCTCGATCCTCAACCGCTTCTGCGCGCCGCTCTGCGAGGTGGTGTGCGCCGCAGACGATGACGGCGATGCGGCTGCCGCAGGAGGCTGGGGAAGCGCGTTTCTGACTGGCCTGAACAACGCCAATCTGTTCCTGATCCCTATTGACGGGCATAACGAGTATTACCGCTTTCACCACCTCTTCCAGCAGTTCCTGGGGGAGCGGCTGCGCGGCCGGACCACCCCGGCCGAGATCGCTGAGCTGCACCGCCGCGCCAGCGCGTGGTTCGAAGCTCATGGGCATTTCGAGGAGGCCCTGCACCACGCGCTGACCGCCGGCCACCCCGAGGACGCGGCGGATATCGTGGCCCGGCATCGGCACACGCTCTACAACCACGAGCAGTTCGCGCGCCTGACGCACTGGCTGCGCCTGATGCCGCCAGAGGTCAAGGAGCACCACCCCGGGCTGCTGCTGGCCGAGGCGCGGATTGCCACGATGAACTGGCGCTTCGTCGAGGCGGCGGTGTTCCTGGACCACGCGGAGCTGGAGCTGGAGCGCGCGGAGTTGAGCCCAGACGACAGCGTGGTGGCGCAGGCCGAACTCCTGGTCCTGCGGGGCATTCTGCAATTCTGGTCCGGTGATGCCGAGCGCGTCGCGGCGACATCGCGGCAGGCGCTGGAGGTGTTGCCGCCGGAGCAGAGCCACCTGCGGGGGCTGGCGCACACGGGTATGACCACCAGCGCTTACCTGATGGGCAATCTCGACGAGGCGCTGGCCTACCTCGACACCCAGCTGGGCCGCCTCTCGCCGCAAGACCCGTCCTTCGCCTGGCTGCTGCAAACCCAATCATTCCTTTACTGGCTGCACGGCGACCTCGACCGGCTGCGGCAATCGGCCACCCGGCTCCTGCACGTCGGCGTGGATATCGAACTGGCGGATCAGGAGGCGCTCGCCCATTTTCTGCTGGGGGCGGTGCACTACGCCCGCAACGACCTGGAAGCCGCAGAACGCAGCCTGACCAAAGCCGTGGGCGCCCGGTTCATCATGCGCCTGATGTGGTGGGCGCAGGCGGCCGGGCTGCTGGCCCTGACGCAGCAGGCGCTGGGCCGGCAGGCCGAGGCCCAGGCGATCCTGGACGATGCGCAGGCCTTTCTGCTGGAGCGGCACGCCATGCGCCTGCTGCCGAACATCGGAGCGTTCGGGGCGGAGCTGGACCGCCGCGCCGGGCGCTTCGCAGCGGCGACCGCCTGGGCGCAGCAGGTGACGCCGGGGCCGCTCACCTGGGCGCTGGCCGTGATCGAGCCGCGCCTGGCGCAGGCGAGCGCGCTGCTGGCTGAGGGCGGAGCCGCTTCGCTGGATCAGGCGGCCACGTTGCTTGCCGAGTTGCGGGCCTTTTGCGCCCGCCTGCCAAACCGCCGGCTGTGCCTGGAGGTGGATGCCCTTTCCGCGCTGCTGGACGCGCAACAGGACCGGCCCGAGCAGGCGCTGGCGACCCTGCGCGAGGTGATCGCGGAGACCGGGCCAGACGGGTGGGTGCGCCTGTTCGTCGATCTGGGCGAGGACATGGAGCAGCTGCTGCGGCAACTGGGCCGGCATGGCGCCCCGCCGCGCGCGCTGGAACGCATTCTGGCGGCGTTCCCGGTGCGCCACGCGCCGGCGGGGGCGCCGGATCAGTCCGGGCTGATTGAGCCGCTCTCCCCGCGCGAGCTGGAGATTCTGGCGCTGCTGGGCGAGCGCGACAGCAACAAGGAGATTGCCGCCCGGCTGTTCATCTCCCCCGGCACGGTGAAGCGGCACACGATCAGCATCTACCGCAAGCTGGACGTGAACGACCGCCGGGAGGCGGTGGCCCGGGCCACGGGCCTGGGGCTGATGCCCGCGCTGCGCGCCAGCGCGTAACCACTTCGCGGGGTCACCGACGACGCGGCGCAACCGGCGACAGGAAGGGCCATGGACACCACCCACGCTGGATTGAGCCCGCGTGGACGCGATAGTGGGAACCGCCACGAGGATGGCGGCATCCGGCCCCATTCAGGATAATCAGCGCCTTGGGCAAGACACGTCGCAGGAGACGACATGGGCGACCATCGTGAGCGGCATCCCTGGGTGCACCAGTTCCAGGACCGGATCGGCATCGCGCTGCAGGCCGTGGCCGCCCACGGCGACGGCGCCCCTGGGAAACGGCTCCTCCAGGCAGGGCGCCTGGCTGACCGCTACGGCTACGACGCATTCCTGCTTGGCGACCACCCCGCCTGGGCTCCGGAGTGCTGGGCGCACCTCGCCGCCCTGGCCGTGACGACCCAACGCGTTCGGCTGGGCCAGATGGTGGCCGCCAATCCTTACCGAGCGCCCCTGCTGACGGCCCGCCTGGCATCTGACCTCGACCACCTCAGCGATGGCCGGTCACTGCTTGGGCTCGGCATTGGCTGGAATGCCGCCGACTATGGCCTCGGGACGAATGAGTTCGAGCGAATGGGACTGCCCTACGGCTCAACGCGCGAGCGGCAGGAAGCCCTGGAGGAGGCGCTGGCCATCATTCATGGCGTGTGGGGAGCAGAGCCGTTCACCTACGCCGGGCGCTACTACCAGGCGGCAGACGCCCAGATTCCGCGCCCGGTGCAGACGCCGGCGCCACCGCTCGTGATCGCTGGCGCGGGCGAACGCACGCTGGCGCAGGTGGCCCGGCTGGCCGATGCGGCCAACTTTGGGCCCGGGCCGGCGGGCCAGGCGAACTCCGCCGATCTGGTGCGGGAAAAGCTGGCCCTGCTCCGCCGTCAGTGCGAGGCAGCCGGACGGCCCTATGACGACATTCTCCGCTCGCACTTTACCCACTGGGTGATCCTGGCTCCGGACGACGAGGCGGTGCGGGCCAAGGTCGAACGCTATTTCCCCGATGGCCTGGACCCGTTCTGGGGCGCCTACCTGGTCGCCGGAACACCTGAGCGTGTCGCCCGCCACTATCAGGAGTATGCCGACGCCGGCATCCAGTACTTCGTGCTCCAGACCCTGGACCCCACCGACGAGGAGACGATTCGCCTCGCCGCCGAGGAGATGCTGCCGCGGTTGCGGCCAGCAGGGACGTAATGCGGCAGGCTCGCAACCGGCGCCGATCTGGCGCCGGATGGGGCCTTGGGATTTCGATAGGAGTCTACGATGCGTCCACTGACGATTTTCGTGGTGCTTACGTTGCTCCTGCTTGGAAGCCCCATTCCGAGTGCTACGACCATGGCCCAATCTGGCGGCCCATGCACGCTGGTGGAGCTGCAACCCGGCTACCCCGGCTATCGCGGGTTCGTAACCGGCCTGTATGGCGTAGGCGAGGGCGCCTGCCTCGAAGACCTGCAGGTAGCGTATCCGGGGTTCGATCCGGCGGCCGAAGACGCCGCGAACGCAGCGGCGGCGGCAAGGCTTGGCATTTCGGGAGATGCATCGACGTGGCTCTGGGAGAACTGGCTGGCCATAGAGGCTGAGCGAGGGATGATCCCGACGTGCTATCAGGATGCGCGTGCAGCGATGGAAGACGGTGCGGCGTATATACGCGCGGCGGAGTTCCCGGGAGATGCTCGCCTTGAGGTCGGCATGCCGGGCACGACAAATTGGATCGACAGAGTGAGCGATAACTTTGGGGCCAACACCGCACAAATGCGAGAGTACTTCGCCGATGATTTGTACTTTCGAGCAGGTGCTTGGGGAATGACAGGAGAGACAAACCCGAACGCTTGGGCCCTAAAGAGCGGCGGAGACGCATTGATGAGCGCCGTGAACTCACCCGGAGGCGGCCCGCCTGCAACTTACCGCTTGGTCGTGTTTCAGGGTGGATATGCGCCGGTTCCGGCGAACGCCTGCCCCGAAGATCAGTGGTTCTTTGCCGGAGTTTCGATGCTTACCATGTTCTGGTCGAGTCCGTTGGTCAGTGCTTACATGGGGGAACTCGAACAACTCCACCAGAATTGGCTCAACGACGTTGTCTACACAGGAGGGGGCCAGTCTCTACGAGAGTATCTGGCCGAGAACTGGGAAGGCGCGCCTTAGAGCGGCTTGCGAATTAGCTGCGTCCTTGCGATGCTGGAGCGGTGAAGCAGT
>JASGGF010000088.1:0-14579 GCA_047605145.1 Thermomicrobiales bacterium | reverse complement strand
GGCGAGCGGGTCATCCTGTGCACCGATCCCCGATTCAGTTCCGCTTCGATGGCGACGCAGGCGCAGGCGCACGGCCTCGTCTCACCAGACGGCTTCCTGCTCACCGGCCGCCTGGATGACGACGACGCCTGGGAACGAGAAACCGTGGCGCAGGTGCGCGCGGCCGCCGCGCGGTGGCTGGCGCAGCCAGACCGCCGTGAAGTGCTGGGCATGACCTTCCCGCTTGGGTTGGAGTGGGTCATGTACGACGTGGTCGATGTCGAGGTGAGCGCGGCCCGGGGCGCGGAGGTGGTGCGCGCCGGCGGCGTTCGCGCCTTCCCCCGCCTGTTTCACGGCGACAGCGTCTTCGTGCTCTCGGCCGCCGGGCTCGGCTACACCTGCATTTCCGCCAACCACACCAACATTCACGACTATCTGCTGCAGCTGCCGGCCGATGTCGAGATCATCGACACCGGCCGGCCAATGTGGCTATACACCCGGCACAAACAGGTGAGCACTGGGATCCAGCACGAATATACGCCGCCGCTTCCGCTCACCACGAGCGACCTGGCGGCGTCGTTTGGCATCGACCAGGCCGGGGTGGATGCCTACATCCACCAGGCCAGCGAGTATGACTACCTGCTCGAAAAGAAGACGCAGCACCGGCGCGATGTGGCCCGGAAGACGTTGCGGCTCCTGGATGACCAGGCGGCGGCCGGCGGCCTCACCCTGGAGCAACAGGCGGAACGCGAGGAGCTTGCCACCCTGATCGAGCGGCTGACGAGCGGCCTCACCGGCGCTCCACAGCACGCGCCGGCCACCACCACGCCGCCACCCGGCCCGGCAGCGCCGGCTATGCTCATCGCCACGCGCTACGGGCAGGGCATCACCGACGAACGCTGGTTCAGTCACCGCGAGCAGGTGCTGGGCAACATCACGGCGCCCAGCCTGCTGGCGCAGACGGACCCGAACTTCCGCTGGGCTATCTACATTGACGAGGACATGCCCCCGGCAGCCCGCGCCGCCCTGGAGCGCATGACCGCCCCCTTTGGCGAGCGAGTCCTGTTCGTCACCAACACTATCTTTACCAACGAGTCCATGGGAGAGCTGGCCCGGCAACACGGCCTCGTCTCACCGGATGGCTGGATGCTGACTGGCCGCATCGATGACGACGACGCCTGGGAACGTGAGACCGTCGCGCAGGTGCGCGCCGCCGCCGCGGTCTGGCTGACCCAGCCAGACCGCCATGACATCCTCGGCATGACCTTCCCCCTGGGCCTCGAGTGGATCATGTACGACACCTACGACGTAGACGTCCGGGACCGCAAGAACCGGGACGTGGTGCGGACCGCCGGGGTGCGCACGTTTCCCCGGCTGTTTCACGGGGACAGCGTCTTCGTGCTCTCACCGGCCGTGCAACATACAACCTGCCTGGCGGCGAATCACGGCAAGATCCATGCGTACTTGCAACAACTCCCCGCTGATGTCGAGGTGATCGACACCGGCCGGCCCATGTGGCTCTACACCCGGCACAAGCAGGTCAGCACGAACATTCAGCACGAGATGAGCGAGCCGCTGCCCCTGGCGACCGCCGATCTGGCGGCGTCTTTCGGCATCGACGCCGCCGGAGTCGATGCCTACATCGCCAGCGCAGACGACTACGCGTACCTGCTGGAGAAGCGCACGCAGCACCGCCGCAATGCTGCGAACGCGGCCTTGCAGCACCTTGCGATGCTGGCGTGCGCAGGATCGCTCACGGAGGAGCAAGAGGCCGAGCGCCGAGACCTGCAGGATGAACTCACCCGGTTGACGTCCAACCTGCTGGGCGACGCCGTACCGATCTCCGCCGGCGCGCCACCGGCGGCGGCCCCGGACGCGCTCGAGACGACGCCGGAGCAGGACGACCCCGAGGCGCACGCCAGCACCGAACCTGACGCCCCCGGGCGCTTGCCGGCAGGCGTCGATTCCGCCGTCACGCGAGCGCGCGAGAACCTGGCCCGCGCCCTGCAGGACCTTGCCGGGGCCGAACTGCCACCTGATGCGGCAGACAGCTTCGCCATGGATCCACCGGCGTTGGCGTTGCTGTCGCACCTCGTGCGCCGGAGCAGACCGCGCCACGTGCTGGAGTTTGGTTCGGGCGCCTCGACCGTGGTGATCGCGCAAGCCCTGCAGGGGAGTTCCGGACGCCTCACCAGCATTGACCACGATTCGGCGTACGCCCGCCGCACCGTGGCCGCGCTGGCCGGGAACGACCCCGAGCACCGGGCGCGCGTGGTGGTGGCCCCGCTGGTGGCGCGGAGCATTCTGGGCCGGCAAGCGCCGGTGTACGCCTTGCGGACGCAGGATCTGGCCTCACCCCTGCCGGCAGACCTGATCCTGATCGATGGACCGCCGCAGGCGCTTGGCGGGCGCACTGGCACGCTCCTCCAGGCAGTTGGGCTGGCGGCCCCGGGCGCCATCCTGCTGCTGGACGACGCGGCTCGCGCGGCCGAACAGGAGGCGCTGCAAACGCTGGAAACCAGCCTGGGCGACGCCGTCGAGATCGTGCCCTTGGAGGGTTTCCCGCGCGGGCTGACCGCGCTGATCATCCGCTCGGAGCCGGTCCCCCAGCCTGGCGCCGATTTGCCCGATCTGCGCAGCCTGGGGATCACTGGCTCCATGGAGCCGGAAGCGCTGGCCGGGCCACCCACGCCGCAGCATCCCGGGGCGCGCAGCGCGACGCGATCGCGTGGGCGCCCTGCGGTTCCGGTGCTGTTCATGAGCAGCAACGGCGCTGGCATGGGGCATCTGATGCGGCTGCTGGCAATGGCCCGCCGCGCCGCGCCGGCGGTGCAGCCGTTCTTCTTCACGCTCTCCGCCGCTGTCGAGTGCGTGCGGCAGGAAGGGTGGCCGGTGGAGCACATGGCCTCGCGGGAGTACGCCGGCGAGCCGCCGGGGCCGTGGAACGCAGAGCTGGCCCTGCGCCTGAAACGGCTGCTCAGCGCCACCCGGCCGGCGGCGGTCGTCTTCGACGGCGCGTTTCCCTACAACGGCCTCGTGCAGGCGCGGCGGGATCACCCTGAGATGGCGTTTGTCTGGTCGCGCCGGGGCATGTGGCGGGCGAACGCGCCCACCGGCGGCCTGGCGCTCGCCCGCCACTTCGATCTGGTCATCGAGCCAGGCGATGTCGCGGCGGCAGCGGATACCGGCCCCACTGCGGCGTGCGTGGCCGGTGTCACGCGGGTAGACCCGGTGCTGCTGCTGGATCCCGGCGATCTGCTGGACCGCGCCGAGGCCCGCCACCGCCTCGGCCTGCAGGCGGAAGGCCCCGTGGCGCTGGTGCAACTGGGCGCCGGGAACATCAACGACACCCAGTCGCTCACGCGCATCGTGATCGATCTGCTCGGCCAGTGGCCCGGGCTGCAGATATGCGTGGCCACGCCGCCCATCGCGAAACTGCCGCCGGAGCTGCCGCCCGGCGTGAAGCCGCTGTCGCTGTTTCCGCTGGTGGCGTACGCACACGCCTTTGATTTCGGGGTGGCCGCCGCCGGGTACAACACCGTGAATGAGGCGGTCATGGCCGGGCTGCCGCAGATCTTCATTCCCAATCTGCACACCCGAATGGACGACCAGCGGGTGCGGGGCGCGTACGCGGCCGCGCAGGGCTTCGGCCTGTGCGTCGAAGACCCCACGCCCCGGGCGCTGGCGGCGGCAGTGGCCACCATCCATGACCCGGCCTGCCGCGCCGAGATGCGGCGACGCGCGCTGGAGCGCCCGCTCCCGAACGGGGCGAGAGCGGCCATGGCGGCAGTCGAGGCGCTGGTTCCGGAGCTGGTGCTGGCAGGAGGTGGCAAGGCGTGACCCATCATGACATGGCGGCGGCCCCGCTGGCGCTGTTGGCGACCGGCTGGACGATTTCCCAGCTTGTGGACCATCTGGGCGAGTTGCGGCACACCCGGAACCGGCGGCTGGAGCAGATCCGGTTCATCACCTGTGACGATGATATCCGCGCCCTGCGCGCCCTCCAGATCGAGTACGAGCACATCATGGCGCCCGGGGACTGGGCGGCGCTCGGCGACATGGATGCCTGGGCCACGTACGCCGAAACCCGCCTGCTCGATGCGATGGCGGCGGCGCCGGCCGGGAGCCTGATCCTGGTGGGGGACCTGGGTGGCGGGGACCACCTGGTCCTTGACCGGCTCGCTATCCGCTGCGCCCGGGAGGCGCTGGCCGGGCGCGTGGCGGTGGCCGGGCCAGTGGCGCCGGACCTGGCGGCGTGGCGCCGCCAGCGGCAGAGCACGCCACTGCCGTCCTACTCGCCCAGACCTCTCACGGGGCAGCAGGGCGGAGCCCGGCAAGCCCTGCAGGCGGCGATGGAACGCTGGGGCGCCCTCGCCAGCACGCCGGAGACTCCACCGGGCACGGTGCTGCGCCTGGCGCAGGTGGGGGTATCGCCGGAGGATTTCCACGCCTGGGAGCCGCTGGAACCCGTGCTCCAGGCGTACGACGTGACCGGAGATCCCCAGTACCTGGCAGCGGCTCTGGCGCTCGCTGGCGATTGGCTGGCCTGGCACATGGCCAGCGCGCCGGCGCCAGGCGCCATCCCGCCAGTGGCCTGGCGCCCGCAGGCTGTCAAGCTGCGCAGCGCCCGCCTGGCCTATCTCGTCGATGTGCTGGCCCGGCAGCCAGCGATTCCGGATGCCACGGTCCAGTTCTGGCTGGAGTGCGCGGAAACCCATCTGACGCTGACCGATCAGCAAAGCACCGGCAAACGCCAGGAGAAACGGCGCGGCGCACCAGCCGTGAAGCAGCGGTTCAACTAAAGCCGACAGGCGGCGACTTTCTCAGATTCTCGGAGTGTATTTACGCTACATTGACAATCTTTGCATTTTGTTATAGTGCGTGTCAGACACATCTTGCGTGTCAAACACCTGGGGCTGCAGCCGGCAAAGCAGTGCTGGGGAACTGGTGGCGCCGCGCAGCGGCCGAATGAGCGCTGGTCAGGTCTGTGCGCATCTGGGGGAGTAGGGGCATGCATTCTGACCGGTTTGACGACATTCTCGCGCGCCTGGCGGCAGAGCCAACGCGCCGGACCGCGCTAAAGGGCCTTGTGGGGTCTCTCTCGGCTGCGGGCCTTCTTGGCGTGGCGCTGGACGATAGCGACGCGAAATCGAAGAAGAACAAGAAGGCGAAGAAGCGGAAGCAGCGGCGGGAGAAGCGGGAGACTCGGCGTGACACGCGCCGGGACAATGACGCGGGCGCCGTCGATACCGAGCACAACCGCAAAAAGCGCAAGAAAGGCAAAAACGCCAAAGGCGCCAAGGCCATTCGCTGCAAGTCCTACGCCAGCAAGTGCGGCTCCAAGAAGCGCTGCTACGACTTGCGATCTGATCCCAAGCACTGCGGCTCCTGCACGGTGGTCTGCGGCATTGGCGAAGCCTGCGTGAACGGCGTGTGCATCGGGTCCTGACGCGCGCGGCCACCCAGCAGTGACGCGGCGGCGAACGCTGGCGCCGGGGGTGGCCCCCCGCATCGTCTTCTACACGCACGACGGTCTGGGGTTGGGCCACTTCCGGCGCACCGTACTGGTGGCGCAGGCGCTGGTGGCGCGGGTGCCCACCGCTGCGCCACTGCTTGTAACCGGGATGCCGGCGGGCGAGGGCGTTTCCCTGCCACCGGAGCTGGAGTATGTGCGCCTGCCCGGGCTGGACAAACGCCACCTCTTCACGGGCCTGCCGCACGACAAACACGCGCCGCGCGAGGTGTTTGCCGTACGGCAGGCCATGCTGTCGGCGGTGTTGCAGAGCTTTGCCCCCCATCTGGTGCTGGTCGATCACGCCCCGGCGGGGCTGGCGGAAGAGTTGCAGCCACTCCTGCGCGCCCGGCCCAAACACGGCCGGGCGCCGCGCTTTGTGCTCGGCCTGCGCGATATCACCTACGGCCCGAAGCAAACCCGCGCCGCGTGGGCGCGCGCAGACGCGCTGGCGCTGATGGATGAGGTGTACGACGAGATCCTGATCTACGGCTGCCGCGAGGTGTACGACCCGATCCGGACGTACGGCCTGCCAAAGCGCGTGGCGCGCAAGACGCGGTTTACCGGCTATCTCCGGCCCACTGCGCCCCTGCGCCCGCCCGACGACGTGCGCGCGGAACTGGGCGCCGCCGGCGGGCCGCTGGTGGCGGCGTCGGTGGGCGGCGGCGTGGATGGCGCCGATGTGCTGACGGCGCTGCTGCACGCGAGCGCGGCGGGGCTGCTGCCGGAGGTGGCGCTGTCACTGGTGACCGGGCCGCAGATGCCGCTGGCGGAGCAGGCGCGGCTGGCAGACCTCGCGGCAGGGCTGCCGGGGGTGTCGCTGGCGACCTACCGGGACGATTACCTCAGCCACGTGGCGGCGGCTGACGTGGTGGTGACGATGGGCGGCTACAACAGCGTCTGGGAGGCGATCGGGCAGGGCCAGCGGCCTATCGTCATTCCGCGCGACACCCGCTCGGACGAGCAACAGGTGCGGGCGCAACGGCTGGCTGAACTAGGGCTGGCCACCGTGCTCCAACCGCACGACCTTACGCCGCAGCAGCTGGCGAGCGCCATTCTGGCGGAGCTGGCTGCGCCGCCGCCAGTTCCCCCGCCGTGGCTCGATTTCACGGGGCTGGAACACGCCGCCACCGCGCTGGCGGCGGCGCTGGCGCGCAGTACGCAACCCGCGCGCCACTAACGCGACATGCAAAACCCGTATCGTCTCGACCGACGTGGAGAGCCCTCGTTCGTCGTCACGTAAACACGAACGTCGACACCCTTCGGCTCGCCGCTGCAGGGGCGGGAATGCAGCGGCTCTCGTCCCCGGCCAGCGACGGCCCCGGGCCGGCGCGCCGCTACCGGGGCGCCCCGGCCATGACCTGATTCAGGACGAAGTGGACATCGGAGAGCGGCGAGCCGGTTTCGGCGTACCCGCTGACACAAATCACCAGCGGCCCGGCGGTGTCACAGGCGCGTGATTCGCCATCCGCCGGAATGTGGAAATCTTCCACGGCGGACGCGATCTGCTGCGCCGCCGCCGCGTCGCGGAACTGGTGGATCAGCACCTCGATCTGCCCGGCCCGCCCGAACGGCGGATCATCGCAGCGGAACACGACGTATGCGCCATCGCGCCAGCCGTAGGTATCCACGGCGCCCGCTCCGGCGCTGGTTCTGGCGAACGCCTTCTCCAGATCCGGGATGCTGTAGGGGCCGCTGGCGACCGTGGAGAAACACTCGGCGTAGTTGACCGCTGGCGCGGCCGGTAGGTAGGCAGCGGAGGCGTAGACCGGCGCCGGCGCGGCGGAGGCGACGCCAGACGCCCCGGAGACGCCTGACGGCGCGCCGGCCATGCGGCTGATATCCTGCGCGGCGAGGACATCCTGCGCCACTGCGCGCACATTGCCGAAGGGGATGCCACTGGGCGAGACGCCGGTGACGCGCACCAGCCACGGCCCCTTCGTGGCGTACAGCGTGAATTCCTTGCCGTTGCTGGCGGGGCCGGTCAGGGCCACGGAGTAGTCCCCGACGCCGGGGCCATCAACCATCATCAGGGACGTGCCCCGCCTGCGCTCGGCGGCGAAGTAGTCGGCGGCCTCCTGCGCGGCGGCAGCGGACCCCAGCCCGTGGACGCTGATATCGATCCAGCCAGCCTCGCCATCCGGCGGGCCATCGCAGCCAAACTGCTTGTAGGCGCTGGCCTGCCAGCCCCACCCGCGTAGACGGCTGGCGGCGTCCGGCGCGCCGGGAAAACGGGCGACGAGCTGATCGAAGGTGAGCGGCCCGCTATCCACCACGCGGAAACACCAGTTGTGGGCGAGCGGCAGGGAGACGGGCAGGCGCGGCGAGATGATGACGGGTGGCGGGGGCATGGCGATGGAGCCGACACTGTCATCCTGCGGCAGTGGCGACTGCTCGACAGTCTGGGTGGCGCCCCCGGTCGACCGGAAGGGGAGGCCGCAGCCATCGACCGGGCCGAGCCAAAAGCCTTGCATCACCGCCAGCACGCGGTCTTCCGGCGAGCCGTGGGCTTGCGGGTCGTCTACGGGCAGGAAATCCCCGTACTCCTGTGAGGCATCCAGGCCCTCCAGCACATCGCCCTGATCGAGCAGGCCGATATCGCGCGCGTGCCGGGTGAACACGCCGCTCAGGCAGTCGGCCTGCAGCTCGAACGCAGCGGGTTGCCGCCGCTGCTGGTTGGTCTCGGCCTGCACGTGGTGGCCCCACTCGTGGGCGAACACGATGAGCGGGGCGAAATCGCCGAACTGGGCGTGCAGATCGTCCAGAAACTGGGGCACGAGGTAGAGGGTCTGGTCTGGCGGGCAGTAGAAGGCGTTGGGCTGGGGCTCCATGTAGCCGCAGGCGGTCATCATGCCGCGGTCCACCACGACGATGTTGGGGGAGTCGTACCGCACGCCGGCGGCGGCGAAGGTGGCGGCCCAGAAGGCATCGACCTCCAGCGCGATATCGACGAAGGCCCCCTGATACCCAAGCGATTGCGATGTGCCGCGGTACGCGCTGACATCCGGGGGCGGCGCGGGTGTGGAGGAGGGCGTCTGCGCCACGGCCGGGCGCGCGACGCTGGCGAGCAGCATCACGCACAGCGCGAGCGCCAGCCCCACCCGGACGCCAATGTCGTTCATGCGATGCTGCGCCACGCCGCGCCCCCGTGACTCACTCTGCCAACCGCCGATGATGATGCGCGCACTGTCGCATGTTGCGGTGGGTTTGTGTAGGTGGGCGGGACGTCCGGGAACGCTATCGCGCGGAGGCCAACACCTGATTCAACACGAAACGCATATCGGCGGCTGGCATCCCCGATTCCGCGTAGGCAGTGACGCAGATCACGTATGCATCCGCCACGCCACAGTCGCGTGATTCATGAGCGCCGGCTCGTTGGAAATCTTCGACCACGGACGCAATCTCGCGAGCGGCCGAAGCATCACGAAACTGATGGATGCTGACATCGATCTGGTCGGCACGCCCCGGCGGCGGATTGCCGCATTTGAAGACAATCCACGCGCCATCCTGCCAGCCATACGTCGTCATGGCATCCGACCCGATTCCCGTTCGATTGAACGCAGCCACCACATCCTGTTCCCGATTGGGGCCGCTGCCTTGTGAACGGAAGCAGGCGGCGTGCGGAACATCCGGCGAAGACGGCAGCAACGTCAGCGAGGGCCGGCCTGGTGTTGCGGGAACATTGACGACGGGGCCGCTCGTTGAGCCCCCCGTTTTCTGTGCAGCCAGCACCTCAGCCACCACATCGCGGACGTCAACGGCAGGCGCCCCGCCATACGGGGAGACCCCGGTGACCCGCACCAGCCATGGCCCGTCGCTGGCGTAGATGGTGAACTCCGTGCCGTTGGTTGCGGCGCCGGTGAGCGCCACGGCGTAATCGCCCACAGCGGGCGCCTCGGCGTAGCGCAGCGGCGCGCCATCCAGCCGGGCGGCCGCGAAGAAGTCGGCGGCTTCCCGGGCGGCGGTCGCCGAGCCAAAGCCATGCACGGTGATCTCGATCCAGCCGGCCTCGCCGGAGGGCGGGCCATCACAGCCAAACTGGCGGTAGGCGCTGGCCTGCCAGCCCCACCCCTGCAACCGCTCGGCAGCGCCCGCCACGCCGCTGAACCGCTCCAGCAGTTCGGACCAGCTCACCGTATCGCCGCCAACCTGACTGAAGCACCGGGCGTGGGCGAGCGGCAGGGAGACGGGGAGGCGAGGCGCGCCGGTGGCCGGCCCATCCGGAGGTTCTTGCGGGGCACGGGCGACGGGCGTTGGGTCAGGGTCAGGGACGTGCGCGGGGCCGCCCACACCGGTCAGGGCGAGGCCGCATTTTGCGGGGCCACCGCCGTAGCCCTTCATGAGCGCTTTGACGCGCTCTTCGCTCGAGCCGTGGGCATCACGATTATCGGCAGGGAGACCGCCTGGCGGCTGATTCGCATCGTCCCCGGAATCGAAGCTCTGCAGGATGGCTTCGATGAAGTCGCCTTCATCAAGCAGCCCGTGCGTTTCAACGTAGTCCATGAACGCGCCGCTCAGGCAATCCGCCTGCAGCTCAAACGACCGCGAGTCGTTGTACGGGGCGCGAGCCAACCACTGCACATGGTGGCCCCACTCGTGCCCAATGATGGTAAATGGGGCGTAGTCACCAAACTCGTTGGCTTGCGACTGCATGAATTTGGGGAAGAGATACACCGTTTCATCAGCCGTACAGTAAAACGCATTCTCTTCGTTCGGGTCCATGAGTTCGTTGCACCCACTCGCCATGCGGCGATCGACCTGTTGCACGCGCGGAGCGTGATACGCCATGCCCGCGGCCGAGAAGGTCTCGCGCCAGAATGCGTTCAGTTATGAGAAGACCTCATCCTGATTCCCGGCGTACCCGGACGCCGACTCCCCGGCGAACGCGGCGGCAACCGGCGCCGGCGTGGGCGTTTGCGCCCGCGTTGCCGACGCCAGCGGGAGCAGCGTGATGACCACGCATGCCATCAGCACCAGAGACCGCCACCGCCAAATCACTGCGCCACGCTGCGCCGCATTACGCCACTTGCGGCTTTCCCCATGCTGCCTCATCACGCCCCTGCCAGCGTCTGCGCCAGCACGGCGTCCACCGCGTCGTTCGGCGCACCGTCCTCGGCGCGGCCATCCACGCAAATGACCAGCAGCCCAGCCACGTCGCAGGCGCGCGCTTCGTGCTCGCCCGGCTCGTAAAACGCGGTCACGAATGGCGCGGCCTCACGAGCGAGCGCTTCGCTCGCGAAGCTGTGAATGACGACATCAAGGTAGGCGAGTTCGTCATCCGCCGGGTCATCGCAGGAGTAAATGGCGAATGCGCCATCCCGCCAGCCGACGGCGTCGATTTCCGCCGCGCTGAGCCCCTGCGCATCGAGCTTGTCCGCCACATTCTGGAAGCGGTAGGCGCCACGGTCATCCTGCTGCAGGCACGCGGCCGCCGGAGTGGAAAGCTCCACCGGCAGGAACGCAGCGGAGATGTTGCCGGCTGGCGCATCATCCGGCGGGGTCTGGCCTGCGCCCACGGCAGCAGGCTGCGCCGCCAGCAGCCCGCGCGCCACCGCCGCGACATCCCCGGCAGGGTCCCCGGCCTCCGAAATGCCGGTGACCCGAATCAGGATTGGCCCCTGACTGACATACAGCGTGACGTCGGCGTCACCACCACCGGTGCTCGCCAACGCGACGGCTCGGTCGCCAAGGTGGGGCGCGGTGGCCGGCTCCATCCCCAGCGCCTCGGCGCGGGCGGCGGCGAAGTAGCTGGCCGCAGCGGCGGCATCGTTCGCTGCACCAAACCGGTGAACGCTGACATCGAACCAGCGGGTCTCATCATGGCCCGCCGCATCGCACGAAAACTCACGGTAGGCGCTGGCTTGCCACCCCCACGCCTGCAATTGCGCCCGCGCGTCAGCGGGGTCCGGGAAGCGGTCGGCCAGTTCGTCCAGATCGAGCGGACCGCCGTCCATCACCTTGAAGCACGTGGGGCGAGGCAGCGGCAGGGCGCGGAGCAGGATGGGCTGCGCGATGCCGGGGGCGTGCGCCACTACCTCTGTTTCCGGAGCCGGGACCGGCGCGGACGGCGCGTGCCCCAGCGGCAGGCCGCACCCCGCGACCGGGCCGAGCCAATACCCCTCCGTCAGGGCGAGCACGCGGTCTTCTGGCGTGCCGTGCGCGCCGGGGTCATCCACCGGCAGGCCGATAGGGTCGCCGGCTGCCTGCGAGGTGTCCAGAGCCTCAAGAATGTCGCCAGCATCGAGCAGATCGTGCTCGCGCGCGTAGCGGGTGAAGACGCCGGCAAGGCAATCGGCCTGCAGTTCGAACGATTGCGAGTCGTCGAAGGGCGCATCGGTCAGGTTCTGGACATGGTGCCCCCACTCGTGCCCCAGCACGGTCATGGGCGCATAGTCGCCGACGCGCGTCTCGAGATCGGTCAGGAACTCCGGCATCAGGTAGATGGCGCGATCACCAGGGCAGTACAGGGCGTTGGGGATCGGCTCCACCGGGCCGCAGGCGGTTTCGATGCGGCGCTCTACGGTCACGATCGCGGGCGAACGGTACGTGACCCCAGCGGCGGCGAAGGTTTCGGCCCAGAACGCGTCGATGTCGGCAGCGAGGTCCGCGAAGGCGCCCTGATAGCTGCTGGCCTGCGAATCGACACGGTAGCCGGTAGCGCCGGGCGTGGGCGTGGGGGTTTGCGCGGAGACTCCGGCAGCGAATGGCAGCAGGAGCGCGACCGTCCAGATCACGACCCACCATGCGCGCGGGTGTCCGCCCGAGCAACTCCGCTTCGTCACGACGTGTCCCCCGCCATCAGCCCGCACGTTGATGTACCAGATGCGCGTACTGTCGCACGGAACGTGGTCAGTGAAAAGCGCGGAGTGGCGCCGATGGAAGGTGGGATCGTGCAGGCGCGACATTCGCCCCTCAGCGGGGCTGGTTCCCGAGCGTATCCAGCGCAATCTGCCGCACGTCGATGAACGGGATGCCGCTGGTGGAGACGCCGGTGACCCGGATGAGGCGGGAGCCATCGGCGATGTACAGGGTGAACTCCTTGCCGTCCTGCACGGGGCCGGCGACCACCACCGCGTAGTCACCGAGGACCGCGCCGCCCTTCTCCACCATCAGGCTCGTGCCAGATGCTCGCGCGTCACCGAAGAAATCGGCGGCCTCGCGAGCGTCTTGCGCGGTGGCGAACTGGTGGACATTGACCTCCGCTCGCGTGAACCCGCTCTTCGGCGGTTTGTCGCAGGCGTAGGTGCGGTAGCGCATCCCCTGCCAGCCCCAGTCGCGCAGGCGCGGCCCGGCCGCGCGCTCGCCGCCGAGGCGATCCACCATCTCGGCGAAATCGCGAGCTCCGTCCTCGGTGACGCGGCAGCGGTCGCCGTAGTCGAGAGGGAGAGCGTCGGGGAGGTAGACGCGGACGGGGGTCCTGGTGGGGGTAGCAGTCGCTGTTGGAGATGGCGTTGGAGTCCACGTCGGAGGTATCGGCGTCACCGTCGGCGTGGGAATGGCAGTTGGCGTGTG
Source organism: Thermomicrobiales bacterium (assembly GCA_047605145.1). Taxonomy (GTDB): domain Bacteria; phylum Chloroflexota; class Chloroflexia; order Thermomicrobiales; family UBA6265; genus JACCXM01. Next base: position 1,576 of record JASGGF010000088.1, on the reverse strand, counting down.
CGTTGCCGGAACTGGCGTGGGCGTGGCAGTCGGCGTGGCAGTTGGCGACGGAGTTGCTGTTGGAGTTGCGGTCGGAATCGCGGTTGGCGTCGCGGTCGGGAGCGGCGTGGCGGTCTCGGTCGGCTCTGTCAAGGGCGTAGCAGTCGGCGTCGGCGTCGGCGTTGCCGTAGGCGTCGACGTCGGCATCAATGTCGGCGTCGATGTTGGCGTCGGCTCGGGCGTCGGCGTTACGGTAGCCGGCGGTGTCGAGGTGAGGGTGGCCGGCGTCGTGGGCGTCGACGGGGCCATCACCAACACGCGCGGCGTTGGGGTAGCCGTGGGGGACCCGATCACTGCCTGCGCGTTCTCGGGTGGCGGCTGGGTAGGAGGCGAGGAGCTAGCCACCTCGGCGGTTGGCGTTGCGTCCGGGGTTGTGGGGCCGGTGAAGATGAGGAGGAGGACGGCGAACGACAGGCCCACCAGCAGGACAATGAGCGCGCCAGCAGGGAGCCACTCAAGCACGGGGGTAGGTCCGCGCCGGGGCGCTGGCGGCGAGTCTGGTAGCCACTGCGAGAGCGGCTGGGGGTCCGGCTCCGGTTCGGAGTCCGGTGGGAGCTGCTGTGTCACAGCTCAGGCGCCATGGCAAGCGGACAGGCTGCAGGCAAGCTGGCTGCGGCACGCGCCATAGGGCCAGCTCCGCAGCGTACCGGCGCCATGGGACCATCCCCTCCGATGTGTTTCGTGGGTTCGCGTCGAAGAACTGGCGGATTGTCGCACAGGTTGCGCTCGGGGAACAGCCGGCGAGCACACGCGGCGCCATGGTGGCCGGGCGCGAAAGGCGCCATCCACCACAAGGTCACGGCGCGAGCGTTCCACCCTCCACCCCGACCTTGCAAGCCACCATGTCGTCCTGACCGCGCGAGGGACCGCGCATCGCCAACAGCAACGTCACGGCGTCAGCTCTCCGCCTGCCGCCGTGGCCGTGGCGGTTGGCGCCATACCCCGGATCGTCCGCCGGTGGGACGAAGCGCTTGCGCCGTGACGACGAGGTTTGGCGGTGGGCGGTCCCTCCTGCGGTCGGGACGACATCGTGGTAGGGGAGGATCGCGGTGGGGCGCAAAAACGACGAAAGGGGAGCAGGCCGACCCGGCCCCTCCCCCTTCGTGCTCCTGCACCCCCTGAGGGCGCCAGCCCGGCACCCCCTGAGGCGCGCAGCGCCGGCTCCCCCTGAGGCGAAGCCGGCTCCCCCGCCGCTACCGGTGGCGGAAGGTGATCCGGCCCCGGGTGAGGTCGTAGGGCGACAGCTCCACGGTGACGCGGTCTCCCGGCAGCACGCGGATGTAGTTCTTCCGCATCTTGCCGCCAAGGTAGCTGAGCACGCGGTGCTCGTTCTCCAGCTCCACCATGAACATCGCGTTCGGCAGGGCGTCGATCACCTTGCCATCGATGGTGATGGCGTCCGGGTTCTCCCGGCGCGTGCGCTCCTCGGTGGGCGGCGCGGCGGGGGTGGCGGAACGCACGGGCGGCTTGCGGTACTGGGACTTCTTCGGCTTCGGCAAATCAGGACTCCTTCAACACGGCAGTGACAAAACCAGCG
>JASGGF010000087.1:0-14617 GCA_047605145.1 Thermomicrobiales bacterium | reverse complement strand
GGCTTCTTCATCTGGGTCACCCTGCCGGAAGGCGTGGACACCACCCGCATGCACCCACAGGCGCGCGAACTCGGGGTGGAATACCTGCCCGGAGCCACCTGCTTCGTGGACGGCTCCGGCGCGAACCAGCTCCGCCTCTCCTTCTCCTTCGTTGAGGACGAGCGCATTGAGGAGGGCATCCGCATCATCGCCGGCGTCGTCGCGGGCGAAATTCAGGAAGCGCGCGGCTAGCCGTCAGCGTGCGCGATTTGGCACAACACCACGCTTCGCGCTAGGGCGAGACGCGTGGTGTTGTGCAATATGTCCTTGCGCCGCCCGGTTGCATCTCATAGCATTCGGGCGGTCTTGACAATTCGTTTCTTGTCGCCATCCCGCCTGGCGACAGCCAGAACACCTGTCAGCTATGGACAGCGCATGTGCGGTTCTGGTTCGCACGGCATTCTCCGCCTACGGGAGGACCCATGACCGAGCAGACGCGTATCACCTCGCTCCTTGCGCAGATCGCCTCCGGGAAGCTTTCGCGCCGAGGCGTGCTGGGGGCTGGGCTCAAGCTGGGCGTCGCCACGCCCGCGCTCCTCGCGCTGATCGAGGCGGCCCCGGCTGGCGCCAGTTCGGCCCCCGCTGCGGCGCCCGCCGTCGCCCTTGCGCTGCAAGAGGGCAACACCTTGATGGTGCTCATCCAGGGTGGCGACGAAGACATTGACCCCCACTACTCGTACTCCACCCTCTCCTCCGCCGTCGCGCTCGCTGTCTACGAACCGCTCATCCGGCTCAAGGGGGATACCACCAACGAGTTCGAAGGGATGATGGCGGAGTCCTGGGAAGTCAGCGACGACAAGTCCACCTACACCTTCAAGCTCTACCCGGATATGCAGTTTCAGGACGGCGCCCCCGCCAACGCGCAGGCCGTCAAGGATTCGTACACGCGCTGGATCGAACTAGGCGGCTCGCCGGTCGGCGTCATCACCCGCTTCATGGAATCCCCCGACATGATGGAGGTCGTCGATGACCTCACCATCCGCTTCAACCTCGGCGCGCCCCAGCCGCTCTTCCTCGAGGCCATGGCGTCTTCGTACGGCCCAATGGTCATCAGCCCAACTGCTCTGGCTGAAAACGCCACCGACGACGACCCGTACGCCCACGAGTGGGCGAAGGAGTTCGCCATCGGTTCGGGCGCGTACATTCTGGAATCGAACAGCATCAGCGAGGGCCTGGTCTTCAAGAAGTTCGACGGCTACCACCGCGGCTGGGAAGGCAACCACTTCGACCAGATCATCCTGCGCGTGGTGCCGGAGGATGGCGCGCGTCGGCAACTGCTGGAGCGCGGCGAGGCGGACGCCGCCGCCTACAACCTGACCTTCGACGCCGTGGACGCCCTGCGCTCCAACCCCGACGTGCAGGTTATCGAGTACCCGTCCACCGCCGTCTCCTGGACGGTCATGAACGCGCCCCGGCTCCTGACGCCGGAGGTGCGCCAGGGGTTCAGCTACGCCTTCCCCTACGATGACGTGGTCAACGCAGTCTACAAGGGCCTGATGAAGCGCTCCGGCCCGATCACCGACAACGTCAAGGGCTATGACCCGGACGTCTTCATCTACGAAACCGATCTCGACAAGGCCAAGGAACTGATCCTGGCCGGTGGGTTCGCCGAGGGCGACACTTTCGAGTACATGTTCGACTCCACCAGCGCCTCCGAGCAGACCATCGGCGAACTCTTCCAGGCCAACGTGGCCCAGATGGGCTTCAACCTGGAACTGACCGCCGTCGATATCGCCACCCTGAACTCGGTCGCGTTCGGCGATTCCGCGCCGGAAGAGCGCCCGCACTTCATCGGCAGCTGGGGCTGGTGGCCGGACTACAACGACCCCTACAACCAGCTCGCCCCGAACTTCCTGCAGGCGCAGATTGGCGATGGCGGCTCGAACGTCGGGGGCTACGCCAACGAGCGCTTCGAGGAGATCATGGCCGAGGCGGAGCACTTCACCTCGGATGAGCAACTCAACGAGCTGATGCAGGAAGCCCAGAACATCCTGACCGAGCTCGATCCCCCGGCCATCTACTCCGGCCAGGTGGTGCGCTACACCATCCTCGGCAAGGATATCGAGGGCTTTGTGCCGAACCCGCTCTACCTCGACAGCTACAACTTCTACGATATGTCCCGGGCGGCCTCCTAGAGACACGCAGGCATGACGGGGCTCGCGTCAGGCGGGCCCCGCTCGGAGGTCGCAGATGCTGGTACGGCTGATTGTTCGCAGGCTGTTCTTCCTGGTCTTCGTCCTTCTGGGACTCTCGTTGATCACCTTCGGCCTGTCGCACATCGTCCCGGGCGATCCCGCCCGCCTGATGGCCGGGCCGCGCGCCAGCAAGAGCGCCGTCGCCAAGATCCGCGAGAAGTACGGCCTCGATGATCCCCTGCCGGTCCAGTACGTCAACTATGTCAAGGGCATCTTCCGGGGCGACCTCGGCACCTCATTCACCACCCGCCGCCCTGTCACCGACGATCTGAAGCGCTACCTGCCTGCCACCATCGAACTCGGCCTCGTCGCCTTCATCCTCTCCACCATCATCGGCATCCCGCTCGGGGTGCTCTCCTCCGTCAAACGCGACAAATTACCGGACCACGTGGCCCGGTTCATCTCCATTTCCGGGCTGGCGCTGCCGGTCTTCTGGCTGGCGATCATGGCCCAGTTCATCTTCTTCGGGAAGCTCGGGTGGCTGCCAGACGGCGCCCGTATCCCGATCGGCTCCGACCCACCGCCCAACGTGACCGGCCTCTACACCATCGATGCCTTGCTGGCCGGCAACTGGGATCTCTTCAAAACCGTCATCACCCACCTCATTCTGCCCGCCACGGTGCTGGCCTACGGTTCGCTGGCGGTCATCACCCGCATGGTGCGCGGCGGCATGATGGAGGTGCTCAATCAGGATTACATCCGCACCGCCCGCGCCAAGGGCATCGCCCCCTCCGGCGTGATCTACGGCCACGCGCTCAAGAACGCCATGCTGCCCACGGTGACATCACTGGGCTTGCAGATCGGCCTGTTGCTCTCGGGCGCCTTCCTCGTCGAAATCGTCTTCTCGTGGCCCGGCATCGGCCGCTACGCCGTAGAAGCCATCCAGCGGCTCGATTACAACGCGACCATGGCAACGACGCTGGTGATCGCGCTCATCTTCGTCCTGATGAACCTTGTGGTCGATATCCTCTATCTCTTCCTTGACCCGAGGATTTCCTACTGATGAGCGCAGACAGCCCCACCGCCAACTCGGTCATGTCGCCGGCAGCCACTTCGCTCGACGCCACGCTGGCCAGCAAGCCGCGCGGCCAGAGCCAGTTGCAGCGCAACCTGAAGCGGTTCCTCATCGACAACCGCCTCAACCTGCTCGGCGTGATCCTCGTCGTACTCTTCTTTTTCCTCGCCATCTTCGGCGAAGCCATCGCGCCCCATGACCCGTACAAGCAGGACATCACCGGCAGCAAGCTGCTGCCGCCCTCCCTGACGCACCCCATGGGCACGGACGAGCTGGGCCGCGATGTCCTGAGCCGCGTCATGGCCGGCACGCGCATCAGCCTGCAGGTCGCCGTCGTGGTGCTCTCGTTCGCCGTCGTCTTCGGCACCATCGTCGGCTCCATCGCGGGCTACTTCGGCGGCATCGTCGATGAGCTGCTGATGCGCTTCACGGACATGTTCCTCGCCTTCCCGGCCCTCATCCTCGCCATCGCCATCGCGGCCTCGCTCGGCCGGGAGCTGTACTGGACGATGGTGGCCCTCGCCACCGTCTTCTGGCCGTGGTACGCCCGGCTGATTCGCGGGCAGATCCTGACCATCCGCGAGCGCGACTTCGTTACCGCCGGCGAGAGCATCGGCCTGACCGGGCGGCAGTTGCTCACCCGTCACATCCTGCCGAACGCCATCTCGGTGGTCATCATCCAGCTGACGCTCGATGTCGGGTTCGCCATCCTCGCCACCAGTTCGCTCAGCTTCATCGGCCTCGGCGCGCAGCCGCCCTCCCCCGAGTGGGGCACCATGATGTCGACGGCGCGCAACTACTTCCGCGAGGGCTGGTGGTACATCACCTTCCCGGGCGTCGCGCTCACCCTGACCGTCTTCGCCTTCAACATCCTCGGGGACGGCCTGCAAGACGCCCTAGACCCACGCTCCGGCCGCCGCTAAAGCGACAGGCAAAACTCGTGTCGTCTCGACCGAAGTGGAGATACCTCGTTCGTCGACACGCAAACACGAACGACGAGACCCTACGACGTCGCTCAGGGCAGGTCCCTCGACTTCGCTCGGGACCTGTCCTGAGCGAAGCCGAAGGATGACACAACTTCGGCGCGCCGCTATACCGCCGCGACCACGCCCTTGGCGCCCTGTTCCACCTCGTCCGGCGGCTCCACTGGCCCGGCGTTCGGCAAGCGGAACGCAAAGATCATCCCGGAGGGACGGTTGCGCTGCGCCGTGATCTCGCCGCCGTGCGCCTGAACGATGTGCTTGGCAATCGCCAAACCTAGCCCCGTGCCCTGCGAGCGACGGGCGCGGTCCGCCTTGTAGAAGCGCTCGAACAGTCGCTCCAGATCCCCCGGCTCCACCCCGACGCCCGTGTCCGCGACCCGGAACTCCGTCCAATCGCCTTGCGCCTCGACCCGCACGACAATCTGCCCACCCGCCGGGGTGAACTTGACGGCGTTGTGAATCAGGTTGAGGAGCACCTGCCCGATGCGCATCCGGTCACCCCGCAACAGCGGCAGCCCCGGCGGCGCCTCCATCGTCAGCCGCAGCCCGGAGCGCTCGATCTGCTGCGCCAGCCGCGCCCCGGCCTCATCCGCCAGTTCCCGGGTGTCCAGCCAGTCCAGCGAAAGCCGCAGGCGATCCGATTCCAGCCGCGCCAGATCGAGCAATTCGTCCACCATCAGCGCCAGCCGGTCCACCTCGTCGATAATCCGCGCCAGAAAATCGCCGGAGACTTCCGGGTCATGGAGCGCCCCCGCCTCCAGCGTCTCCACCATCGCCCGGATCGAGGTGAGCGGCGTGCGCAACTCGTGCGAGACGTTCGCCACGAAGTCACGGCGCACACCTTCCAGCCGGCGCAATTCGGTCACATCGCGCATCACCACGACGCCGATGCGCTCGTCCGGCGCGGTCAGGCAACGCGCCGCCGCCTGCAACTGCCGCCCGCTGCGGCTGTGGTGGATTACGCGCTCCATCGTGCCGCCGCACTCCACGACGGCACGGTCGACCAGTTCCGCCAGCTCGTGGTCACGCCCCACCTGCATCAACGGCTCGCCCTGCACCGTCCCCCGCACCGCCAGCATCGCGCGCGCCGCGTCGTTCATCAGCGCCACGTTGCCATCCCGGTCCGTGATCACCACGCCGTCCGACAGGTTCACCAGCGTGGCTTCCAGCCGGGCGCGAACCCGCTCCAGCTCATCCATCGTCTCCCGCAGCGTGATGGTCATGGCGTTGAAGGCGCGGCCTACGTCGCCCAGTTCCTGCGTTGGGGCAGGCTCCAGCCGCGACGAAAAGTCCCCGGCCGCCACCGCCATCGCCCGGTCCCGCATGGCGCTCAGGCCAACGCCGATGCGGTTCGCGACATACCAGCCCGCTACGGCCATCAGCAGCCCCGCGATGATCGCCGCCGCGATGACCCGCTCCCGCACACTGGCAACCAGCCCGCTCACCTCCGTCAGGGGCATCGCCATGCGCAGCACCACGCCGTCATCGTTGATCTTGCGCGCCACGTAGAGGAACGGCACGCGCAGCGTGGGACTGAAACGGATGGCCTGCCCGGTCCCGCTCTGGATCGCCGACCGCACTTCCGGCCGGTTGGCGTGATTGTCCATCTGCAGCGGATCGCTATCGTTGTCGGCCAACACCGTGCCGTCGGGTGAAATGACCGTCACGCGCGCATCCAGCTCCTCGCCTACGCGCGAAATCACGGCGCCCACCTCGCTGCTGCTGGCGTTGCGCGCCAGCAGCGGCGCAACGAGTTCCGCCGCCACCTCGGTTTCCTGTAACAGGTCGTGTTCCAGCCGGGTGATGGAGTAGGACTCGATCGTCTGCACGAGCAACAATCCGAGCGCAGCGATAATCAGCACGCTCAGGGCGGCGTAGGTCAGCGCCAGCCGCGCCGCCAGCGTGCGTGGGGCAACCCGGTTCGCCAGCGTTCGCAGGTGTAAAGCGTCGATCATCGGAGGTCGTTCCGCGCTCGATATCCTGTCAGGCGGCGCTGGCGTCATCCACCAGCCGGTACCCGAACCCGCGCACCGTCTCGATGCGTAGGCCATGCCGGGGATACTGCTCCAGCTTCTGGCGCAACCACCGGATATGCACATCCACCGTGCGCGTATCCATCGGGAAATCGTATTCCCACACCCGCTGCAGCAGCACCTTGCGCGAGTGCACGACATCCGGCGCCGCCGCGAGGAAAAAGAGCAGGTCGAACTCGCGCGGCCGCAGCGTCAGCGGCTGATCCGCCAGCGTGGCCTCGCGGCGGGCCCGGTTCACAACCAGTGGCCCCAGCCGCACCACGTCGGCGTCGTTCTCGGCCGGCAGAGCGGCAAGCTCGGGCCGGGCTGCAACCACCGGTAGTGGCTCCGTCCCCTCCGTCATCATTTTCACGCGGCGCAGCATGGCGCGCAGCCGCGCCAGCAACTCCCGCATGGCGAAGGGCTTGCCGAGATAGTCGTCCGCGCCGAGCTCCAGCCCGACGATGCGGTCGATCTCCTCGCCCTTGGCGGAAAGCAGCAGGATCGGCACCGTCGATTCCGCGCGCAGGGTGCGGCACACCTGCAGCCCGTCAACGCCGGGCAACATGACATCGAGAATGATGGCGTCAGGTTGCGACCCACGCGCCGCCGCTATCGCCTCCGGGCCAGTTGCCGCGATCTCGACGCGGTACCCCTCTTTGCGCAGCGTGTAGGCGATGGAATCGGTGATCGCCGGTTCGTCATCCACGACGAGGATAGTTGGTGGTTCCGGCTCCAGCACTGCCGTGCTGGCAGCGCTCGTGCGTAACGCATCTGGAAGCGCGGGCGTAGGGCGGCGAGTTGGGGAATGCTGCCTGTGCATAGCGCTAGTATGCACGGCCCGGCGCTACGCGGGCGCCACAAGCGCCTGCGCAAACTGCGTCAAGATCTGCGGCGGGATGCGCCGCGGCCGTCCATCCTCGGACATGAACACCCAGTCAGTCTCCGCGGTCACCACCAGTTCGCCGTCAGGAAGCGCTCCGGTGGGAACCCGGCCAGCGAACGGCGGCGCCGGCGTATCCGGGGCTAGCCGCACGATCTGATAGTGCCGCGCCACCCGCGCGCCACGCGCTTCGCCCAGCCATGTTTGCACCAGCATCACGTCACCGGGGAACGCCGGCCGCAGGAACTCGATCTCGTGGCGCCGCGCCACAAACACCCCGCCCAGCGCCCGGCAGACCTCGAACGTCAGCCCGAGCGCCGCCGCGTGTTCGACCGCCGCCTGCTCCAGATAGTGTAGGTAGACCGCGTTGTTCAGGCGCCCCAGCAGATCGGCCTCATGGAACCGCGCCACGATCGCCAGTTCGAACTGCGGAGCCGGCTGCCCGCTGTCCTCGCGGCCTGCCTCGCTCACGCGCGTGCCGGCTCCTGCACCGCAAACCGCGTCGGCAGGATCAACTCAGCACTGGTCGAATCGATCTCCCGCTCGAAGATGCGTCGCAGAATGGCCACCGTCGAGGCGTAGGTCGAGTCCATCCCGTGGTAGGACATGCCTCGCGCGCCGAGCGTCTGCGCGCGGGTGTATGGCGTATCCGACGCGTAGTGGATGATGCCCAGATCGAGCGCAGCGCCCCGGTGCGTTTGCAGGTTGATCGCCTCTTCCGCCGGGTAGCGCCGCAAGTGCATATCCTCGTACAGCGCGTTCAGGTAGGGGCCTGCCTCCATCTCCACCACGGTGTAGTTCTCGCGGTAGAAGAAGTCGAGATACCCCTCATTCTGCAGGAAGGTGCCCTTCACGGTCACCGCCTTCTGGTTGTCCAGCGCGGCGCCGTAGACCAGGTAGGGCGCCAGATCGGCGTAGCTGAAGGCGTTGTCGAACCAGTAGGTGTTGCCCGAGTGCTCGTCGTAGACCACGTTGGAGATCATCACGTCGCCAATGCGCCCGTTCAGCGTGGCGGCCTTGCCCAGAATGTAAATGCCCTGCAACTCATCAGTGGTCATTCCGACTTGCGACAGGATGTTGTACGCCGACAGGCCCAGCGGGTAGTTCACGTTCACGATCAGCGCGTCAGACTGCCGGGGATCGAGGCAGACACCCTTGTCATCGCACAGCCGCGAATCGAACTGCGTTGGGTCGAGCTTCGACAGGTCGATAATCTGGATACCGACATCAACCGGCCCGCGCGGCTCGATGTGATGGATGCCCGCCGCCGACTCCTCGCGGTTACGCGCGTCCCGCTCTCGCTCCCTTCCCGGCGCTGCGAAGTAGGGCCGCGCCGCGAAATACAGCAAGTTCTCCCAACTGGAGCGGCTGTTCCCGGCCTCCAGTTCGGCCAGTTCGGCCTGCAGTTCCTTCTGGTTGCCCTGCCGGATGAAATCGGTTAGTTCCGCCCGCCGGCGCCGCGAGGTGCCGGAGAGGACATTGACGATGGAGTGCGTGTTCGAGGAGACGAAATAGACCGGGCGGTCTGCGGCGTGAAGCTCGTGCAGCACCTGCTCCGCCGGCAGCCACCATTGGTGCGTGGCGCGGGCATTCCCCAGATGGGTGCCCCCGATCATGTGCAGCATCATCCGCTTGCGCTGCGCCGCCACCAGTTCCAGATTGGACCACACCGCCGCGCCCCAGACGGCCTGCAGGCGCTGCCAACTCCCCGGGTCCAGCAGCAACCGCTCGCCTACCTCGGCAATTTCGGCGTCGTTCAGGGGATCGCCGGAGGCAGCACGCGCAATGAGGCCGCGCAACTCGGGATCATCGCTGATGATCCCGTGCATCTTGTTCCACTCGACCTGATACGCCACGATGGATGGCACGAGATCGTCGAGATCCGAGGCTGAAGCGATGGTGACCGCCAGCGTTTGCGCGCCGTCGTAGCGCCACCGGCGGCGGCGGCCCGGCGCGGAAACGATCTGCCACGTATCGACATCCGGGTGTCCGGATCGGCGAAACCCCCGCGCAGACTGCCCGAGCACGATGTCGTTGACGTTGATGATGCTCTCGGGAATGCGCTGAATCGAGTAGATAAACGCGTTCAAATCTGGCGCTGGTTCTTCAGCACCCGCGTGCAACGATGATGCAGCGGTCAGGTGAGCCGGAACAAGCGTCGAGACGGGTACGGCGCCCGAACTCTGCAACAGGGTCGTGTAGGTGCGGACGTAAAGATCGACTTCGCGCTTGCCGGGAACGCGCCCGGTCTGGACGAGCGGAGAGCCTGCTTCGCGTTTGCTCCCAGGCATCCGCTCCTGTTCGGCTTCGAAATCATGTGCTTGCGTCATGGCGCCCGCTCATCCACCTGTTGCATCGAGCGGGCGAATACCCGCTTGCAACCGAGTATAGAGCCGGGCATCGCCACTCCCGCGTACGCGGCGCCCCGGGTGGCGCCAGCGAAACGGGGGCAGCCTCAGTCGTACAGGGCGTCCTGCGCCGTCGCGGCCTGAGCGTGGGCCAGCAGGCGGTCCGGCGATACCGCGATGGAGTTGCGGCCCAGCGAACGCACGGCGCCCTGCTCCTGCAGTTCCAGCAGCTTGCGCGTCACCGTCACGCGGTTGGACCCGATCATGTTCGCCAGCGACTGGTGCGTCAGCGGCAGCGTGATTGCCGTCAGGCCATCCGCCGTCGGCCGCCCAAAGCCGCGTGACAGGTTCAGCAGCGTCGCCGCCAGCCGCACCGACGTGTCACGCGCCAGCAACTGCTCGGTCAGCATGTGCATTTCGGACAACCGCCGGGTCATCCCCTGCACCACTGCCGACGCCAGTTCCGGCACCCGCTGGATCAGGTCCGCCAATTCCTCGGCTTCCACGACCGCCACGGAGGCATCGATCAGCGCCTCAGCCGATGTGCCGCTGGAGAGGCCATCGGGATCGCTCTCCTGCGTGAACACCGTGCCGGGACCCAGCAACCCAAGGTTGATCGACCGGCCGTCCGGCAGGGCCTTGTACAGCCGCACGAACCCCGAGCGCACGATGTACACGAACCCTTCGCCGTGACCCGGACGAAAAATCTCTTGACCACGGTTGAAGGTGATCGTACTGGCCCTGTTGTACGAGTTGAGATCGGCGAGCTGTCCCACCGTCGTGGCTCCTGCCTGGCGACTGCTGGTTGGAACCGCCGCCCTTCGCGCCTGAACTGACGCCCGGTGCTCCGGCATGCCGGCGGCATACCACCCTGGCGCGGTGACCGCTAGCGTCCGTGCGGTCGCTCCTTCGCGTGAAGCGAACTTCATAGCCTGCTCCTCCAAGACGCGTGTCGAAAAACACTGCGGCCCGCGTGACGGACACAGCAAACCTATGCAAGGACGGCGCCACGAAATGGCGTGTCAGCGGCGCAACGCGACAGCCGGCCGCGCGCAGGGCGGCAGCGGTTATGGAGGATCACCGCCGCCGCGCCCTAATCTTTCGTAGCGGATATCCTGTTACACGTTGGCTTCAGGAGGACGCACACCGCACCAGTCAGCAACAAATACCGCCAGCGCCGCCGTCGCCTGTAGCAGTTGTTCCACCGCAATCGACTCGTTCGGCGCGTGCGCGCCGCGCACATCGCCCGCGCCAAACATGACGCAGGGTACGCCGCCGGTGTTGACGAAGTGCCGCATGTCCGCGCCGTACGTCACGCCTTCAATGGCGGGCGCAGCGCCCAGCACCCGGCTGGCCGCCGCCGAGAGCGTCGCTGCCAGATCGTGCGACACCGGGATTTCCGACGGCGCGAACTGGCCATCAAGCCACTCCACACGCGGCGGATGCTCGCGCAGCCAGGGATCCCTCCCGGCAATCGCGGCCACTTCGGCGGCGAACTCAGTCTTGAAGGTCTCCAGATCTTCGCCCGGCGCCAGCCCGGCTCGCCCATCGGCGATGGCCATGTCCGGCACCGTCGAGGCCCACGTGCCAGCCTGCAGCGTGCCGATGCTGAGGGGGATCTTGTTCGCCAGGTGCGCGTACAGCGGATGCCCGATCTCGCGGTTGCGCCGCGCCTCGAACGCCAGCAGCCCGGCGTGCACCACCGCGAACTTTTCGATGGCGCTCACCCCTTCATCGCGGGCCGCGCCGTGCGCCGAGAGCCCCGGCACGAAAAGGCGGAACATCAGCGACCCGCCGTGCGCCACCACGATGGCCATGTTGGTCGGCTCGGTGATGACCGCCGCGTCCGCGACGTAGCCGCGCAAGACGGCGGCCAGCGCCCCTGCGCCGCCATCCTCCTCCGCGACCGTGCTCTCGACCGTCACCGTCCCGTTGAGCGCCAACCCCGCCGTCTGCAACGCGCGCAGCGCGAACAGGTTCGTGATCACCCCGGCCTTCATGTCGAGCGAGCCCCGGCCATACAGGCGACCATTGATCACCTCGCCGGAGAGCGGGTCAGCGTCCCAGGCCGTCACGTCGCCGAAGTCGACGGTGTCGATATGGCCGTTCAGGATCAGCGAGCGGCCTTCGCCCGCGCCCGCCTGTGTCCCGGCGACATTGGGCCGGCCTGCGTACCCGCCTTCGAGCGTCACGTGCTCGGCGTAAGGCGTCAGTGCCTCAACCGACGGCTCCCAGACATCGACCGCCAAGCCCTGCTCGCGCATCAGCCGCGCCACCACCGCCTGCGCCGCGCCTTCCTGCCCCGTGATGCTGGAAACGCGCACCAGTTCCTGCAAGGCGGCAACGAGTGATTCCCGCAACTCCCCAACCGCCGCCTGAATGGCCGCGATCTGTGCATCCTGTAACGCCGTCATGCTACTTGTGCTGCTCCCTTTGGCAGTGGCGCCACCGAGAGCGCGACCAGATCGCGGCGCATCCCTTCGGCGTTCAGGCTCGCCCACAGCGTGGTAAAGCGCTCGTAGGCCTCCTGCCGGTCTGCGTGCGCCCGGCTCAACAACGAAATCAGTCCGCGCCGCACATCGTCCGGCGGCGGGCGCATCGCCGAGGTGACGATGGCTGGCATCTCCTGTGGCGAAGCGCCCGCTAGTTCCGCCCGCACGCGGTCAGCTTCGTCGGCCATCGCCGCCGCCAGCTCCGCGCCCACCATCTCGATCTCGACATCGCGGTCATGCAGATCGCCCAGCGCTTCCTGCACCTCTTTCACCCGCTCGATCTGGGCCTTGCCGCCAGCGCCAAATTGTTTGGCGAAGAGCTCCAGGGTGTAGCGCAGCCGCTTCGCTGAGATCCGCATGTCGTGCAACTCGTGCGACCAGGCGGGTTCAGCCACCGCCGGTTCGTACGAGTACAACTCGGCGATTCGCACCCCCAACACCTTGCGCGCGTTGACGCTCACCGGGTCGCTGGCGTCGAGATCTGGAACCGGCCAGGCGCGGCTCATGCCTTCTCCTCCGCTCCGCCGAAGCGGCGCTCAACGTCGTGCGCCAGGCCGCTCTGCATCAGATCCTCCAGGTACGTCTCCATCGCGGCGCGAGCGGTGATGCGCTCATCGTCGATCCGGGAGATCAGCCTGTCGATACCGGGCCAGTCGGCGGGCGGGCTGTCCTCCCGCTGCGCCTGCAGGCGCTCCAGGATCACATCACGGTCGCGCACCTCACCCAGCGCGCTGGTGATCTCCTTGGCCGCCTGGTGCAGGGGCTTGTACCACCCGCGCGGGAACCCCGGCGCCGCCACATCCATCGCCGCGCGCAGGCGGCGGGAGGCCACGCGGACATCGTGCACGCCCTCGCTGCTGGCCCCCTCCACCGCCGCCGGGATGGTCTCCCAGACCGTCTGCCATCGCTCGTGAATGAGCGCGCGCATGGCGTCGCGGAAGGTCTCGTCCTCGTCCTCTGGCGCTGGCGCGGCGTCGCGCTTCGGTTTCGGCGCCTTTGGCTTGCGTTCGGGCGCGGCGGCTGGCAGCTCCCGCGCCAGCGCGTCGAGCAGCAGCCCGGAGCGGATGCCGCTGCGCGCAGTTTCGATGCGCGTCGCCATCACCCGAGCCGCCACGGCCGCCACGATGGCGACCCCGGCCGGCAGCACGCGCGCGCGCGATTCCGGCGCGTCGATGATCTCGGCCAGCTCGACCGCGTTCAACACCGCCATCTTGCCGAGTACGTTCTGGACGGCGCGGCGGTCCAGCGTGCGCTCCTGAGCGGCCATGCGCGCCAGATACTCGCCGGTGCCGCCCACCACGATGAGCCGCACGCCCTCGCCGCGCGGCAGCTTCAGCGAGCGCCCCATGCGCTGAATGACGGCGTCCGCCTCCGCCTGCACCTCGACCAGCGCCTCGGGCGCCGGGGGATCGGTCAGCAGGAAACGCTCGGTCAGCCGCCCGGAGCCCAGCGGCGTGGACCGCGCCCCCAGCACCACGCCGTCATTCGCGACGATGAACTCGGTGCTGCCGCCGCCGATGTCCGCCACTACCACGTGGCCATCGAGGGTGGTGTCAGTCGCCAGGCCGCGAAACGTCAGCGAAGCCTCTTCCGCGCCGGAAATAGCCCGCACCTCAATGCCCGACTCGCTGCGCACGCGCTCCAGGAACGCCTCGCCATTGCGCGCGGCGCGGGTCGCCTCCGTGGCGACGGCCTCGATCTGCTGCGCGCCAGCCGCGCGCGCGCTGTCGGCAAACCGGCGTAGCGTGGCGAGTGCGGCGTCCATGCGCTCCGGGTCCAGTTCCCCGGTCCGGTCAAGTCCCTGGCCCAGCCGCACGACATCGACGACCGCCCCGAACTCCTCAAGCTTGCCGGCGTCATCCTTCCGCCCCAGCGACATCTTGATCGAGTTCGAGCCGATATCGATCGCCGCGGCCACACGAGCTGTTGGTTCTGTCATCACGGGCGCCTACTTCTGTTCGCAACCGCGGCCATCGTCACTATCATGGAGCGAAGTCTAGCGTCTGGTTCGGCGAAAACCGCACGGAGATTAAGCATGGCCAAACACGCCACGAATGCGCCGCCCCTGACAGAGGCTCAGGCGATGTTGCAGGAACGCGCCTCGTCCGAACGTGCGCTACTGAACGACGAGCGCAAGGCTGAGCGCCGCTTGCGCAAGCGCATGGCGGCGCTGGCCCGGGAGGAGCGGCGGCTAGCCGAGGCTGTGGAGCGTCACAGCTCCCGGCTGGCCCTCGTCACCCAGGCCGAGAACGCGCTGCGCGAGGCGCAGGATCGCCGCGCGGCTGGCCCGGCCTAGGGAATCGAACCGTCCCGCGCCGCCAGCCGGTCGGCGGCGCCCCAGAAGCGGTCCAGCAAGGTGGCCTGCTCGCCGCCGCACATCGGGCGCGGCTGGTGGAAGTCCTCGATCTCGACGCCGTGCAGCCGCAGCCCGACGATGCGCGTGCCCCGGAAGTCGATTTCCAGCACGTAGCCGGAGCGCACCTCCGCCGCCCACATCTGGTCGAGGATGAAGTTTCCGGGGGAATAGACAATCGGCCGGCCGGCGTAGACCTCCATCCCCTGGTTCACGTGCGGGTGGTTGGTCACCACCATCGTGGCGCCGGCGTCGATGGCCGAGCGCGCCGCCGCCGCCGCCCAGTCCGGCACGACC
>JASGGF010000086.1:0-14639 GCA_047605145.1 Thermomicrobiales bacterium | reverse complement strand
GGCCTCTCTCACCTGTTTTTGGGACAACGCCAGCACCTACGTCATCCACGACGATATGGACGCCGGAACCTACACCCCCACCGATTCCGCCTTCGATGTCCACTTCTGCCCGGCGGCCCTCGCGTGGAAAGACGCCGGCTTCCACCGCTGGGGTCACGCGTACTGCGACGAGTTCCATCAGGCCTGCGCCAGCACGTATCACCCGGATGGAAATGTTGTCATTCCCATCAACATGATGAAGGGCGACGACCACTGCGCCTTCCGCTGGATCATGCCTTCCACCGCGCGACCGCTGGATCTGGGCGAGCCGACCGCGCTCGGCCAGCGATTGGCCCGCACCTACGAGCAGGCGACGGACGAGGAAGGCGCGATGAACGCCATGCGCCGCACCAGCCGCCTCGTGGGCGGCTGCTACCTCGCCATGGTGCAGCCCCTGCGCGAGCGCCACGCCCCCGAAGTGGCCGACGCCATCCTGCGAGACTTCCTGACCATCTGGGCAGCCGAGCGCGGCGAGCTGATGCGCGCCGACCATCAGGCGCGCGGCATTGCCGTCACCCCCGCCAACCTGATCCGCGAGATGGACCTGTGCGCCGGGTACATCTGGGACATGGAGGACGAAGTCAGCGCCGAAGGCGGGTATGCCGCCGAAATCCGCAGCAACCCGATTGACACTGCATTCGCCGACTACACGCTTGGAGCAGACGCCCCCCGCTTCTGGGAGGCCACCCTGCCCGCACTTGCTGGCGGTTACGATCCCGGCCTGCGCGTGGAGCTTGCGCAGAGTGCTGCCGGCGGTCCTGGAACGTGGCGGGTGCGGGTCTGGCGCGACTAGCGTCTTGCACGTGTCGGGGGCGCCTGCATCGCGCCACAAGATCGGAGACTACCGTGCGCGTTGGGTTTGTCGAATGGCCTGAGGGGCTTGATCCGAACAGCCCGGAGTGGCGAGACATCGCGGACAGCGTCGCCGGTGCGCGGGTTGATCTGCTGATCACCAACGAACTGCCATTCGGGCCGTGGATCGCGGAGCACCAGCCATTCGACCGTGTGGCGGCAGAAGTAAGCGTCGCCGCGCACGCTGCGGGCTTGGCGGCGCTCAGGGCATTGGCGGCGCCTGCCATTCTGACCTCGCGGCCGGTCTGGGGACGCGACCGGTTGCTGAATCAGGCGGTGCTGCTCGACACCGGCCGCGAGACCGTCGTTCACACGAAGCAATACTTCCCCGAGGAGCCCGGCTGGTTCGAGGCGAGTTGGTACGAACCCGGCCCGGTGGCGTTCCAACCGGCTGATGTGGCCGGTTTGCGTCTCGGCGTGTTGCTCTGTACGGACGCGATGTTCAACGAGCACGCGCGGCGCTACGGGCGGGAAGGCGCCTCGCTGATTGCTCTCCCGCGGGCGGCCGGGACAAAAACCGAGAACTGGTTGCTGGCGGGGCGCATGGCGGCGCTCGTCTCCGGCTGCTACGTGGTCAGCTCCAATCGGTCTGGCCGCGCCCCGGACGGCACGGAGTTCGGAGGAGCCGGTTTCGCCGTCGCCCCCGACGGAACCGTCCTGACGATGACCGCTGCCAGCACGCCACTGCGCGTCGTTGAGGTACAGCCGGAGCTTGCCGCTCGCCAGCGCAAGGCGTATCCCTGTTACGTCGTAGACCGGAGCGCCTGACAGATGGCGGCCTGCGCCACTAACACGGCGGCGCGCAAACCGTCCGCCTCCAAGACGCAATCGGCCGGCATTGTGCGACAGCGTGCGGAGCAGCCTGCGCGCCGTCGCGGGGATTTGGGCGTTTGCCGCGCGCTGAATCCCGAGCGTCAATCCGGTAAGATTCGGTGTATATAAATTTGCGATAATGAGTTAATGTGCTTATTGTTGATTATGCTCAATATATTCGCTACACTCACAGAGCATTCGACGACTTGATCGCCTGACTGCCCGGCCCGGCCTGAGGGCCGGTTCGTCGTGCTTGCCTTCAGGAGCCGCCATGAACCCGGAATCCAGTGACCGTCGTGTGGAGCGCCTGCTCCATGCGTTGACGCGCCGTGCGCTGACGCGCGGTTTGCTGGCCGCGAGCGTCGCGCTCGGCGCAGGCGTGCACGTGGAGCGCGCGCTCGGCAAGCCGAAGAAGCGCAAGCGAAGCAAGAAGAACGGGCAGACTGCCACCCGCACGGTGTGCCACTGCCCAACCAGCGATCCCGCGCTATGCAAGACCCGGGAGCTGCCGAAGAAGAAGGCCCAGAACTACCTGAACCGCTACTGCGGCTATCGTGGCAAGTGCCAGCCTGGCCTCGTGGGCACGTGCAATTGCGAAACGGATGACCATTGCCGAGAGGGGCGGCCCTTCTGCGTTGCATCCGAGTGCCAACAGTGCCGCACGGACCTCGATTGTGTCGGCGAGAATGCCGGCCCCTGCCTGAATGGCTCCTGCTCCGACCACTTCGTGCACTGCGCAGGCGGTGGAGCAACGACCGGGTTCGTCACCGGACCCGGCACGCCGCCCGAGAGCACTGGCAGCGTGCAATTCACCGTGCCGCCGCTCCCGGACGCCTTAACCGCGGTCGCCGGGTTCTTGAACGCCAACTTCGCCGGGGTGCATCTGGCGCAACTGACCGAACTGACCTACGCCAGTTACACATCGCTCGACGACAACGGCAACTGCTCGCCCAATATTCCCTACATCGTGCTGTATCTGGGCGACGCCGAGATCATTGTCAATATGCCGTACCAACCTGCAGAGTGCGGGGTTTGGCGGGTCCACGATGCGCTCACGCATAACTGGTGGTCGCCCACCTTCATGGACGGAAGCACCCTGTTCGCGCCCCTGGGGTCAGGGGGGAAGCACATCAGCGACTACATCGCCACGTTTGGTCAGGAGGCCATCACCATCCGCAACGAGGAGACGTGGCCGGACACCTGCCCGGGCGGAAATGGTGGCCTGCGGATGGGCGCGGGGCAATGGAACGCGGTGGGGCAGGTCGGCGCTTACCGGAGCAATGTGTCGTACATCCGGGTTGGCGTGGACGGGCAGTCGTTCACCTACCGCTTCTGAGCGCCGCCCCGGCGCGTAACCCTGCAAGGCGCCGGCACGCCGGCGCCTTGCGCGTGGACGAAGTCAGGGGTTTCCCCCGTGCTCGCCCGTCCTCCTGCCGTCGCCGCTTGCCCTGTAGCGCACGTACCTGAATCAGTGTGCTTCATGGCATGTCTCCTGCACTTGTCGCGGCGTGTCAGCCCACCTCTGGGCTGCCGCGCCCCAGCCGCGCGAACGGCGCGGTTGGGCGCAGATCAATCACCGCGACGCAGGTCATCTGGCGCACGGTGCCCGGAGAGAGAACCATGAGCGCCACCCCTGGACCAGTGCGTCCTGGCGTCGTAACTGCCCCGCTTGTCGAAACGTACCCAGCCCCTGCTGTTGATCTGACCCTGAATGAGCCGTTGCGCCGCGACGCGGTGCGTTGGGGACCAATTCTGGCCGGCGTCGTGACGGGCTTCGCGGTTCTCTTGTTCATGGCGGTGCTCGGTCTTGCCCTCGGCCTTTCCGCC
Organism: Thermomicrobiales bacterium; assembly: GCA_047605145.1. Classification (GTDB taxonomy): domain Bacteria; phylum Chloroflexota; class Chloroflexia; order Thermomicrobiales; family UBA6265; genus JACCXM01. Next base: position 11,108 of record JASGGF010000086.1, on the reverse strand, counting down.
CTCGGCAGCGACAGTAACCCGCGTGGGTGGGGCACTGCCGCCGGGATCTGGGGCGCTGTCTCTGCGCTCCTGGCCTTCTTCTTCGGCGGCTGGATGGCGGGTCGCGGTTCGGCGCCGGGCCCGGAGCGCAGTGGCCTCCTGAACGGCTTCGTGACCGGCGCCGCTACGCTCCTCCTTATCCTCTGGATGGCGACCACCGCCGTGACGGGCACGCTCGGCTTCTTCGCCGGCACGGTCACCGGCCTCGCCAGCAGCGCGGCGCCGGTCGCCATGCAGGCGGTGGATCAGGCCCCCGCGCAGGAGGTCGATCAGGCGGCGGACGAAGCGCAGGCGACTGTGACGCAGGCGGGAGAGCAGGTGCAGGAAGCCCTGCCGGATTCCCCGCAGCAGGCCGCCGCTGAAGCCACCGCAGCGGCCGGGAACGCTGCTCCTGGCGCGTGGGGCACCGCCCTCGCCGTGTTGCTGGCCATCGCGGCAGCGGTGTTCGGCGGCCACCTCGGCCAGCCCAAGGGCGTGCTGGTGGTCGACCGCGCGGCAGTCGTCCGCCCGTAACCAGAGCGATGCATAGTCTCGGAGCCGGTCGCCGCCAGGCGACCGGCTCCGTCGCGTTTGAGCTGGAAGCGCGCGAGTGGAGCCTTCCTCCGTGCCGCGGGGTTGACGCGCGCACCTACTCGCCGAGGTCGTCCCCGAAGTAGTGGCGGCGCGCGGCTTCATCCGCCACGAGCCCATCCGGCCCGTTGATCTCGATCAGCTTGAAACCGCCCAGTGTCGGATCGGCCTGCTTCGCGCGGTCCCGGCGTTCGCGCCGCCGGTCCGCCTCAGCGCCAGTCTCCGCGGCATGCATGTTCGTCCAGCGGTCATAGGCCCGCAGCACGTCGTAATACTGGGCGCGGCGTTCGGCATATTCGGCCACCGCGTCCTCCCAGCACGAGGTCGCCAGCAGGCGGCTGCTCAGCTCGCGCACATCTTTCAGCAGCAGAGACACCCCGCGCCCCCATGACGGATCGACTGACCCCGCCGCGTCGCCCACCAGCGCCACACCGTTCCCGGCAACCCGGCTGGCCCACGTGCAACTGTTCGGGAAGAACGCCAGCGGCCCAGCCTGCTGCGCGCCCGCCAGCGCGCCCGGCGGCATGTGCGCGCCGGCGGTGGCGACAAACGCTGAGAAATCCCGGTCTGCGCCCGACCGGCGAAGATCCTCGCCGCTCATCCGCAGGTACACCCGCGTCGAGGCGGCCCCACGCGCTGACCACAGGCACCCCGCCGCGTAAGACGATCCATCGGCAATGACCGGCCAGGGATCCCGAAGGCCGGTGATCGCGACCCCTCCGAAGCGATGGTGCTCCGGGTCGCTCAGTGATTCACCGCCGGACCAGCGCCGCGCCGCCGAACGCTTGCCGTCCGCCCCGATGACAAGCCGCGCCCGGTATTCTCGCGCTTCGCCCTCATGCACCACCTCGATGGTGGGGCGTGCGCCGGCAGCGAACCGCGTCGCCTTCGCGGGTCGCATCACACTGGCTCCCTGATCGCTCGCCCAGCGCAGCATCGTCTCCTGCGCCGCCGGATGCGCGAAACCCAGCATTCCGGGCGGAGGAGGAGCCTCTGACTTTGCCAGCGCCTGCGCTTCGTACACCTGCACGGCGTGGAGGGGAACCGCGCCGGCTTCGGTGAATACCCCGGTCAGGCCCAGCAGCGTCGCTTCCCGCACGCCCCACGGCCACGCGAACTCGCCGCGCACCCGGTCCCGAAACGCCGCCTCGCGCTCCACGATGATCACACCCAGCCCGCCGCGCGCCAGCACGCCGCCGATAGCGGCGCCGGCCAAACCTCCCCCGACAACAACAATGTCAACGTGTGCCGCGACATGCATGGCGCCAACTCCCCGGCAGTGATGGTGGTAAGACGTGGGAGTAGAGCAACGCCCTCACGCCCGGCCGGGCGTGAGGGCGTCTGATTCTCAGACCGTCAGGCTAGTTTGCCCGCCCGATCTGTCCCTGATGCGCCATCTCGCCGATAAGGTTGAGCGTCAGGCGGGCGCAGACCTCGCTGGTCAGATTGTGCACATCGACCGACGGCACGATCTCCACGATGTCGTAACCCACGATCTTCCCTCGCCGGGCCAGCCCGCGCAGGATGTTGGAGGCCTCGTAGTACGTCAGGCCGCCGAAGCCCGGCGCCAGAACCCCCGGCGCGATGCCGGAGAACAGCCCATCCGCATCAAAGGTGATGTAGTAGCGGGAGGATTCGGGAATGAGGCTCAGCGCCCACTCGACGCCCTTTTCGTGGACGTCCTCCGCGCGGATGTGCACGCTGCCCCACGCCACGGCGTCATCGACCTCGCCTTTGCGCGCGCTGCCCATCATGTGCAGGCCCACTTGCGCCATGCCGCTCACCCACGGCATCTCGGAGGCGCGGCGCATCGTGCTGCTGAGCCCGCGCTCAACGCCGTTGCGCTCCTGTCGCCAGTCGATATGCTGGTCGAGCTGCACCACCACCATCGGCTCCTGCCCCTCGTAGGCCGCGAAGACCGGGATGGGGATGGCGTGATCGCCGCCGAGGATGATCGGGACGGCGCCGCGCTCCAGAATCGCCTTCACCGCCGTGGTGGTGGCGTCGAAGTTGCCGGCGAAGTCGCCCGGCTTCATCGCCACGTCGCCGCAATCGACGATGCGCACCTCGCGGCCATTGAAAATGTCGGCGCCGAAGTCGTAGTCGTAGTGGGTGAGGAACGGCGCCATCTGTACCGAAGCCTCGCGCAGCGCGGCCGGCGCCGAGGCCGAGGGCGAAGTCAGCCCCGACAGGTCGTACGGGTAGCCGAACGGCACGCCCAGAATGGCGACATCTGCCTCCAGCGTACCGAGATCATCGCAGCGCGGCGCATCGAGAAACGTCGCTTTGCCGAGCGGCACGGGCGTAATGCGGGTATCCGTAGACACGAAAGTTAACCTCCCTGAATATGGTGTGACCGGACTGGCGACGACGCCAGCGCTCTGGTGAGCAATCGTGGATGCAGCGCCCGGGTTCGTCAAGCGGCGTTGCAAGGTTACCCCTTCACCGCGCCACCGGTCAGTCCAGAGATGAGATGCCGTTGCAGCCCGGCGAAGAACAGGAGAGGGGGAATCGTGAAGATGGTGGCTGCCGCCAGAAGTTCACTCCATTGCAGCGTGTGCTCGCCACGGAACGACGAGAGTCCGACCGTGAACACCCAGTTCGCTTCCTGATTAATGAGGGTGCGCGCGAAAAAGAACTCGCCCCACGACACCATGAAGGCGTAGATCGAGACGGCGATGATGCCCGGCAACGACAGCGGGATCGTGACCCGGTAGAACGCGCCAACTTCCGACGAGCCGTCGATCATCGATGCTTCCTCGATCTCGCGCGGGATACTGTCGAAGAACCCCTTGAGCACCCAGACCGCCAGCGGCAACGCAAATGCAAGATTTGCGATCACCAGCCCCCACAGGGAATCGATCAGCTTCAGATTCCGAAAGATGATGAACATCGGGATCACCAGCAAGGTCGCAGGCAACATCTGCGTGATCAGGATGGCCGCGCCGAAGGCGCCGGTGAGCCGGGTGCGGTAGCGAGAAAGCGCCAGCGCCGCATTCAGGGCGATGAGGACCGCAAACGCTGTGGTCATTACGGCAACGAAGGTGCTGTTCAGGAACCAGCGGACGACCGGATAGCCCTGCAAAACGTTCACGTAGGGTTCCAGAGAAATGCTGGTGGGCACGATCTCAGGCGGCCATTCGAACGCACTCTGCGTGGTGAGGGAGGACTTGACCATCCAGTAGAACGGGAAGATCGCGCCCAGGCAGACCAGCAGCACCAGCGCAAAGTGCACGCTGTCACCGAACCGTCGTCGCCGGCGGACGGTTGCGACCGAAGCCGCCGATCGATCAGTCATGGCCCCTAATCCTGCCGGTACAGCCGCGAGGTCACGCGGAGGTAGATGAGCGAAAAGACCACCGCGATCACGAGCACGATTGTGCCGATGGCCGACGCGTACCCCATGCGGAAGAACTTGAACGCCTGCAAGTAGGTCTGGATCGGCAACGTCTCCGTCGCGCCCGCCGGTCCGCCGCCGGTCATCACGTAGATGATGGTCACCACCCGGGTGAATGCCAGGAGCGTCAGCATCAGGATCAACACCACGTTCACCGGCGCGAGCCCCGGCCAGGTGATGTGCCGGAACTGCTGCCAGGCGTTGGCGCCATCCACCGACGCGGCCTCGTACAGGTCACGGGGAATCGATTGCAACCCTGCCAGCAACATGACCAGCGCGACGGGGAAGGTGGTCCACACCGTTACGCCGATCACGGAGAGTTGAGCCAGTTGCGGCAGCGCGCGCCACTGCAGGTTCTGCTCGACGATGTGCAAAGAGGTCAGGAAGTAGTTGATCACGCCATAGTTGGCGTCCAGCATCCAGTTCCAGATCATGACGGTGACGACATTGGGCACCGCCCACGGGATGATGATCAGCGTGCGCGCGATGGCCCTGCCCGGGAACGGCTTGTTCAGCAACATCGCAGCGCCTAGGCCGATGGCGTACGCCCCTGCCACCACGCCAACCGTGTAGAGCACCGTGATGCGCGCGGAGGCCCAGAACGCTGGCGTGCGGGCCATCGTCTGGTAGTTCTCCCAGGCGATAAATGTCTGCTTGTTCAGGTTCATCATGCCGATATCGAAGAAGCTGGAATAGATCGCCAGCGCAATCGGGTAGAACAGCACCGCGCCAAGCACCAGCAGCGCCGGCAAAATCAGCAGAAAGGGAACCCAGGGCACACGGAAGCCGCCCCGCTGGCGCCGCCCCTTGAGGGACGGCGCCGCAGGTATCGACTGGCTGGGCGAGACGTGAGGCGCCATACCGCGCTGCGGTTACGCCGAACCCGGGACGATACCCATATTGGCTTCCCAGTCGACCAGAGTCTGTTGCAGATCGTTCAGTCCGGCCTCAACCGTCTTGGACTTGTTCCAGATATTGGCGATTTCGGCGACGACCATCTTGCGGAACTCGTTAGCGTTGACCGCCAGCACCGGTGATGGCGGCGAATAGCCGAACCCGGCCTGATACTTCGCCGCAATCTCGATCATGTTGGCTACCCATGGGTTTTGGGCGAGGTACTCCTCGCTGGCGGGCACACTCTGACCGGGGATCTGCACCAAATCCTCCAGCCAGCGGCGCTGCCAATCCTCCTGATTGATCATGGCGATGTATTCCCACGCCAGATCCTTGTTAGCCGATGCGCGCGGGATGGTAAAGAATGCGCCGCCCGTCACCGCCGCGTGGGTTGGCGTGGGCGGCGCGGCGTAGCCGATGGAGGAGTACAGTTCCGCGTTTTCGTTCTTCACCAGCGTCATGACCCACGGCCCGTCGATCATGAACGCGGCCTTGCCGTCCTTGAACAGGTTGCGAGCGTCCAGAGTGGCCATGCCGACCGGAACCGCTCCACTGTCGATCATCTTCATTTGCCAGGTAATGGCCTCGATGGTCTCGGGCGCGTTGGCTGAAGGCGTTGCGTCTGCCTGCGCCCAGTCGCTGCCGAAGCCCAGCACCCATTGCATGGTCGAGATGTACGCGTTTTGCTCCTCGGCCGTGTCCATCGAGAACACGTAGCCCCACTCGCCGGTCTTTTCCTTCACCGCGAGCACCGCGTCATAGAACTCGTCAACGGTCGTTGGGACCTCGACGCCCGCTGCATCGAGCAATTGCTGGTTGTAGAGCAGGCCCTGCGGCGACGCCGTCAGCACCACGCCGAAGGTTTGGCCATCGCGCTGCGCGACCTGCAGAATCGGCAGCTCCTTGCTGAACCATTCGGCGCCTTCCAGATACGAGTCCAGCGGCTCGAGCAAGTCTTCCGCCATCAGCCGGGGCACCATGTTCGTGAATGCCGGGTAGATATCCGGCGTCGTGCCCGCCGCGATCTGCGTGAAGGTCTTGTCCTCGTACTCCGCTGACGGAATCAACGTCGTCGCCAGCGTCACGCCGGGGTGCGCCGCCTGAAACTCCTCGATGCTCGCCTTCCAGTAGTCCCCAACGCCCGCCTCGCCCAGCATCCAGGACGGGTAGTTGAGCGTCGCCTCCTGTGCGGCTACAGGATGAGCGCCGAAGGGGTGCAGCGCCAGACCAAGCCCCAGCGCGCCACTACCCTGCAGCAGCGCTCGGCGGTTCAGGCGGGAAAGCTTGCCGTTGAGAGCCATCGAGATATCCTTTCAGGTTCGATGCGGCGGGTGCACTCGAATAAACCGCGATTCGTGGCGGCAGTGTCTCCTTTCCGATCACGCGCCGGCAGTTTTGCGCTACGTCTTCGGCCGGTAGCTCCCGACGAGCGAGATCATGATCTGGTCGCCTTCGACCTTGAGCGGGAAGAGCCGCAGCCGGGGCCGCTTCCCGAACAGCGCCTTGCCGGTCCGAATCTCGAACTCCCAACCGTGCCAGGGGCAGGCGAGAATCTCGCCTTCTCTCCCCCATTTCCACTCACCGGGTAGGGAGGGCAATGTCGTGCCCCCGACCCGCCCGAGACACACCGGCGCGAACTCGTGCGGGCAGACATTGAGCACCGCGACGTACTCACCGTTGACGTTGAAGATGCCGACCGATTCCCCGTCGATCTCTACGATCTTGCGGTCGGCCGTCTCCAGTTCGCCAGTCGTCGCCACAGTGCGCCAATCCCGGTAGCGCGTGTCTGGCGTTAGGTCAAGCATGGGCTACAGCCCCCGGCCCCTCAGAAGGGGTGGACAACGGGAATCCATAGAGTTCACTCGCGGTTTCTCGTAGCACGCGCGCGCGTAGGTTTTCGGGCAGCAAGCGCCCCGCGAAATCCGGGGTGTCGCCGTCCCAGTGCGGGTAATCCGTGGAGAACATCAGCATGCGGTCGGCGGGGAACATCTCAAGGACCTGGTGCAGGTGCTTCTGCTGGTACGGCTCCTCGATGGGTTGCGTGCTTACCAGCAGGTGATCGGCTGCAATCTCGCTCGGCAAGCGATCTAGCCACGGCACCGTTTGCCGCAGCGCCTTCCAGTTCTTGTCGAGTCGCCAGAGCAGTGGCGGCAGCCAGGAAACCCCGCCCTCCAGGAGTACGAACTTGAGCGTGGGGAACTTCTGGAACACCCCCTCGGAAATGAGGCTGATCACATGTGTGACGTACAGGGATGACAGCCCCGTGTGCCATTCGAAATAACTGGTTGGGATGCCGGCGGCGGTGGTAGGACCGGTGATGCCGGCGCCGGGTGGGCTGGGGTGCAGCGCGACGGGCAAGTTGTGCTCGACCGCGGCGGCGTAGATGGGGTGGTAATACCGTTGACCATACGGCTTCTGGGCGCCGCCCGGCATCAGAATTTGCGCCACGCCCGGGTGATCGCCCAGCCGGTGGATCTCCTTCACCGCCAGATCCTGATCGACCGGAGACACCAGCAGCGACAGGCGGAGTCGCGGCTCGACGGCCAGCCAGTGCTCGATCAGCAAATCGTTCATGGCGGAAACGACCGCGGCCCCGTAGTCGGGCTCCGGATTGAGCGCAAGACCGATTGAATCGTTGTTCAGAATGCCGTACTCGATGCCGTACTCATCCATGAAGTACTGGCCCAGGTGGGCGGCGCTGGCGTAGATGCGCACGCCATCCGGCGCCAGCGTGTCTGGACGTCTCAGGCCGTGCGGGTTCCAGAAGCCGAATCCCCCGGGCCCCTGGTTCCCCTCAGCGAAGCGGCGCTTCCATGGCTGGGGCAGATACTCCGGCACCAGATCGTGGTCGAACAGGGGGTGAATATCGGTGTCAATGATCGCGCCCGAGTGGGCGTTGGGGCTGTATCCATTCGACGACAACACGGAGAGATCCTCCTTGTTCCGCGTTTGGCCACGCTTCCATAAGAGGAACATCCTATCAAGCGTGTGAAAAACATGCACGGCCGTGTGTGGCGCTGACGACGTCCATTGCGAGTTGCGAGATTCAGGAGCGCGCGGAGGCGACACCGGCCGCTCGCAGGGACGTAGAGTTACACGCGATCCGGAGCAAACTGCTCCGAGGTGGGCTCTGCTCAGCAGTACCACGGCTCGCTGAGGTGGGGGATCGGCTCCCGGCTGAGGGCGGCGGTCGTCAGCAGGGAGAAGGGGTCGGCGGCGTCCTGCTGCGCGGCGTCCGCGGTCAGCTGCCAGATGCGCGCGAAGGTGGTGAAGCGGTCATCCGGCACATCGCCCTGCGCGCCCACCAGCGCCATGATCTTCGCCTGCAGCGCGTCGACGCGCGGGTCGGGGTGGCGCCAGGGCCACGCCAGCGCCGCCGCGTCGTAGGGCAGCACCAGCTCCTGCACCGCCGGCAGCTCCAGCAGCCGCGATCCCGCCGGGATCAGCAGGCGGATGGCGTACTGGATTGGCGAGACATTGCGCACCAGGTCGTGGTCGAGAATGACCTGAAGCAGGTCCTGATACCCGGCGAGCGAAATCCACGGGTTGAAGGTCACGAACGTCGGGTTCAGCGTCAGGCCCACCTCGCGGAAGCGGTAAACGACGCGCAGGAAGTCATCCCGCGTGTGGTGCTTGGCGAAGATGTCGAGGATGTGGTCGTCGACCGCCTCCACCGCGCTGGTCACGAACAGGCAGCCGGTGTCGCGGAGGCGCTCCAGATGCCGGTCATGTTGCAGCAGGTGCTCGATCTTGATCGTCGCGTCGTAGGTGAGATCGGGCCAGCGGCGGTGAAGCTCCTCCACAATCTGCATGGCGTGCGTTGGGCCGTTGAAGAAATCCGGGTCGCCGAAGGTGATGTGCTGCGCGCCAGCGGCCACCTGCTGCGCGATATCCTCCAGCACCACCGTGCGCGGCACCACGAAGAAGCGCCCGTTGTAGACCGGCACGACCGGGCAGTGGCGGCACAGGTTCTTGCACCCGCGCGAGGCCTCCGTGTATCCCACCACGCGCGTTGTGCCGTCCGGCATCGTCAGGTGCGCGTAGCGTCCCAGATCGGGCAGCCGGGAGCGATCCGGCGTGATGAACGGCAGCCGCTGCAGCGCGGTGACTGGCTCTGGCTGCGGCAGCGCCAGCGTTGAGCCGCCCTTCGCCAGCTGCTCCGCCAGCGCCAACAGCCCGGCCTCGAACTCGCCGCCGAGGATGGTGCCTGCCCCCAGTTCGCGCAGATACGCCTCGTTGACTGGCGCGTAGAGCCCGTAGAACGCGAGGTGCGCGGTGCGGTTCAGTCGCCGCACGCGCGGCAGGAACTCCGCCGCCAGCCGCGTGGCCGTGTGCATCGGCAGGTGGAACGCGATCAGGTCCGCCTTCGCGATGGCTTGCGGGTTGATCCGCTCCAGCGCGAGGTCCACGCACGTGACGGTGGCGCCCGCCGCCCGCAGCCACGCCGCCGGCGACGCCAGCCCGAACGGCTGACGCCCCATTTCGTACGTCGCGATCAGCACCACGTTGATCGGCGCCGTCGCGCTCATCGCGGTCGCCTGTGCGCCCGTTGCCATCGTTCAGCCCTTGCTCGCCGTTGCCACGCGCCCGCTGGCCACCGCCGCCTGCAACGCCGCGAAGTCCGTTTCCACCTGCCCGGCGTAGGCCACCGCCCACTGCGCGATGGCCTCCGGGAAGGTATCGCCCTCGCCAAGATAGCCGTGAATGAACGGCGACGCCGGGCTTTGCGCGTGGCTGCGCGCCAGCAGCTCGCCACACAGCCGGCAGCAGAGGCGGAACTCGCCGGCGCTCATGTTGTCGAGGTCCACGGACGCCTTCATGTTCAGGAACTGCCGCACGTAGTAATCGTGCCCGTCGTGGCTCACGTTGCCCAGAAAGGGATCCGGCGCTGTTTGCAGGATGCGCTGGCAGTTGATGACGCGGAACCCCTCGTGGTCGCTATCCGGCCGCACGGAAGCGCGCAGCATATCCTCGGCGCCGCCGAACTGCTCCAGCACGGAGCGCACCGCCTCCTTGACCTGCAGAAAGAGCGGCTCGCCGGACGGCCCGGTCAGTAGTAGCAGCATGCAGCGCGTGCCCACGCTGCCCACGCCCACGACCCGGAACACAATGTCCACGAGGTGAAACTGCCGCAGCAGGAACGCGCTATCCATGCGCATGGTGCGCATGTAGGCGGTCTTCAGGTCCTGCGCCACCTCCAGCGTCAGGTGGGGCAGGTGCGTGGTGACCGGCAGATCGTCCACGATCCGCAACTGCCCACCGCTCGTGCGGGTGGTGATGCGCGGCAGCACCTCCTCCACCGTCTTATGCGTGGCGTGCCGGGCGGCGTGCTGCAGGAACGCGGTCTCGTGCGGGTGGTATTTCGCTACCAGTTCGCCGATATCCACCCGGGCGAAGGTGCGCTCCAGACTGTTCAGCGCCATCATGCGCGCCATGTTGCTCTGGTAGCCGCGCACCGCCTCCCGCACGTCGTGCATCGCGTCGTCGTCAGGGGTTCCCCGTTCCCGGCTGGCGAGGATGATGCTGGTCGCCAGCCGCTTCACATCCCATTCCCACGGCGCGGTGCACGCTTCGTCGAAGTCGTTCAGTTCGAAGGTGAGGCGGTGATCCGGCGTGGCGAATACGCCGAAGTTGGAGAGATGCGCATCGCCGCAGGCGACGACGTGGATATCGGTGTGCGGCAGCGCGCCCAGATCGCGCGCCATGATCGCCGCAGACCCCCGAAAGAACGCGTACGGCGAGGCCGTCATCCGCGCCATGCGCAGCGGCACGAGGTGCGGCAGCCGGCTGGCGTTCTGCTCCTCGATGATCGCCACGGCGTCACGCGATTGCGGCGGGAACTCGCCTTGCGCGCTGCGGGGCAGCGTCCCGCGCGCAGCCTCGCCCTCGCGCGTCAGATCGGCCTGCGTCGGCGGCAGCGCGGGCGGCATGGTCAGGCCAGTTCGGTGACCGGCAACCGGCCGTTGGCGACTGCGCCGGTGAACGCCGCGAAGTCCAGCTCTACCTGCGCCGCGTAGGCCGTGGCCCACTGCGACATGGCATAGGCGAAGCTGTCGCCGCTGCCGATGTACCCGCGAACAAACGGCGCCGCCGGACTTTGGGCGTGCCCGCGCGCCAGCAGAGCGCCGCAATAGCGCACGTAGAGGTTGAAGCGGCGGGCGTCCAACGCCTCCAGATCGACCGAACCCTTCATGTCGCGGAACTGGCG
>JASGGF010000085.1:0-14813 GCA_047605145.1 Thermomicrobiales bacterium | reverse complement strand
CATGCATGAGCAGCGCCAGCCCCAGCGCCACAGCCGCGCCACCGGAGACGATGCACCCGGCGGACAACCACGACATGATTCGCGTGCAGGGCGCGCGAGAGAACAACCTCAAGAACATCAGTCTCGAGATTCCCAAGCGTCGGTTGACCGTGTTCACCGGGGTGTCGGGATCGGGCAAGAGCTCGCTCGTTTTCGGGACAATCGCTGCTGAATCGCAGCGGATGATCAATGAGACCTACAGCGCATTCGTGCAGGGCTTCATGCCTACGCTGGCGCGTCCCGATGTCGATGTGCTGGACGGGCTGACCACCGCGATCATCGTCGATCAGGAGCGGATGGGGGCGAACGCGCGTTCGACGGTGGGCACGGCAACCGATGCGAACGCGATGTTGCGCATCCTGTTCAGCCGGCTGGGGCAGCCGCACATCGGGTCGCCACAGGCGTACTCGTTCAACGTCGCTTCCGCCCACGGGGTGGGCGCGCTAACGGTTGAGCGAGGCGGCGCGAGCAAGCCGGAGAAGAAGACCTTCACCATCACCGGCGGGATGTGCCCGCGCTGCGAGGGGATGGGGCAGGTCAACGATATCGACCTGACGCAGCTATTCGACGCCAGTAAAACCCTGAACGACGGCGCCTTGACCGTTCCGGGGTACACCGCCGACGGGTTCGCGCTGCGGACATTTACCGCGACCGGGTTCCTTGATGGCGACAAGGTGATTGCGGAGTATAGCGAGAAGGAGCGGCACGACTTCCTCTACAAAGAACCGGTGAAGGTCCGCTTCGAGAATTTCAACTACACCTACGAGGGGCTGGTTCCGCGCATTCAGAAGTCGATGCTCTCGAAGGACGTGGAGTCGCTGCAGTTCCACATCCGGGCGTTCGTGGAGCGTGCGGTGACCTTCGCCACCTGTCCGGAGTGCGAGGGGACCCGGCTCAACGCCGGCGCGCGTTCCTCGAAGATCGCGGGGATTTCGATTGCCGACGCCTGCGCCATGCAGATCAGCGATCTGGCGGAGTGGGTGCGGGGCCTCGATGAGCCGTCGGTCGCGCCATTGCTGACGGCGCTGGGCGAGACGCTGGACGCGTTCGTCGAGATCGGGTTGGGCTACCTCTCGCTCAACCGGCCATCCGGAACGCTCTCCGGTGGCGAATCGCAGCGCACGCGCATGATCCGGCACCTTGGCTCCTCACTTACGGACATTACGTATGTGTTTGACGAGCCGACCATCGGGCTGCACCCGCATGACATCCAGCGGATGAACGCGCTGCTGCTGCAACTGCGGGATAAGGGCAACACGGTGCTGGTGGTGGAGCACAAGCCGGAGACCATCGCCATTGCCGACCACGTGGTGGATCTGGGGCCGGGGGCAGGGTCCGGCGGCGGCACGGTGTGCTACGAGGGAAGCCTGGAGGGGTTGCGAGCGAGCGGGACGCTCACGGGGCGTCACCTCGATGACCGGGCGCGGCTGAAACCGTTGGTGCGTAAGGCCAAGGGCGCGCTGGCGATTCGTGGGGCGAACCGGAACAACCTGCAGGATGTGAGTGTCGATATCCCGCTTGGCGTGCTGGTGGTGATGACCGGGGTGGCCGGCTCGGGCAAGAGCTCGCTGGTGCATGGATCGATGCCAGCGGACGCGGGCGTGGTGGCGATCGATCAGGGCGCCATCGGGGGCTCGCGGCGCAGCAACCCGGCGACGTACACCGGGCTGTTGGAGCCGATCCGCAAGGCGTTCGCGAAGGCGAACGGGGTCAAGCCGGGGCTGTTCAGCGCCAACTCCGAGGGCGCCTGCCCGGCCTGCAACGGGGCGGGAGTGATCTACACCGACCTCGGCATCATGGCCAGCGTGGCAACAGTGTGCGAGCTGTGCGAGGGGCGGCGGTTTCAGGCGGAAGTGCTGGAGTACCAGTTCGCGGGCCGGAACATCGCCGACGTGCTGGAGATGCCAGTGGCGGAGGCGCAGGCTTTCTTCAGCGACGGCGAGGCACGCCTTCCGGCGGCTGGGGCCATCCTGACTCGGCTGGCGGACGTGGGCCTCGGCTATCTGCACCTTGGTCAACCGCTGACCACGCTCTCCGGTGGCGAGCGGCAGCGGCTGAAGTTGGCGACGCGGATGGGCGAGAAGGGCGGCATCTACGTGCTGGATGAGCCGACGACCGGGCTGCATCTGGCGGATGTGGCGCAATTGCTGGGGCTGCTGGACCGGCTGGTGGACGGCGGCAAATCGGTGATCGTGATCGAGCATCATCAGGCGGTGATGGCGCACGCGGACTGGATCATCGATCTGGGGCCGGGCGCGGGGCATGACGGCGGCCGCGTGGTGTTCGAGGGGCCGCCGGCAGAGCTGGTGGCGGCCCGCTCGACCCTGACCGGGGAGCATCTGGCGGCGTACGTCGGGGCGTAGGTCTGGGGTAAGGCTGCCAAGGCTGCCAACTTTTGCGGTGCGGTGGGGTTGGCAGTCTTGGCAGGGCGCAGGGCGGGAGTGGCTGGGTGCACCGGCGGATAGACGCATGGTTCCGCGGCCGGGCACGAGGTCCTTCGACAAGCTCAGGACATCACTGGTCGGCGGCGGTGGCATCCGAACATCGGTTCCCTAACGCTTTGCGGGCAGCTTTCGTTAGACGGTTCCACTCTCCTGAAGGGCGGCGATTTCCTCGGCGGTGAAGCCGATTTCGGCGAGGACTTCGGCAGTGTGCTGGCCGGCTTCGGGGATAGGGCCCATGGGGGTGGTGGCGCCTTCGAGGTCGAACGGGGGCAGGAGGGCTTGAATGGGGCCAACCGGCGTGTCGATCTCCCGCCAGCGGTCGCGGGCGGTGAGTTGCGGGTGCTCGACAAACTCGGCGACGCTGTTCAGCGAGCCGAAGGGGACGTCGGCGGCTTCAAGCCGGCGGACGACCTCGGCGCGGGGCATGGCGCCGAGCGCCGCGTCGATCGCGCCCTCCAGCGCCGCGCGGTTCTCCCGGCGCAGGGGCGGGGTGAGGTAGCGGGGGTCGGTTTCCCACTCAAGGTGGCCGCACAACTCGCAGAAGGCTCGCCACTGCGCTTCCGTTTGCACGGCCAGCAGCACGGCGCCGTCCTGACAGCGGTAGGAGCCGTAGGGCACGACGGTGGCGTGGCGCACGCCAGCGCGAGCGGGCGGGGTTCCGCCGTACAGCGTGTAGTAGGTGGGGTAGCCCATCCACTCCGAAAGTGCGTCGAACAGCGAGGTTTCGACGATGCGGCCCTGCCCGGTGGCCTGCCGCTCATACAGCGCGGCAAGGGTGCCGATCACGCCATACACCGCCGCTCCGCAGTCTCCGACGCTGATGCCGAGCTTGGCGAGCGCGTCGCCATCGCCGGTGGTAGCGATCACGCCGGTTTCGCCTTGCAGCAGCAGATCGAACGCCTTGCGCTCGGCGAAGGGGCCGGTTGGGCCGTAGCCGGAGATGCTGGTGATGACGAGCGAGGGATAGTCGCGGCGCAGGCGCTCAGGCGCGAAACCGAGGCGGTCGATGGCGCCCGGCCCGAGGTTCTGCACCAGCACGTCCGATCCGGCGATAAGGCGCTCCAGTACCTCGCGGGCGGCGGGCTGCTTCATGTCCAGCGAGAGGGAGCGTTTGCCCCGGTTGAGCCAGACGAAGTAGGAGGACATACCGCGCACGGAGGTGTCGTAGCGCCGGGCGAAGTCGCCGCCGCCGGGGCGCTCGATCTTGATGACCTCAGCCCCGAGATCGGCGAGGTGGCGGGTGCAGAGCGGGCCGGCCACCGCTTGCTCCAGCGCGAGGACGCGCAGGCCGGCGAGCGGGCCGGATCGCGAGAACTCGGGCTCCGAGTTGCCGTTCAGCGAGGCTTGCGTGGTCATGCCGTCGCCCGGGGAACGAGCGCTTGTACGGCCTCGACCAGCGCATCGACATCGGCCTGACTGTTGTAGCCCTGAATCGAGATGCGCAGCATGGGCTTGTCGTCGACGATGGTGATTGGAATCTCAATCCGGTAGTCGTCGTACAGGCGCGCCTTCAGCGCGACGCCGTCGGTGTCGGCGGGCAGGGGGATGGTCGCCATTTGGCGGAACCAGCCGAAGCCGTCCGTTTCCTCCGGGCAGATCTGGGGCAGATCGAAGTAGGCGGCGATGCGGTCGCGGGCATCGCAAACGAGAGCGTGGCAGCGTTCGCGGACGGCGTCCCAGTCGTGCGCGTTCAGGAATTCCACCGCGCTGGGCGCTCCCAAGTAGGCAGCGAGGTCGCGGGTACCTTGCATCTGGTTGCGGGAGATGAAGATGCTGTCGGCGCGGAATTGTTCACGGCCTTCGACCCAGCCCCAGGAGACGATGGGCGACTCCAGCCAGGCGTGGTGCTGTGGCGCGGCGTATAGGAAGCCGGAGCCCTTCGGGGCGCAGGTCCACTTGTGGAACGTGCTGGCGTAGAAGTCGGCGCCGATTTCGTGCAGGTTGACCGGGATCTGGCCGGGCGCGTGCGCGCCATCGATGATGCTGAGCAACCCGAGTTGATGCGCGCGTTGCGTGATCGCCTCGACCGGCAGGCGGAGCGCCGTGCCCGAGGTGATGTGCGAGACGAAGATGGCGCGGGTGTGCGGCGTGACCTCGGCGAAGATCGCCTCGACGATGGCGTCGGGCGAAGTGACCGGAAGAGGGATGTGGGCGCGGCGGTAGTGGGCGCCTTGCTTGGCGGTGAACCACTCCCAGGTGCGGTCGCAGGCGCCGTATTCGAGGTCGGTGCCGAGGACTTCGTCGCCCGGCTCCAGGTGGAGCGAGCGAGCGACGACGTTGACGCCGGTGGTGGGGTTCGGGTTGAACGCCAGCTCGTCGCGGTTGCAGCCGACGAAGGCCGCCATCTTGGCGCGGGCGTCGTCGAGGTAGACCTCGGCGTTGCGGCCGAGAAAGGCGACAGGTTGCCGCTCCAGTTCGCGCTGCCAGCGCTGGTACTCGGCGAAGACGGGCTCCGGCGTGGCGCCGAACGAGCCGTGGTTCAGGAACACGACGTCGGGATCGAGCAGGAACTCCGCGCGGAGGGCTTCCGGCGACGGGGCGGTTTCGACCAGTGACACGAGAACCTCCGCAGGCGTGGCGACGGCGGTGGGCGAGGCGATGACCTCCTCGCCCACGCGCCGTTTCAGGACAGGGTTACGAGTTTTCGCGGCCCGCCGGGGCGTCCGCGCCGATGTACAACTCGGCCGGGACCGTGCTCATGGCGGTGTAGCCGGGCCAGTGCAGGCTGGTGATGCCGTTGGCGTCCGGCTGAATGAAGTCGCCCTTCAGCCACGGCTTGATGAGCTGGACCGGGGTCTCGTGGTAGATGAACACCGCCGGCACATCTTCGACGAGGATGCGCTCGGCGTCCTGGAACATCTGCGTCCGCTCTTCAGGCTCACCGGTGAATGAGGCGCCCTCGGTCACCAGCTTGTCGAAGTCCTCGTTCACCCACGAGTGGCGGCCGCCGGAGACCCACACGCCAAGCATGTTGGACGGATCGAGGTAGTCCATACCGTAGGAAACGAAGCCCAGCGGGACCTGCGTCGGCTTGGCGGTCAGGGCGTCCATGAAGGTGGCCTGATCGACATCCTGCACCTCAACCTGGATGCCCAGATTGTCGCGCAGCATGGCGGCGGTGGCCTGCGAGATGGCCTTGACCAGCGGGGTCGGGTTGCGCACCTGGAGCACTTGCGGCGGGAACCCGGCGCCATCCGGGAAGCCGGCGGCGGCCATCAACTCCTTCGCCTTGGCGGGATCGAAGTTCTGGATGCTGGAGAGTTCCTCGCCATTGGCGGCCGGGAAGCCGGGAGCCAGCCAGGAGTAGGCGGGAATGCCCGCCGGGCCGAGGATCTGGGACTTCAGCGCGTCGCGGTCCACCGAGTGGCTGAAGGCTTGCCGCACTTCGAGTTTGTCGAACGGCGCCGTATCGACGTCGAAGAACATGTAGTAGGTGCGGAAGTCACCGACGGAGGAGAAGATCTGCTCCGGGAACTCGGACTGCGCGATGAGCAGATCGGCCGGGGCCGGATACTGCATGTAGTCGATCTCGTCGTTCTGGTACATGATGAAGTAGGTGGCCGGATCGGCCAGCTTCACAACGACCTTCTCGACCGGGACCTCGAGATTCCCAGTGTAGTCCGGGTTCTTCTCGAACGTGACCTTCTGGTCGATAAGCCATTCGGTCAGCTTCATGGGGCCGGAGGTGACGGAAGTCTCGGGCTTGGAGTTGTACAGCGGGCCGCTGTTCTCCAGCGCGGCCGCTGACAGGGTGGTGGAGTAGAGGAGCATCGCGGGGAGATACGGCGCCGGGGCGACCGTCTCGATGATCAGCTCGTGCTCGTTTTCGCCCTGGCGCACGCCAAGCTCTTCCAACGGCACGTCGCCGGCGATGGCCTCGTTCCAGTTCTTGATGACACCCTGGAAATACCAGGTGAAGTCCCACGCGTGGGCGGGGTCGGCGCCGTAGCGGAACGTGGTCACCCAGTCGTTGGCGGTGACCGGGTTGCCGTCGCTCCACATCAGGTCGGGATCGAGTTTGAACGTCCAGACGGTGCCTTCGTCGTTGCTGCTCCACTCCAGCGCGCCGGCGGGGCCGATCTCGAAGTTGCGGTCCAGGCGGACCAGTGGCTCGGAGAGGATGTCGAAGGCGGCCTCGGACAGGCGCTCGTAAACTGACTCGTAGAAGTCTGGGGTCTTGTCGGTCTGGATGTTGTTGACGAGCACAAGCACCTGCTGCTCAGCGGGGGCGGCGTCGTCAGGCAACGTGGCATCCTGCGCGAGGGCAGCGGTGTGGGGCAGATGGCCAGCCAGGGCCATCGTGCCGGCCAGGCCGAGAGCGCCGCCCAGCAGCGACCGACGGCGGACGCGCTGACCGAGGGTGGAAATGCGCTCCGCGATCTCGCGGCTGGCGGGTTGACTCCGTTCCGTTTCGTGCATTCTGGTGAACCTCCTGTGACGAGCGGCCCGCCCGGCAACGGCGCCGGCAGGCAATCGCGACTCGCTAATTCTGGCGCGGATCAAGGGCATCGCGCAGCCCATCACCGACGAAGGTGAATCCCAGCATGGCCATGGCGATTGCCACAGTCGGGAAGAGCCCGAGATACCAGTACACGCGAACGTACTGTGCGCTGTCAGCGACCATTTTGCCAAGGCTGGGCGTGGGTTCGTTGATGCCGATGCCCAAAAAGCTGAGGCCGGCCTCGGCAAAGATGGCGGTGGGGATGGCGAGCGTGATGACCACGATCAGGGGCGCGAGGGCGTTCGGGAGGACGTGGCGCACCGCGATGCGCCACTCCGGCACGCCCAAACTGCGTGCGGCCTGCACGAACTCCTGCTCGCGCAGCGTGAGGAGTTGCGAGCGAGTGAGGCGGCAGATGGTGACCCAGGTGGTGACGCCGATGGCGAGGATGATATTGCGGATGCCGCCGCCAGTCACCGAGACGAGGAACATGGCGAACAGGATGCCGGGAAAGGCGATCATCACCTCCACCAGGCGCATGATCACGAAATCGACCCAGCCACCGCGCATGCCGGCGGCTAGCCCGAGCGGAATGCCGATCAGGCAGGCGATGCCCACCGCCGAGAACCCGACGATGAGCGACGTCCGTGTGCCGAAAATGACGCGCGTGACCAGATCGCGGCCGATGGCGTCGGTGCCGAAGGGGTGGGCGAGGTTGGGGAACTGGTTGGCGGCCATGACATCGGCCGAGTCGATCGAGGTGGGGGCGATCCACGGCGCCAGAATGGCGATCACGATCAGGAACAGGGTGATGCTGGCGCCGATCATGGCCAGCTTCTGTTTGCGGAAGCGGCGGAGGGCGCGCCGGGTATTGGAGACCGGGCGCGCCTTCATTTCCTGCAACGTCTGGCTGGGGGAACCTATCTCGGCGTTGTCCAGGCTGACGCGCCCGGAGATGGGGGTGGCCATGGCTAGCGCAACCTGATGCGAGGGTCGAGCCAGGTGTAGAGAAGATCGGTGGCGAGATAGGTGATGCCCCAGACCACCGCGACCAGCAGCACCAGCGCCAGGATCATCGGGTAGTCGCGGGTGAGGGTGGAGGTGACGAAAAAGCGGCCGAGGCCCGGAACGCGGAAGATCTGCTCGATGAAGATGGAGCCGGTAAGGATGTTCGGGATTTCCGGGATCATCACGGTGACGAAGGGGATCATCGCGTTGCGCGCCACGTGCCAGGTCAGCACTCGTGAGCTGGAGAGCCCCTTGGCACGGGCGGTGCGGACGTGGTCGGCGCCCATGATCTCCAACAGGCTGACCCGCGTGTAACGCGCCACCAGCGACGTCGGCAGCAGCGAGTACGCGATGACCGGCAGCACGATGTGCGCCGGCGTGCCCCAGCCGCCGGAGGGGAGCCAGTCCAGGCTGACGCTGAAGAGCAGGATCAGCCAGATGGCAACGACGAAGTTCGGCAAGACCATGCCGAGCGTGCTGCCAAAGGTGATGAAGTAGTCAACCCAGGTGTTGCGGCGCAATGCGGCAGTCAGGCCCAGCAGAATGCCGAGCGGGTAGGAAATCAGGAGCGTGAAGGCGCCGATCTTGAGCGTGACGGGCCAGGTTTGCTTGATGAGCTCGACGACCGTCTGGCTGGGGCTCTGGAAGGGCACCCCAAGGTCGCCGTGCAGGACGGCCCAGACGTATTTGGCGTACTGCACGAGCAGGGGCTGATCGAAGCCGTACTTGGCGGCTCGGGCGATGCGGGTGGCTTCGGGGAGTTGGCGTTCGCCGGCCGCGAAGGGATCTCCCGGCACGGCGCGGGTCATGAAGAAGGTGATCAGCGAGACGGCGAAGAGGACGAATACGAGCCCCAACAGCCGCCCAAGGATGTACCGCGCCACGGAGCCCCGATCACTGACTGATTGCGTGTGCCGGGTAGACTACCAGAAGCCCTGCCGGGCGCCGCTTTGCACATCAGGAGAACGACCATGCCTGCACCATCCACCGGCAAGACCATCATCCTGCGGGGCGCCTGTCCGCACGATTGCCCGGACACCTGCGGCACGCTGGTCGAGGTGCAGGATGGCAAGGCAATCGGCTTCCGGGGCGATCCCGATCACCCGTTCACGCAAGGCTGGCTCTGCGCCAAGGTGCGGCCCTACCTGCAGCGGGTTTACGCGCCCGACCGCATCGAGTACCCGATGCGACGCGTTGGGGAACGGGGCGGCGGCCAGTGGGCGCGCATCTCGTGGGATGCGGCGCTGAGCGAGATCGCTACGCGCTGGCAGGCGATCATCGCGGAGCACGGGGCGCAGGCGATTCTGCCGTACTCCTACAGCGGCACGCTGGGCCTGCTACAGGGCACAGTCGCGGCGACCCGGCTGTGGGGGCGGATGGGCGCCACCGGGCTGGAAGGCGACCTCTGCGGCGCTGCGGCGATGACGGCGGTAAACGCGACGCTAGGCGCGGCGTGGGCGCCGGACGCGCGGGATGTCGTCGAGTCGAAGTTGATCATCATTTGGGGGCACAACCCGGCCAGCACCTCGCCGCACTTCGTGCCGTTCCTGCGCGAGGCGCAGCGCGCAGGCGCCTACGTGGTGGTGATCGATCCCCGGCGCACGACGACCGCGCGTTCGGCGGACCTGCACCTTCAGCCGAAGCCGGCAACGGATGGCGCGCTGGCGCTGGGGCTGATGCACGTGCTCTTCCGCGATGGCCTTCACGACGAGGAGTGGCTGCGAGAGCACTCTGTGGGCTGGGAGGAACTGCGCGAGCGCGCGGGCGAGTATCCGCCGGAGCGCGTGGCGGCGATCACCGGCATCCCGGCGGCGCAGATCGAGGCGTTGGCGACGCGCTACGGCACGACGAAGCCGGCGCTGCTGAAGTTCGCGGACGGCATCCAGCGGCACGGCAACGGCGGCCAGACCTGCCGCGCGCTCAGTTGCCTGCCGGCGGTGATTGGGCAGATCGGGGTGCGCGGCGGCGGATTGTACTACTCGACGTCGGGGTACGTGCGTTGGGACGGCGAGGCGGTAAGCCACGCCAGCGAGTGTCCGCCCACGCCGCGATTCGTGAACTTCAACAGGCTGGGCGCGGCGCTGACCGGCGAGGTGAGTGGGCCGCCGATCCACGCGCTGTACGTGTTCTCGGCGAACCCGGTGGCGGCGAACCCGAATTCCAGCCTGATTGTGGAAGGAATGCAGCGGCCCGACCTGTTCACGGTGGTGCACGAGCAGTTCATGACGGACACTGCGCGGCTGGCCGATATCGTGCTGCCGGCGACGACGCAACTTGAGCAGACCGACCTCCACAAGCCATACGGGCACCGGCACCTGCAGTTCAACCACGCGGCGATCGATCCGGTGGGCGAGGCGAAGAGCAACTGGGAGGTCTCCCGGCTGCTGGCGCGGGCTATGGGCTACGACGAGCCGTGGCTGCACGCGGAGCCGCTGGAGGTGCTGGACGAGATCGTGGAGGCGTCGCGCGCGGCGAACCCGACGCTGGAGGGCATCACGCTGGAGCGGCTGCAGGCGGAGGGCACGGTAGCGTACGCGCTGGCGCCGGGCCACGTGCCGCACGCGGACGGCCTCTTCCCAACGCCATCGGGCAAGGTGGAACTGCGGTGCGAGGCGATGGCGGAGGTCGGCCTCGATCCGCTGCCGGAGTTCGTCTCCGCTGCCGAATTCACCGAGGGGCTGGGCGTTGATGACGCCGGGCAGCCGGCGCTGACGCTGATTTCCGGGGCGTCGCACCACTTCGTGACGACCTCGATGGCGAACCAGCCGTCGCTGGTGGCGAAGGAGGGCACACCCTTCATCGAGCTGCACCCGGCGGATGCCGGCGCACGCGGAGTCGTGCACGGGGAGGATGTCATCGTCTCGAACCGGCGCGGCTGGTGCCGGCTGCGTGCGGTGGTAACGGAGGATGTGCTGCCGGGGGTGGCGATTGCGCCGAAGGGGCGGTGGGCGTCGTTGTCGCCGGATGGGCGCAACATCAACTGGCTGACGCCGGACGCGATTGCCGATCTGGCTGGGCAGAGCACGTACCACTCGAATCTGGTGCATGTGCGGCCGGCAGGAGTGGGGGCAGCGGTGGAGCGGGAGGCGCCGGAGCTGGCGGGGGTGGCGGACTAGGCGAAGTCCACGAACCAGCGGCGCCAGCGGACTTCGCGATTTCCACGCTGCGGAGCAGTGGCGTTCTGGCTTTCGGCAAACTGGACTGATGTTGGAGGAAAATGTGCAATGTCGGCAGCGGAACGGCTTGCAACATATTGGGATCTGCTGGATACCCCGGACGATGGGATGCAGCGCCAGATAATCGCTGGAGAGATGATCGTGACGCCGGCTCCTCTCTTCAGTCATCTGTTCGTGCAAACCAACCTGCAGGAATTACTGGCGGCGTTTCTTCGTGAAACGGGAGTCAGACGTGTGTTTCCTGCGCCAGCCGACGTCTGCGTGGGCCCATATGACGTCGTGCAGCCAGATCTCATGGTGCTTGAGGAGGCAGATACTAACCGGTACCTCGATAAGGGCGTCGTCGACGCACCGCCGATCATTGTCGTAGAGGTTCTTTCGCCGAGCACCGCACGTGTGGACAGGGTGGCGAAAGCTGCGCTCTACGCGCGTTTTGGCGTGCAGGAGTACTGGATCGTCGATCCGAGCGCTGCCAGCGTCGAAGTGTTTTCGCTGACGGAGGGCATGTACCAGCCAGTGGTCGCCAACGATGACGGTTCTGTGAACTCAGAGGCGCTTCATGGGTTCGTCCTTCGGCCAGCAGAGATATTCTCGATGTACCGGACATCCTCGACAAGCATTGTTCAGTTGCGTGACGGGCCGGTCGAGTAGCCGAACGCCTCCAGCAGGTCGCCGAACTTCGCCTCAATCATCGCCTGCATCTCGGGGGTGAGGTCGCGGCGCCAGCGTCCGACGGATGCCTCGGCGGAGGCGGAGGAGCCGTGGCCGCGTAGCTCCGGCGCGTCGATGACGGCGAGCATGGCGGCGAGGGTGGGGGGCGAGGCATCGAGGCCGAGGCGGGTCAGGAGTGGGACGAGGACGGCGGCGGGGTCGCTGATCAGAGCCTCATAGTGAATCAGGCTGCCGGGCTCGCCGCGCTCGCGGTAGGCGGCCAGCATGATCACGAAAAGCTCGTGCATGAAATCAAGCCACGCTTCGTCGCTGGCGACGCGGAGCCGGCCGAAATCGCCCATGCCCTTGCGCGCGTTGTAAGCCAGCATGGACGAAATCATGTCGCGGAAGTCGCGGACGAGGAAGAGCTCGTGCGCCTGTGGATAGACGCTGCGGATCAGGCGCGGGTACACGTCCGGGAAGTGCTTCTCGGCGAAGTAGACGAGCGGCGCGGGGTCCTTTCCCTGCGCAGTAGCGACGGCGCCGTACCAGCCGTCGGTGCTGCGCTGGCAGAAGGCGGCCAGTTGTTCGACATAGCGCGAGCCTGACCACGACTCGACGCCCGACGACGCGGCGAAGTCGCTGGCGTAGAAGGGGTTACCGCTGGCCGCGTACAGCTCGGACTGGAAGTCCATCGGCGAGCCTATCTGGCGCGAGTTGTCAGCGGGCGCTCCGAGGACGCGCAGCAGGTGGGTCCAGTATTTGCCGCCGCGAATCTCGTACGGGGGCAGGTCGTAGCAAATCACGCCGGGGTGGGCTGAGAGCAAGCGCATCAGGAGCGTGGTGCCGGTGCGGCCAAACGAGTTGAGGAGCAGCGGCCGCAGGCGCGGCTGATAGCCCGATGCGATGGCGCGGCGGATGCCCGTGACGGTGGCGAAGGGCACGACGGGGCCATCGGCGAGCACTGCGCGGATGGTGATAGTGAAGTTCTCCCGCAGCGAGGCAGTGTCGGCGAGGAGCGAGAACCCACAGGCATCTGAGCCGGGCGTGCCGGGATGACGCATCGCCACGTCGGGTGTGGGAAGGTGCGGCTGCTGGTGGGCGAGGACGTGGCCGGTGACCGCCGCTTCGACCCGGTCCACGGGCGATGAAGCGCCGAGCACGTGGCCGGAGACCCGAATGCCCCACGCGGCGCTCGTGTCGCCAGACTCAGGCGATTCGATGCCGATGGAGCGGATGCGCTGAGGGTCGAGTTCGTCTGCCAGCGTCACCGCGAGGCTGGTTACGAGTGTCATCAGCGGCGCGTTCAGAACAGCCCGAGCTGGTGGGTGTCCTCGTCTGCGGAGGGGTCCCAGAAGCAGGCGTCGAGATCGACCTGATGCTCATCGAGGAACGGGGCGCCTTCGGCGGCCAGGAGCGCGGCCATTACGTCAGGGTGGCCGAACGCCCAGCCGCCGCTCAGGTTGCCTTCGCGGTCGACGACGCGGTGGCAGGGGAGATCGGAGCCCTCGGGAACGCCGTTGAGCGCCCAGCCGACTTCGCGAGCCGCGCGGGGACTGCCAAGGGCACGAGCGATGGCGCCGTAGGTCGTGGCGCGGCCCGAGGGGATGCGGGCCACGATGGCGTAGACCTGTTGCGGGAAGGGGAGCGGCTCCCCCCCGTGCGCTGCTGCGTCTGGTGTTGATGATCCCGCCATGCCGCGATGGTAGCATCCGGTGCAGGAGGTCCGAGATTTCTCATGCCTTTTGATTCGGTGTGTGTGTTTTGTGGGTCGCGCTTCGGCAGTGACCCTGCCTACCTTGCTGCCGCGCAGGCGACGGGCGCGGCGATTGCCCGCCGCGGGTGGCGCCTCATTTACGGTGGGGGGAATGTCGGATTGATGGGCGCCGTCGCGGACGCCGCGCTGGCGGAAGGCGGCGAGGTCATCGGCGTGATTCCGCAGGCGCTGCTGGAGCACGAGGTGGTGCACCCAAAGGTCACGAAAACGCACGTGGTGACCAGCATGCACCGCCGGAAGGCGCTGATGTCCAATTTAGCCGACGGCTACCTGACCTTGCCCGGAGGGTTCGGCACGTTGGAGGAGTTCTTCGAGACGCTCACGTGGGCGCAGCTTGGCCTGCACCGCAAACCGTGCGCCCTGCTTGACGTGGCTGGTTTCTGGAATCCGCTGCTGGAGATGCTGAAGCTGGGCGCGCAGGAGGGGTTCGTCACTCCGGCGCATCTGGACCTGATCCTGACCGACCCGGACGTGGACACGCTGCTGGACCGCATGGCCACCTACGAAGCGCCGCCCCGGTGAGACTGGCGACCGGAACCGCGTTTTCGCCCCGCTCGTATACTTGACAGCATATCTGATTCGCCGCCCATTCCCGCCCGGGCATCCTATCGAGGCCTCCACATGCGAAAACTCCTGACAAAGATCTTTGGCGACCCTAACGAGGCGTCGCTCAAGCCATTTCTGAAAGTTCCCGATCAGGTCCTCGCCTTCGAACCGCAGATGACGGCGCTGTCCGATCTTGAACTGCGGGAACTGAGCAATGGTTACCGCGACCGCATTGAGGATGGCGAGTCGCTGGATAGCCTGCTGCCAGAATCATTCGCCGCCACCCGTGAGGCTGGCCGGCGGACGCTGAGCCAGCGGCACTTCGATGTGCAGCTGCTAGGTGGCGCGGTGCTGCACAGCGGCAAGATCGCCGAGATGCGCACCGGCGAAGGCAAGACCCTGACCGCGACCCTGCCGGTGGCGCTGAACGCGCTCGGTGGGCGTGGCGTCCACGTGGTGACAGTCAACGACTACCTCGCCAAGCGCGACACGCAGTGGATGGGACAGGTGTACGACGCGCTCGGGCTGAGCGTGGCCTGCATCCAGCACGAATCGGCATTCCTGTACGACCGCGACTGGACGGGTGACGACGAGCGTCTGGTGCGGCTGCGGCCGGTGACGCGCCCCGAGGCGTACGCCGCCGACATCACCTACGGCACGAACAACGAGTTCGGGTTCGACTACCTGCGCGACAATCTGGTGCCAACCGCCGACCGCATGGTGCAGCGCGA
>JASGGF010000084.1:0-14861 GCA_047605145.1 Thermomicrobiales bacterium | reverse complement strand
CGTGGATGAGCGCGGAGACCGGGGTCGGGCCTTCCATCGCGTCCGGCAGCCAGACGTGCAGCGGGAACTGGGCGCTCTTGCCGCAGGCGCCGCCGAAGAGCAGCAGCGCGATGCCGGTTACCACCACTGCTGGCGCCGCTGGCACCTGCGCAAAGACCTCGCGCAGTTGCAGGGTGCCAAACTGGTAGAAGATCCACATCAGGCCGAGGCCGAAGGCGAGGTCACCGACGCGGTTGACGATGAACGCTTTCTGCGCCGCCGCCGCCGCCGAGCGCCGGGTGAACCAGAACCCGATCAGCAGGTACGAGGCCAGACCCACGCCTTCCCAGAAGAAGAAGAGCAGCAGGAAGTTATCGGCCAGCACCAGCATGAGCATGGAGAACACGAAGAACGGCAGGTACGCAAAGAATCTCGCGTAGCTGGCGTCGTGATCCATGTAGCCGCGTGAATACACGTTGACGAGGAAGCCGACGCTGCTGACCACGATCAGCATGACCGCTGTCAACTGATCGACATAGAGGTCGATGCCGATGTGGAAATCGCCGGCCTGAATCCACGTGTAGAGCGCCTGCCGTAGCGGCTCACCGTTCGCGTTGATGTCCGCGAACACCAGCAGCGAGAGCAGGAACGAGGCAAAGACCGCCGGGATGGCGATCCAGCTGGCCGTCTTGCCCAGATACCGGCCGAACAGCAGGTTGATGACGAATGCCAGCAGGGGCAGCAGCGGAATCAGAAACAGATACTGACTCATGGCCATCAGCGCCTTACCGTCAGCGTTGCAGCGCGAACGGTTGCCAAGCGCATACCGCGGCTCCTCCACCCCAGCGTGCCGGGGCAGACGATCCCGGCGAAAAAGTCGGCGTCAGTGTACAGCACGGCCCCGCCCATTGTGGGTCATCGCGAGCGGGATGTGAGAATTCCCCGCCCGGTTGTGACAGCGTCTCCCCCGAACGTCCGATCAGCCCGCATGCTGCCAGATCTGTCAGCGATAGACTACCCGCATGAGCGCCACCGGACCCCGCCGCATTGTGCACGGCGATCTGCCAATTGAGAAGAGCTCCAGCGGCATCCCGACGCAACATCTCGTCTCGGGCCGCATCGGGGCCGGGATGTTCGTCGCGCAGCAGTGGCTGCAACCCGGTGAGCGCGTGCTGCTGCACACCCACCCGGTCGAGGAAACGCTCACCTTTCTGGCTGGCGCCGGCGAGGCCACGCTAGGCGAAGAGGTCGTCGCGATCGGCCCCGGCGTGACGCTCTACGTGCCGGCTGGCGTGATCCACGGGTTCCGCTGCACTGCCGGCGAGCTTCATGTACTCTTCGGGTTCTCCACCCCCGAATTCGCGGAAACCGTGATCGTGGAGGAGCCCCCCGGTGGAACCACAACCGTTTGACCAACTGGTCCGCATATTGACCGCCAGCGCTGGCCGCCGCCGTGTGCTCGGGTTGGCGCTGGCCACGCCGCTGGCGCCGCTCTTCGCCAGCGTCGAAGAGACCGAAGCTGGCCGCAAGAAGCAACGGCGAAAGCGCAAGAAGCGCAAGAACAAGCGGCGAATCGTGGTCAACAGCTTCGGTTGTGTCGATGTCGGCCAGAAGTGCTTCGGCCGCAATGACCTCTGTTGCTCCGGCATCTGCGACGGCGACCCGGAAACCAGCGTCTGCCTCGCGCACAACGTCCTGACCTGCCAGCCCTCGGCGGATACCTGCAGTGAGAATGTCCCCTGCGGCGCCAACGGCGTCTGCTTCGGCACGACCGGCAATGCGCCGTTCTGCGGCCGGGACGGAACCTGCTTCTGCAAGGCGTGCGCGGCGGACATCGATTGCGTCGCCACCCACGGCGCGGGCGCGGCCTGCGTGCAGTGCCTCAGCGATTGCAACGGCGTTGGCGGCAGTAGCGGCACCGCCTGCGTGCCAGCGGCGTTGGCGTAGGCGCCGGGAAACTCTCCGTCGTGGCTGCCCTCGCGGTCACGACGGGGCTACCGCGTCGCGATGTCGCTTGCCCGCGCCAGTTCTTCCCGCAACAACGCGCCCACCACCCGGCGAATGGCCGGGAACTCCGGCGATTCCGTGACCGCTGCCTCACCGGGCTTGTCCGGGCGACCCGGCTCCAGCCCGAAGAGGCCGCGCAGGAATGGCGGGTACGCGGCGCTCCCCAGCAACTGGCTGGCGAGTTCCTGACTCCGCACGGGGTCGAGGGAGAGCGCCGTTTCCAGATAGGCCGCCAGTTTGCGCTGAGTCGTCACAAAGAAGATGTCGTACAGCTCCGCGCCCGCCGTCGGCAGCCGGCCCGATTCCGCGATCACCAGCCGGCAGTTGAGCAGGATGGGGTCCCAGAGCAGCATCTGGCGAAATTGCACGCAAAAGCAGGCGACCGCCTCGACGGGGTCGGCGCTGTACGACTCCGGCGACCGGATACGGCCGCCATACATCACGCGCACCAGATCGATGACGGCCTGAAAAAGCGCGTCCTTGGTTCCGAAATGCACGTACAGCGTGCGCTTCGAGGAGCCTGCGCGCGCCGCGACCTCATCCATGGAGGTGCGCTCAAAGCCCTGCTCCAGAAAGACGGCCTTGGCCGAAAGGATGATATGTTCGCGTAGTGCCTCGCCGCGGAGCGCCATGCCACCCCTTGCCAAAGTAAACGGTACGGTGTAGTTTACCCCCTGCGCTGGAGGGAATCGTCCTCCGGCTGCCTGAGGAGGCACACCGTGATCGTCGTCACTGCTCCCACCGGAGTCATCGGTGGACAGGTTCTCGCTCGCCTGCTGGAGGCGGATGCTCCCATCCGGGTCATCGTGCGTGATCCGAACCGGCTCGCGCCGGAGTTCCGCGCCCGCGTCGAGGTCATCGAAGGGTCGCACGGCGATCGCGAGGTGGTCAATCGCGCCTTCGCCGGCGCCGATGCCCTGTTCTGGCTGGTTCCGGCGGCCCCACACGCGCCAAGTCTGGAAGCCGCCTACGTCGATTTCACGCGCCCGGCCGCTGCCGCCATCACCGAGCAGGGTGTCGGCCACGTGGTCAGCATCTCGGCGCTGGGGCGGGGGACCACGCTCCCGGCCGGGCACGTGGCGGCCTCGTGGGCCATGGATGACCTGCTGGCCAGCACCGGCGTGAACTTCCGCGCGCTGACCATGCCGTCGTTCATGGACAACGTGCTGCGCCAGATGGTCCCGATCCGGGATCAGGGGGTGTACTCGCTCTCGCTCTCCGGGGACCGGAAACTGCCAGTTGTGGCCACGCGGGATATCGCCGCCGTTGCCGCCGTGCTGCTGCTCGATACCTCGTGGACCGGACAGGAGGCCGTGCCGGTCCTTGGGCCGGAGGACCTTTCGCAGGACGACATGGCCGCCATCATGAGCGAGGTGCTGGGACGGCCCGTCCGTTACCAGCAAGTCAGCCACGAGGCATACAAGGAGGCTCGACTGCGCATGGGGGTTTCCGAGATCATCGCGCAGGGGCTGGTGGAAATGGCGGCGGCCAAGAACGAGGGCATCGACAACCTCGTGGCGCGCACCCCGGAGACCA
This sequence comes from Thermomicrobiales bacterium, assembly GCA_047605145.1. GTDB lineage: Bacteria > Chloroflexota > Chloroflexia > Thermomicrobiales > UBA6265 > JACCXM01. Next base: position 11,339 of record JASGGF010000084.1, on the reverse strand, counting down.
GCACGCCCACCACATTCCGCCAATGGTGCGAGGACACCCTGAAGCCAGCCGTCCTCGCCTGAACAGGAGCGCACCCATCATGGAACTCGGATACCACCTCACGAGATTCGATAGCGCAGGCGGGGCCGCCGCCATCGCGCCCGAACTGGTGCGGGCCGCACAGGCAGCGGAGGCATCCGGCGCGGCGTGGCTTTCGCTGATGGATCACTACTTTCAGATCGAGTACATGGGCCCCGCCGAATCGCCGATGCTGGAGGGCTACACCACGCTCGGGTTTCTGGCGGCGCACACGGAACGCATCGACCTCGGCCTGCTGGTGACCGGCGCCATGTACCGCCACCCCGGCCTGCTCGCCAAGATCGTCGCCACGCTGGATGTCCTCTCAGGTGGCAGAGCGACACTTGGCCTTGGCGCCGGCTGGTACGAACGCGAGCACCGCGCGCTGGGCGTGCCGTTTCCACCGCTGGCGGAACGCTTCGAACGGCTGGAGGAAACGCTGCAGATCTGCGCCCAGATGTGGGACCCCGCGAACAACGGCGCCTACACCGGCAAGCACTATCAGTTGGCGGAGACCCTCTGCTCGCCGCAACCGCTCCGCCGGCCGCCGGTACTGATCGGCGGCAGCGGCGAGCGCAAGACCTTGCGGCTGGTGGCGAAGTACGGAGATGCCTGCAACCTGTTTGCCACCTCCGTGGATGACGTCGCCCACAAGCTCGATGTGCTGCGGCGGCATTGTGACGAGGTGGGCCGGGATTACGACGCGATCAGGAAGACGATTGTGGCCATCAATCCCCGGCCCACGCCGGAAACCCGCGACGCCTTTGTGCGGCAAATGGCGGACTACGCGGCGCTCGGCGTGCAGGGCGTCGATGTCGTGCCGATGACCGGCTCGCCCGCCGCCTTCATCGAAGGGATGGCGCCGGCCATCCCGCAACTGGCCCAGCTCGGGTAGCGCGTAGTTCCATCGGACGCAGCGCCGGGGCCGTTTGCACAGCCCCGGCGCCACGCAATTCCCCGAGATTGAGCGATCTCGTTAGCTCAACTGCTTCAGCGGCCCAAACCCGCCAACCGGCACGGTCTTCAGTGCCTGAATACCGGCGTTCTGCTCGCCGTTGAACGGGGTCTGGTCGTTTGAGCAGCCAGCGCTGGCAGCATCATTCTTGTCGTTGAACCACACACCGACGTGGAAGGTCGGATGCGCGACCGGAATGAGCTGGTCATCGAGGATGAACGTCTCGTCATTGAAGCGCCCGATGAATGTCTGCGACCCGGAGCCACTGCCGTTCGTCTCCAGATCGCCCTGATACCACGAGAATCCAAAGGGGTTATCCGGGTTCTCGATGATGAACACGTCGAACTCCGTGTTCGCCGGCAGCCCGCTGACATTGACCACCATCTTCTCGGCGCCGTCCAGCTTGAAGAGCTGGATGGTCCCGGAAGCCCCGGCAATGCAGGCGTCGGAAACGGCCTTCGCCGAGCGCACCAGCGTGCCCGTGGCGTCCGGATTCGCGGGCGGCGGCGGATTGTTATTGTTATTGTTGTTCTTCTTTTTCTTTTTCTTGCGCTTCTTCTTGGCGTCCGCGCCGTGCAGCGCGCTCAGCCCGGCCAGCGCCGCCACTGACGCCGCGCCCACGCCGAGCCGCCTTCGAGTCCACATCGCGAGTTCGCTTGTTTCCATGAACCAGATCCTCCTCAGGCAAACTGCAACGGTGCGTGATCAGAGGCGGTTGCCTTTCCGCCAGAGGTCGTGCGCATCATATGCCTGATTTGTCGCAATTGCTATCAATCAGCGAACACTGCGAGAGCAAAACCCGGAACAGAGCGGTATGCTGCGCTGCTGGCCGGCGCGTGATCCAGCCAGTCGCACGAAGAGGAGCGCTATCCATGTTGGCCGTGATCGCAGAGACCACCCGTGGCGGCATCGCCGAGAGCCTGCACCACGGGGTCGTGGTGGCGGTGAACGCGGCCGGCGAGGTCGTCGCCAGCGCCGGCGATCCGGAGCACGTCGTCTTCTTCCGCTCCTCCGCCAAGCCGTTTCAGGCCATTCCGGTCATCGAGAGCGGCGCAGCCGATGCCTTCGGCTTCACCTCGGCGGAACTGGCGCTGTGCTGCGCCTCGCACGAGGGCTCGCCGTCGCATCAGGCGCAGGTGGAGGCCATGCTGGCGAAGCTCGGCCTGACCCCCATCGACCTGCAGTGCGGCTGCCCCTTGACCGGTGACGACGCCGAGGCGGCGCGCATCACGCTCGGCGAGGTGGCGCGCACCCCGCTGCAATGCGATTGCTCCGGCAAGCACAGCGGCATGCTGGCGACCATCGTGCTCGAAGGGCTGACACAGGCCGACTACCTCGAACCCTCCCACCCGCTGCAACAGCGCATTCTGACCATCATGTCCGAGGTGATGCGCGTGCCGGTGGAGGAGATCACACTCGGGACAGACGGCTGCTCACTTCCGACCTTCGCGGCGCCGGTGCGCGCCTTCGCCACCGCCTACGCCGCTCTCGCGGCGCCGGAGAGCGTCCCTGCCGGGGCAGGCCGCGAGCACGCCGCCGCGCTCACGCGCCTGCGTGACGCGATGACCGCGTACCCGGTGAACGTCTCCGGCGAGGGCAACCTTGTCGCCACCATCATGGAGGTGAGTGAGGGGCGCGTGGCCGCCAAGACGGGCGCCGAGGGGCTGCTGTGCATGGCCGTGCCGGAGCGCGAACTGGGCATCGCCATCCGCATCCTCGATGGCACGTACCGCACCCACGCCGTCGCCGCCGTGGCCGCGCTGGAGCAACTTGGCATCCTCGACGACGCCCAGCGCGCCGAAATCCTCGCCCGCCACAACCCGGAACTGCGCAACCACAACGGCCGCCTCGTCGGCGACATCCGCCCCTCGTTCACGCTGCGTCAGCCGGTGCTGGCGGGATAGCCACCCGCCCACGGTATACGGTAGCTGGCGCCGCGCCTCCATAGCGATCGCGGCGCCAGCGCGTCATTGCCCCGGTTCAGGACAGGCATTCGCCGTTCAGGCAGTGCTTTCCGGTTCCACACGCGTTCCCGCACGCCCCGCAGTTGCGGTCGTCGTTCGCGAGGTCAGCGCAAAACGACGGGGGATAGCAGCACACCCAGTTCGTGCCGGGCTGGTTCCCGTTCCGCACCGCGCAACTCGTTTCCGGAAACGCGTCACAGCACGCGGGCGTCAACAGACAGATCCCGTTGCACATGAAGTAGGGGGAGGTGCAGCCACTCTTCTTTTTCTTGGACTTCTTCTTCTTTTTCTTCCTTTTGGCGTCCGCCTGACCCGCAAATCCGGCGCCGACCAGCATCCCTGCGAACCCGGCCAGCCCCGCCAGCGAGCGCCGCGTCGCTGCCCTGCGCGCCACCACATCCAGCCATCGCTCGTCCATCATCGTGCCCTCCGCGTTGCCTCGCCGTTCCAGTCCGCATCTGTCCACGTTCCTCAGTTTGCCGGTGACAGCGCGGCGCGCCATCCGTGAAACGCGCCACAATTCGGCGGAAACTCGCGATCGACGCGGCAGCGTGTTAACCCCGCCGCCCAAAACGCTAAATCGCGGCATGGCGGCGCCCCGCGCTGCCCCGTTCCGTGGCATCCTCCACGCAGCGAAATCCGATGCGGGAAGCAGCGAGGACGAGGGAGCCATGACACGACTACGGACCGGGGTAATCGGCTGCGGGGCGATCGCCCAGATGATGCACCTGCCCTATCTACGGGAACTGGAAGACCGGTACGAGATCAGCGCGCTCTGCGACTGGGACCCGGTCACGCTGGCGAACGTGGGGGCGCACTACGGCGTGGACCGCCTGTTCAGCACCTCAGCGGAGTTGCTGGAGGAGCCGCTGGACGCTGTGCTCATCCTCAGCAGCGGCGACCACGCGCCGGATGCGATCACCGCCATCGAGCGCGGGCTGCACGTGCTGGTGGAGAAGCCGCTCTCCTACACCCTGCGCCAGACCGACGCCGTCATCGCCGCGCAGCGCCCCGACCGCACCATGATGGTCGGCATGATGAAGCAGTACGACCCCGGATATCAGCGGGGGGTGGAGTTGGTGCAGCAGATGCGCGATTTGCGCTATGTCAGCGCCACCACGCTGGAAGCGGCGGGCACGGCCTATCAGGCGCATCACCACATCGAGCGCGGGCAAGGCGGCCGCGCGCCGGGCGATAAGACGTTCGGCGCAGAGATGTTCAACGCCGCCCAGCAGGGCATCCTCGGCAGCCAGCCGCTGGACCTGCTGCGCGAGGCCACCGGCAGCGACGACCCGAGCGTGCTGGTCGCCTACTTCCTGCTGATCGTCAGCTCCATCCACGACATCAACGCCCTGCGCGGCGCGCTGGGCCAGCCGGAAGGCGTGCTCACCGCCAGTGTCTGGGCCGGTGGCACCAGCTTCACTGCCACCCTCGGCTACGCGGACGATGTCCGCGCCAATTACACCTGGACCCTGCTGCCGCACATCCGCAGCTACTCGCAGAACTTCCACTTCTACGGGTCGGACGAGTATGTCAAGATCACCTTCCCCTCGCCATACCTCGCCAGCTCGCCCACCTACGTGGACCGCTCGGTGATGGCCGGCGACACGCTGGAGGAAACGCGCCTCACCGTTTCCTACGAGGAGGCGTTCAAGCGCGAGTTGATCGAGTTCGCCGATTGCATCGCGACCGGGCGCACGCCCCGCACCACGCCGCAGGGCTTCCGGCAGGATCTGGAGGTGTTGACCGCCATTGCCCGCAAGCTGGCGGAGGGCGCCGCCACCTCCGCCTGAGCCTCGCTGGAACGTATCGTGCGCTGCACTCCGCGATTGACCTTGACGGACAGGAGGACCGATGGATACGCCAGCGCCGACGACCAAGGCCGAAGTGCTGCAACGCTTGCAGGAACGGCGCGTCGACTTCGACAACCTGCTCGCGACCGTGCCGGCCATCGTTGCCGAAGAGCCGAACTTGCCAAACGGCTGGTCGGTGAAGGATCTGCTGGCGCACATCGCCGCGTATGAGCGGTGGATGGCCGGTAACCTGCAGGCGGACAACGCGGGCCGGGCGCCCACGAATGATGAGCTGTACGACGCTGGCGAGGAGCTGGACAGCGGGGATCCGTTCGATCTGGACACCCTGAACGCCAGCATCTACAACCATTTCCACGGCAAGACGTGGCCGGAGGTGCGCGAGTTCGCTGGAGCCTCCTACGCCGCGTTGGTGGAGGCGATCGAAGCCTCGCCGGAGGAGGATTTCGACCGGGAGGGCCAGCACGCGTGGCTGGATAACGGCTCCTTGCTGACCCGGCTGCCCGAGCTGACCTACGGCCACTACACCGATCACGACGCCGACCTGCGCACGGTCGCGAGCCGCATGGCCTGATCGTTCCCCTCCGCGAAAGGCGCCGCATGGATATCACAACGACCGGCAACCCGATTCTGGCGAACCTGTTCCGCTTCAACCAGTGGGCCAATGTCGAACTGATCGACGCTTGCGCACAACTTGACGCCGGCTTGCTGGACGAGGCGCTACCGGGCACACAGGGCTCGGTGCGCTCCACGCTCTGGCACATGGTGGAACTGGAGTACCGCTACCTCGGCGCGCTGCAAGGCACGCCGGGCGCTTCAGATTACGCACTTCCCGGCGCGCCGGATGGCGAGCTGGCCGCCCTGCGCGCGCTGGCGCTCGATTCCGGTGAGCAACTGGTGGCGTGGGCCGAGTCGACGGCCGGCGATCCGCTGATCGAGACGGAGTTTCAGGGACAGCCGTTCAGTTGCCCCGCTTCGGTCTTCGCGGCGCAAATACTGAACCACGCCAAGGAGCACCGCCAGCAGCTGCACGAGGCGCTGCTGGCGCGCGGCGTCGAGATGCCGGACCTTTCGGCGTGGGTGTGGTGGTACACCACGCAGCAGGTCGGCCTCGAATCGGCCACGATCTAGCACCCCGGTGGAGAAGGTTCAATGCCGCCGCAACCCACCGTGTGTCGAGGCTTTCGCGACGGAGCAACGCGCCGATGTCTGATGCCGCGAAGGAGCAACTGGTCGTCACGCACGATCTGGCGCGTGACCCCACCATCGCCAGCCTGCTCTGGATGCTGGAGGATTGCCGCCGCCTGACGCTGGAAACCGTGGCGGGGCTCGGCCTCGCCACGCTCGATTGGGGGCCGCCGGTGGGTGGCAACAGCATCGGGGCGCTGCTCTATCACACGGCTGGCGTGGAGATGGATTGGCTCTTCGTGGAGGTGCTGGGGCAGGACCCGCCCGCCGAGATCGTCGTCCTCTTCCCGCGCGACATGCACGAGGACGGCGGCCACCTCACGCGGTGGCGTGGCGAGGCGCTGCCCGCGCTGGAGCATCGCCTCGCCGTGGTGCGTCGCCATCTGCTCGCTGCCTACCGCGACATGACCCCGGAGGACTTCCGCCGCCCGCGATCCCTCCCCGACTACGACGTGACCCCGGAGTGGGTGCTGCACCACCTGCTGCAGGACGAAGCGACCCACCGGGGCGAGATCGGGATGATTAAGCTGCTGGCAGGGCAATTGCAGACACCAGCGCGGTAAGGCTGCCAAGGCTGCCAACTTTTGCGGGCCCCTTCGGTTGGCAGACTTTGGGTACCTGCCACGCTCGCCACCATCTGACCGCCACTGACGACGGTCTCTCGCCCACTCGCGCAAGGCCGCCACGGGCTGTCGCACGATCACCGCAACTCGTCGGGATCACATCGCATCGGCGAGTCTTGCCCGAGCGGGCCGTGATAGACGCTAGCGCCGGCCCAGTGCCTCGGACAACACGACGGCGAGTTTGGTGGCACGCATCGCGCACTTCTTCGCTCAGCGCGGCGGCATTTTGCCCACCGCAAGGCGCCCTGAACGGAGATCCATCCCCCATGCCCCAAACCCAGATCGGTTACGCCCTCTCCAGCGAGGAACACACCCCGCTGCGGCTCGTCGAGAACGCGCAGCGCGCCGAGGCGGCGGGCTTTACGTATTCGCTCATTTCTGATCACTACCACCCGTGGGTGGACGCGCAGGGGCACAGCCCGTTCGTCTGGTCGGTAATCGGCGGCATCGCGGCGCAGACGGAGCGGCTGGCGCTGGGCACCGGCGTCACCTGCCCGACGGTGCGCATCCACCCCGCGATCATCGCGCAGGCAGCAGCGACCTCGGCGGCCATGATGCCGGGGCGCTTCTTCCTCGGCGTCGGCTCCGGCGAGGCGCTGAACGAGCACATTACTGGCGAGCGCTGGCCGGAGGCGGATATCCGGCAGGACATGCTGGAAGAATCCATTGCGGTGATGCGGCTCCTGTGGCAGGGCGGCAGCCAGAGCCACCACGGGCAGTACTACACGGTGGAGAACGCCCGGCTCTACACCCTGCCGGAGCAGCCGGTGCAGGTGATGGTGGCCGCTGGCGGCCCGAAGGCGGCCGAACTGGCCGGGCGCAGCGGCGACGGCCTGATCGCCACCAGCGCCGACAAGGAACTGGTGCAGGCGTACCGCGAAGCCGGCGGCGCTGGGCCGCTCTACGGTCAACTCACCGTCTGCTGGGCCGATAGCGATGAGCAGGCGATCAAGACCGCCCACGAGATCTGGCCGAACTCCGCGATCCCCGGCGAACTCGGGCAGGAGTTGCCGCTGCCCGCGCACTTCGAGCAGGCGGCGCAGCTGGTGACGCCGGAGCACATCGCCGAACAGGTGACGCACGGCCCGGACGCCGAGGCGTACCTGAGCGAAATCGATGAGTACGTCGCTGCGGGGTTTGACCATGTCTACCTGCACCAGATCGGCCCCGATCAGGAGGGGTTCATCCGCTTCTGCGAGCAGCACATTCTGCCGCGCTACGGGCAGGGCGCCAACCGCGGGGCGTAACCGGCGCACTGGCGATGTGGCGGCGGCGCTCCTATCCTGACCCGCCATGATGACCGACTCGTTCCCGAGCCCAGCGCCGTTGATTGGGCCGTGGCCCTCACCCCAACCCCTCTCCCGATGCGCGGGAGAGGGGCTTTTCGCGCGTGAGGCGGTTCGCCTGCACGGGGTGATGTCCACATGAGCCAACGCCGCGAACGCCGGGGTGCAGGAGACCCGGAACTGTGGCTCTTTCCCCTGCGCGTGTGGGTCATCCACTGGCTGCTGGTGCAGATTCCGGCCACGTTCGCGCTGCGCTTCGGCGTGCCGAACGCGCCCTCGCCGCCCTACGGGGTGCTGCCTGCGCCGCTGACCGGGCTGGCCTACTGGCTGGTGGAGCCGCTGCGCAACTGGGACGGCCTTTGGTACCGGATGGTGGCGCTGGAGGGCTACGCCACCTCTGGCGGGCAGTACGCGAAGGCGGCGTTCTGGCCGCTGCTGCCGGCCACAATGCACGTTGGCGCCATGCCCACCGGCTGGACACTGGATAGCATCGGGTACATCGTCGCGAACGCGGCGTTTCTGGGCGCGCTGCTGGTGCTGTACCGCTTGATCGCGCTCGACTACGCCGACGTGACCGTAGCGCGGCGGGCGCTGTGGGCGCTGGCGCTGTTTCCGACGGCGCTGTTCTTCTCCGCCATTTACACGGAATCGCTGTTCCTGTTTCTGGTGGTCAGCGCGCTCTACCTCTGGAAGCGGGGTCACCCGTGGTTCGGCGGCCTCGTGAGTATCCTCGCGGCGCTCTGCCGCAGCGGCGGCGTGTTTCTGGCGCTCCCCTTCCTCGTCATCCTCATCGAGCGCCACCGCCGCAATTGGCGCGGCTACTTCCCGGACATCATCCCGGTGGCGTTTCCGGCCATCGGCCCGGCTATCTTCGGCTACATCCTGAACCGGGATCAGGGCAACTGGCGCGCGTTCATCGACGTGCAGGAGCAGTGGAACCGCTACAGCGCGATGCCGTGGGAGACGCTGCACTGCGCGGTCGCCAGTTGCAACCACCTCGGGGGCGAGCCGGACGGCGTCTCGTGGGGCTGGTGGCACATGCTGCAGGCCAACCCAAGCTGGGGAACCATCACTAGCACGGAGTGGCGCGTCTCCATCGCCAACAGCGACCTGCTGGAACTGACCGTGACGGTGCTGGCGCTGGCGCTGGCGGTGATCGGGTTGTTCACCCTGCCGCGCTACATGAGCGCGTGGGTGTGGCCGGGGCTGATCATCCCGCTGCTGCAGCCCTCGCAGGTGCACGCGCTGATGAGCATGCCGCGCTTCGTGCTGGTGCTCTTCCCGCTGTTCATCGTGCTGGGGCAGGTGACCCGGCCGAAGATCATCCAGATCCCGGCGATGATCCTCTCGGTGACGCTGCTGGTGCTGCTGACGACGCAGTTCGCGCTCTGGTACTGGGTGAGCTAGCGGGGCGCTGCCGCCGGCATTGAGTGACGGCGCCCCGTTCTGACGTTTCGCCGTCCCCTACGGCCCACCCCACCTCGATGTCATTCCGAACCCGCAGGTCACGCATCGGGCGCCGCCAATCATCACGACAGCGGCGCCGACTCTGCGCCTGTCGCCGCCGCGTCGAAACACGGAGAGTTGGGCCGCGGTGGCGAGGTTGGGGGTGCGCGATTCCTTCTTCGTCGGAATGACATTGGGGGTGGCGAGAACGCTGGTTGAGCGCGGCGGCGCGAACTCAGGCGGTGACGGGCTTGCCGAGGAACCCGGCCAGCCGGTCGGCGGCGTGCGCGGTTTCGGAGACGGTGACCGCCTCCTTGAAGGGTGTCTGCGCGCGGTCGCGGCCGGCGAGGCGCTCCATGGACATCGCCAGCACCTGCTCCGAAAGTTGGGGGGCGATGTTGGTGTCCTGCCCGGTGGCTTGCGCCAGATCCCACGCGTGCCCGACGAGATCGCCGGTGCGGAACATGGCCAACGCCGCGCCGGGCATCTCCCCGAAGGGCATGGTCACCATCACGCCGAGCGCGCCGGGCGCGTGGAACGCCTTGATCATGTCGTTGGCGGATTCGCTGAACGCCTGCGCCGGCGAGACATCGCCGATGAAGTCGCCGTCCGGGCGGGGCGCGCCGCCAGTGGCGAGGTTCTGCACCGCCCACAGGTTGCCGCGCACGAGGTGGTTAATCAGCTCGCGGACATCCCAATCGTCATTCACCGTCGGCAGGTTCATCTGCTCCGGAGTGATGTTCGCGATCACCGCCTCGACGGTCTTGCACGCTTCTTCGAGCAGGGCGACCGGGTTCGGGCCGCCTCCGGGGTTCTGCATCGGGCGTTCCTTTCTGGGTGGGCTGTTGCATCGTTCCGGGGTCAGGTACGGGGAGTTCCCGCGCCGGAGAAACTCTCACCCCCAGCCCCTCTCCCTTTGCGAAGGGAGAGGGGAGCCGGTGGGGATTCCCCTGCCCTAATCGCGGAAGATGCCAAGCGGCAGGCAGGCGGAGACGATCCAGTTCGGGGCGTCTACGACCTCGCTGATCTTCAGGTCCACGGCGGTTGAGCAGAGCACCAGCCCCTCGTGCTCGGTCAGGCCCTTGTTCGCCTTCAGCCACGCGATCATGTAGCGGATCGCGTTCTGCGCGTTCTCCCACAGGTCCGGGCCGTGCGCGGTCGTGCAGTGCCAACCGGTGGTGTTCCATGAGCCGGTCATGGCGCCCGCCATGGTGTACTGCAGTTCCGGCAGGTTCTCGCCCTTGCGCAGGCCGAAGCGCAGGGTGACCAGCGCCTCCATCTCAATTCCCGTGCCACAGACCTCGCCGTCCCCCTGCGTGGCGTGGCAATCGCCGCAAGAGAAGAGCCCGCCCTCAACTTCGACCGGCAGGTAGAGCGTGGACCCGGCCACCAGTTGGCGGATATCGAGGTTGCCGCCCACGCGGCGCGGCGGCACGGTGACGTGCTCGCCCGGCTCGGCAGGCGCGAGGCCCATCACGCCGCAGAACGGCTCGAAGGGCAGCACGATGCCCGGCTTGAACTCCGCCTCACCGTCGCCGGTGAGGTCCCAGTGCTTTAGGTAAGGGGTCTGGAACGCGTCGTCATTGACGAGGAAGTTGAAGCCGGGGAGCACAAAGGAGTACCCCCACGCCTTCGGCTTGACCTCGACGATCTCCACCACCAGCGTGTCGCCCGGCTCCGCGCCGGCGATCGCCACCGGCCCGCTGATCTGGTGGATCAGGCTGAAATCGAGGCTGAGCAGATCGTCCGCCACGGAATCGGGCGTGATCTGCCCGCGCGTGATCTCCGGCGTCTCGAAGACGACGGTGTCTCCCGGCTGCACCGTCAGCGCGGGCGGGGCGTCGCGGTCCCAGCGGCACACAATGGCGTTCTTGTCGAGGTAATGCGTTTCGGGCACGGTCCTGCTGCTCCTTGTTTTCGGCCGGCGGGAGATCCCGGCGGTAGTATCAGCCACATGCGGGCCGGTGTGTCCTGAGCGTGTCGAGAGACCGCGTTTCGCTGCGGCGTGG
>JASGGF010000083.1:0-14864 GCA_047605145.1 Thermomicrobiales bacterium | reverse complement strand
CCTTTCGGGAGTCACCGCCACGCCCAGCGGCGGCCATCCCTGCTACGATGACATGACGGCCCGGTTCAACGGAGGCGTCATGCAGCATCAGTTCACCCCTAAAAACCGCATCACTATCACGGTTGCCGCTCTCGCAGCGGGCGCGCTCATCGCCGGCCAATCGCTCGGTTTGGCGCAATCGCAGGAGCCGAAGCCACCCGCGCCGCCCATCGCTATCGGCACGCCGCAACCGCAAGCCGGGGCTCCGGCCAGCGGGTTGACCGGCAACACGTGGCAGAGCCCGAACTACGGGGTGGGTGTGACGTGGGACCCGGTCGCGTGGGCGGTCAACTCCGAGCAGATCGACCTCGGCTACGACGGCCTGCTGCTGGGCACCGACGCCTCGTCGTTCTTCATCGAGGCGTATCAGGGCTTCCCCGACAATCCGCAACTCTGCCTTGAGGACGCCAACGCCGAGATCGCCGGCCGCGACCTCGTCACGGAAGTCGTCCCCCTCCCGAACCGCCCCCTCCCCGAGACCGGGTTCACCGAGGGCGCCCGGCAACTCTTCGGCATCACCGCCAAGGAGAGCGACGGCACGGTCTACCGCGGCGCCGAATACGTCGAGTGCCGAAAACTGCCGGGCGGCGCCATGCTGGAAATCTCGTGGCAGGTTCCCATCGCCAGCTATAACGCCGAGCTGCCCGTGGTGAACGCGTTGTTGGGGAATCTGGTCATCCCCGGCGCAGAGCCGCTCATGCCTGAACTCCCCGGCGAACCGCCCACCAACGATCCGGCGATGTAACTGAGGCGCCCGTGTCTCGAACTTGTTGAGAACGCTTGACGCCAATTGCCTTTGTCGGGGTTTCGATACGCCGGAAAGCCCTCACCCCAACCCCTCTCCCTTTTGCGAAAGTGGGGGGCGGGGGGCTTTTCGCGGTGGACCGGGGGCCAATTCGGGGCAAACTCGCGACGGAACGCGTGGCTGCCACTCCTCAACTAACCGGCTCCCCTCGCCCCCCACTTTCGCAAAGGGAGAGGGGTTGGGGGTGAGGGTTTCTCGGCGACTCCACGGCCCATAATGCGTCGTCTACCTACCCCAGTCAGCCGAAGTACTTGCGCGGGAGAGGGGCTCGTGCCCCAGAGAACCGCGCCAGATGCGGCGTGGTGATGCCAGATGTCGGCCCCGACGCCGCCAGTCGGCTCCCCTCCCCCGCGCAAGTACTTCGGCTGACTGGGGTAGGGTATTGAGGAGTGGGCGGCTTCACGACGCCGACGAGCCCTCACCCCAACCCCTCTCCCGATGCGCGGGAGAGGGGCTCTTGCCCCGGATCTTCGCGCCAGATTCGGCGTGGTTGCGCCGCACACCCCACCCGATGTCGCGAATCGGCTCCCCTCGCCCGCGCAAGTACTTCGGGAGAGGGGCTGGGGGTGAGGGCCGTCGCCGCGAGCTCAGCCTGCGCCCCATTACCTACGCCGGCAACCGCCGCGATCAGCTCGCCGGGGTCGCCTCGGCTTCCATCTCGCCGGGCACGAACAGCACGAGGAGCGCGGACGCCGGCGCATCACCCTGATTGGTGACAGAACCCGTCAGGTAACCGGGAATCTGCGCCACGTCGCCAGCCTGCAACGTGCCCTCGGCGCCCTGCGCCACCGGCTCCAGAACGCCACTCACGTCGGGATCGATCGGCGATTCCGCCAGCGCCTCCGCCAGCGCGCGACCCCGCGAGATCATCCAGCCCTGCTCTTCCACCTGCAGCGTCAGAGCCCCGGATTCGACGATGATGAGCACACCGGCAGGTTCACTCGCGTCGAAGGGAAAGCCTGCCCCGGGCGCGAACTCGACGCGCGCCACCTCCAGATCCGCCATGGCCGGCAACGCGACGCCCGGCGCCATGCCGAGCGGCGTGAACATGACGCCCCCCATGACCATCGCGCCCGTATCGGCCGCGGATGCGGCCGGCGTCGCCTCCTGCGCGCTGGCCGGGGTGGTGGCCGGCAGGACCATCAAACTGGACACGAAGAGCACAAGCGCGAGCACGGGAATCAGCCGTCGCATGGGAAATCTCCTTCTGGCATTTGGCGGCCACCAGTCGAGGCCACCCCCAGCACCGAGAATTCCACATGACGACCCATGGGACATGCGTAAAACTACGCATTTCCGATAGTTCGCGACCTGCGCAATGACTACTGGCTACGCATCCCCCGACATGGCCAGCGCGTAGTAGCGCGCCTCCGGGTGCAGCACCACCAGCGCCGCAGTCGTCTGTTCCGGGTCGAACTGGAAACCGTCGGTGACCGTGATCCCGATCTCGCCGGCGTCCAGCAGCCCGTCCACGAGTACGTGCTGGCTCAGGTCAGGGCAGGCCGGGTAGCCCCACGAGTAACGCTTGCCCTGCTCCTTCGCCGCGCCCACTTCCGCGCGGATGCGGTCGTGGACGTAGTCGGCCAGCCCCTCGGCGCTCTGCACGCTCAGGCCGTGCGTGAAGAAGCTGTCACTGTAATCGCCCGCCGCCTGCAGCGCCTCCGTCCGCTGGGAGGCTTCCGACCCCACGGTCACGATCTGGAAGACCGCCACATCACGCCGCCCGGACTCCAGCGGCAGGAAGTAATCCGCCAGACAGAGCCGGTCGCGGCGCGGCTGGCGCGGGAACGGGAAGCGCGCGATCTCCCGGTCGTGGTCCTCCGGGCTGAACACCACCAGATCGTTGCCATCGCGGTTGGCCGGGAAGTAGCCGTAGCGCACGCGCGGCTGGAGCCAGCCGCTGGCGATGGCGTCCGCCTGCATCCTCGCCAAGCGCGGCTCGAAGTCTTCACGCAGCAGCGACTCCCACGCCTCATCCTTCAGCCCCTTGCCGCCCCAGTGCAGGCGGAAGAGCGTCTTCAGGTCGAGGTGCGGCCAGACATCCGCCAGCGAGAAATCGGTCAGTTCCCGCGCGCCCCAGAAGGGCGGCGTGATCGGCTCCACCTCGCTGACGGTCGACTTCGCCACCACCGCCGCCTCTTCCGGCACTGCGAAGGCGCGCCGCCCCGGCTTGCCCAGCGCCTCGCGCGCATCATCCAGCGTGGCGGTCACCAGCGCCTCGCGCGCGTCCGCATCGACGATGCGGTCCATCAGCGAGAGCCCCTCGAAGGCGTCCTTGGCGTAGAACACGCCCGGCTCGTACGGCGTCGCCTCGTCCACGAACAGTGTGCGCTGGGCGTAGCCCCGGTTGATCGCCGCGCCCCCGATGATGACCGGGTACCGGTGCCCGGCCCGGTGCAACTCCTGCACGCAGAGTGGCATCTGCTTGCTGGTGGAGACCAGCAGCGCCGAAAGCCCGATGGCAGTGGCGTTCACCTCCACCGCCTTGTCGATGATGCGGTTCACCGGCACCTGCTTGCCCAGATCGTGCACGGTGTAGCCGTTGTTGCTCAGGATGGTGTTGACGAGGTTCTTGCCGATGTCGTGCACGTCGCCGTAGACCGTGGCCAGCACCACCGTGCCCTTGGTCGTGCCCTCCTGCCGTTCGAGGTAGTTCTCCAGTTGCGCCACCGCCCGCTTCATCGCCTCGGCGGACTGCAGCACGAAGGGCAGGATCAACTCGCCGGCGCCGAACTTGTCGCCGACCTCCTTCATCGCCGGCAGCAGGACCGTGTTCAGCACTTCCACCGGGTCGCGGTTCGCCACCGCGAGGTCGATCTGCTCCTCGATCCCCTCTTTGCGCCGGTGCACGATCTGGAAGTGCAGCTTCTCCTCCGGTGTCATCCCGATCATCGGGTCGGGGCCGGTGTCCTTCGTCTCTTCGCGGCCTTCGAAGCGCTCGATCAGCCGCTGCAGCGCGTCAGGCCGGCGCGCCAGCACGAGGTCCTCGGCCAGCTCGCGCTCCTCCGCCGGAATCTCGGCGAAAGGCACGACGTGCGAGGGGTGGACGATCGCCAGATCGAGCCCGGCCTCCACCGCGTGGTAGAGGAAGACGGCGTTCACGATCTTGCGCGCCACCGGGTTCAGCCCGAAGGAGACGTTCGAGATGCCGAGGATGGTCATCACGCCCGGCAGCTCGGCCTCGATCTGGCGGATGCCCTCCAGCGTCTCCAGCGCCGAGCGGGTGAACTCCTCATCGCCGGTGGAGAGCGGGAAAGTCAGCGGGTCGTAGATCAGCGCCTCTGGCGCCAGCCCGTACTCCCCCACCACGATCTCGTAGATCGCGCGCGCCGCCTCCACCTTGCGCTCGGCGGTCTTGGCCATCCCCTGCTCGTCGATGGTCATCGCCACCACGGCGGCGCCGTGGGCCAGCGCCAGCGGCAGCACGTTGTCGATGCGGGTGCGGCCATTTTCCATGTTGACGGAGTTGATGATCGCCCGGCCGGGGAACTGCTCCAGCGAGGCCTGCAGCACGTCCGCCTCGGTGGAGTCGAGCACCAGCGGCGCCTCGACGTTCAGCGCCAGCTTCTTGACGAGTTGCCGCAGCATCTCGCGCTCGTCGGTGCGCTCGGTCATCGCCATGCAGACATCGAGCGCGTGCGCGCCCACTTCCATCTGCTCGCGCGCCACCACCACCATGCCGTCGTAGTCGTCGGCCAGCGCCAGCCGCTTCACCTTGCGCGAGCCGAGGGTGTTCACCCGCTCGCCCACAATCAGCGGGGCCGGGTCCTGCCGCAGGTCCACGCCGCGCACCATCGAGGCGACGAAGGGCAACGGCTTGGCCGGGCGCGCGCTCGGCCCGCGCGTGCCGATGGCCTGCACCAGCTCGCGCAGGTGGTCCGGCGTGGTGCCGCAGCACCCGCCCACGATATCGACACCGAACTCGGTCACCATCTGCCGCAGATCGTGCGCCATCTGGTCTGGTTGCAGCGGGTAGACCGCCTGCCCGTTGACATTCAGCGGCAGCCCGGCGTTCGGGATGATGGACACTGGCCGCGTGGAGTGTTCGCCGAGGTAGCGCGCGGGTTCGCGCATGTGCTCCGGCCCGGTGGAACAGTTCAGCCCTACGACATCGACCGGCAGCCCTTCCAGGATCGCCAGCGCGGCGGCGATATCGGTGCCCAGCAGCATGCGGCCGCTGGTATCCAGCGTCACCTGCGCCTGAATCGGGATGAACAGCCCGCTCTCCTTGCGCAGCCGCATGATGGCGTGGACCGCCGCCTTCAGCTCCAGAATGTCCTGCGTGGTCTCGATGATGAAGAGATCGACGCCGCCATCCGCCAGCCCGCGCACCTGCTCCACGAACAGCTCCACCACCTCATCGAAGCGGTGATTGCCCAGCATCGGATCTTCCGAGGCTGGCAGCAGCCCGGTCGGCCCGATGGAGCCGGAGACATAGCGCGGGCGCCTTGCGGTGGTGTACTCGTCCGCCACCCGCCGCGCGATCTCGGCGGCCGTCCGATTCTGGTCATAGGTGCGCTCGCCGAGCCCGTACTCCTCCAGCTTGATGATGCTGCCGCCGAAGGTGTCGGTCTCCAGCACATCCACGCCCGCCTCCATGAAGGAGGCGTGGACTTCGGCGATCAGGCCGGGGTTATGGAAGACGAGGTTCTCGTTGCTCCCCTCCAGACCGCCGTAGCCTTCGGCATCGAGGTTGTACGTCTGCACCGAGGTGCCCATGGCGCCATCAAACACGACGACGCGTTCGCGCAGCAGATCGAGATAGGGGGTCCGGCTGGAAGTGGCAGTCATGAACGCTCGTGGCTCCTTACGTCAAGAGGTGAGTATAGGGTTGTCAATGCACCCTCCGGCCAGATCCGGGACACCCGGCTCCACCTTCGGGACTGTTCAGGCAGCGCCGCGCCCCGTAGACTGTGAGGGCAGCGTGGGGAAGGGCTGCGCTATTCGTGATGCGCGGAACAGGGAGGGGGCCCTCATGATCAAACGGCTGGCCATGGTGCTGGCGATTCTGGCTGTGGTGCTGGCGCCGAGCGTGGCGCGCGCGCAGTCCAGCGCCGATCTCATCGTCGCGGATCTGGATACATACTGGTCGCAGCAGTTGGCTGAGCGCGGCATCGCGTACTCTTCGCCGCGCTTCAAGGTTGTCGATTCGTACGGGCAGGACCTCTGCGGCTTCCTCGATGCCTACGATTCCATCGGCGCCTACTGCTTCACCAGCAGCACGCTGACGCTGTCCACGCAATTCGTCGATTCGGAAGATCTCATCACCATCCTGCCGATCCTCGCCCACGAGTTCGGCCACCACATTCAGAACCTGACGGACACCGGCATCTCCACCAGCCTCGAATCCGAGCAGCAGGCCGACTGCTTCGGTGGCGCGTTCATCCGCTACGCCGAAGAGCAGGGCTGGATCAGCCCGGCCGTCGCCGCCATGGCCATGCAGGTGACGCAGGTCTCCGGCGACATCTGGTGGCTCGATCCCAGCGAGCCCGGCGTGCACGGCAACGGCAGCGAGCGCGTCCTCTCCTTCTGGGCCGGGTACAACGGCGGCCTGTCCGCCTGCGGCATCTAGCAGCCGTCGCCCAGTCAGCAGCACCGCAGCGCCCGGTCCGGGGACTCCCGGCCGGGCGCTCGGTTTCCCCGGCGCCTACGCCCGGCGCAAGTATCCGCCGGGGTTGAAGGTGAAAAGGAACTTCTCACAGTCCGGGTCCACAGCAAATTCAGGATGATCCGGGAGGAACGCCGCCACGGCTTCCGCCGGCCCCGGCCCAAACTCTGGCCGCACCGGGCGCCCGTTGATATTGGTGTCCTCGACAATCATGTAGGAGCCAGAGGTTACAAGCGGCGCGTAGGCAACCATTTCGCGGAGGACATGGTCGTAGCGGTGGTCAGAGTCCAGAATGACCATCACCTGCCCTTCGGCCTGCTCGTGCACGAACTGCTGGACCGCCGCGACGATACCCGGCGCCACCGATGATCCCGTTAACCACGTGATCCGCGCGTGCTCCACCGGCGGCGGCGGTTTCACATCTACGGAAATCACCCGGCCCTGGCCGTTCAGGTCGCATAGGCTGGCCAGAAAGAGCGCGCTGCCACCGAAGGCGCTGCCAGTCTCGATGATGGCGGTTGGGCGTATGCTCGTGACGAGCTCCTGATACACCCACAGATCGGTGACTGCCTTGCAGACCAGGTGGCCCATCCAGTACGTGTTGTTCCACGTCCGCCGCCTGTCGTCGTAATACTGCTGGTGAAACTCGTCAACCGCGGCCGCGCGGAGAACAGATGGCTCCCCTGCGCCGGGGAGCTGAGACAGCGGCATGACGCCCCATCCTTCTCGACAATGCGGCCATCCGGGCTGACGCCCGGGCCTGCACCCCGTGCAGCGCGTTACCGCCGGCCCGCCAACCGCAGAATGCCCAGCAGGATGAGCGACCCAACCACCGCCGCCGCGAAGCTGCCGGCGCTCCAGTTGAAATAGAACCCGTCGCTGTCACCGATGTACGCGAAGATCGCGCCGCCGATGAACGCCCCGATGATGCCGACAATGATGTTCGTCAGGCAGCCCTGACTGTCACGCGTGCCTGCCAGCAGGCTGGCAGCCCACCCAGCCAACGCCCCGAAGATGATCCACGAGAAGAACCCGAAACTGCTGCTGATTTCCACCGCGTCCCTCCGCTTCGTAGCTGCGTCGATGAGCCGCTAGCGTAACATCGGCGACATTCGGAAGTGGGCGGAAACCGCGAATCCGGTGAAATGGCAGCGAGCCCGGCCAGTTTCCCGGCCGGGCTCGCGGATTCGTTGGAAACTGTGGCGTCTGCTAGCGGGCGCCGAACATCCGCAGGATCGCCAGCAGGATGATCGCGCCGATCACGGCGGCGATGAAGCTGCCGATGTTCCAGCCGAGGTAGAACGATCCACCTCCAAACAGGAACCCGAACACAATGCCGCCGATGAAGGCGCCGATGATGCCAACGATGATGTTGCCGAGCCACCCCTGGCGCGGGTTATCTCCCGAGATCATGCTGGCCACCCAGCCAGCCAACGCCCCGAAGATGAGCCAGGAGAGGATTCCAAAACTGCTGTTCACGTCCATGTAATGCCTCCCGTCCCCGCGCCGGCCGACCCGGCGGACCACTAGTGTATCAGCGGAAACGCGCGCATGTACGGACATGGTCGCCATCGTCCGCGACCATGCGCGCCTCCCCACGGTTACCAGCGTGATCCGGTGTCATGGGCTCCAGGGTTCCTCCAGCGAACTACCGCTGGAATCATCGCAAGGTCGGCGCCACCCAGGCCGATAGCCCCGTCATCCCCGTGGTCCCTGCCCGGTAAAGACCACACTGCCCGCCCAGGAGTTGTTCAGCACCGCAACGAACGTATCACCAACCTGCCACGTCAAGTCGATCAGCTTCAGCGGCGACGTGATGAGGTTCTTGAGCGTCTCTCGCGACACCTCTTTGCCGAACTGCGACAGAATGAGGGCCAGCGCCGCCATTTGCTTTTCGCCGGTCAGGCAGGTAATGAAGCCCTCGGATAGCTCAGGGATATCGATGGCGTTCTGCCGCAGCGCGCTTTCCAGTGCGTCGACACACCCGGGGATCTGGGTGAATTGGTCAACCGCATCGACCATGGTTTGCAGGCTGGCGTCCTGAAACCGCATCTTCGCGCCAACCCAGGTCAGGAACGTATCGATCGTGCGCTCGGCCACCGTGATCACGCCCGCCGGCATCGCCCCATCTTCGGTCTGACCAGCATTTGCGTAAAACTGGATCGACGAGATGCCGGTTGGCACGAAGCGCAACACATACACCGCCTCGGAACCCGGCGGGATGTACCCCCATCGTGCCCACGTGTTTGTGCGGGTGTCCATCTCCTCAATCGAGACATCGCCCAGCGTGCTCCAGATCGAACTCCGCACCCAGAAGCTGTGGTCATTGCGCAGCGCCACCACCACAACGGGCCACGCCGAATCATCGATGACGCGGCCAGTCACTGCCCCCTGCGCGCCGCTGTTATCGACTGCAACCGATCCGCGCGCTTGAGCGGCGCCCGCCTGGCCGCCTGGGGCCAGCGGTCTCGCCACCACGGCCAGCGGCAGCATCGTGACGAGACACAGGGCAATCCGGCGGCTGGTCATGACGGCTACTCCGAAGGATGCGATATGCGGCGACCTATCACGACAGTCACGCCACTATCATAGCATCCCATCACGCTATTCGCCGCTACTCCTCCGCGCCAACATCCCCCCTCGCCTGCTTCTGCGCGGCCCACGCCTCCGCCCACGTCGCCACCGCCGCCACCACTTCGGCGAGCGCCTGCCCCTTCGCGGTCAGCGTGTAATCGACGCGCACCGGCGTGCTGGGCACGACCGTGCGCACCAGCACGCCTTCTGCCTCAAGCTCCTTCAGCCGCTCCGAAAGCAACCGGTCGCTCATGCCGGGGATCGCCGCCGAGATGTCGCTGTAGCGGGTCGCGCCGTGAATCATGGCGCGCACGATGACACCGCTCCAGCGGCGGCCAATCAGTTCGATCGCGTGGTGATACGCCGGGCAGAACGCCGGGACCATCACCGGATCTGAATTGCGGGTCTCGTCCATTGGGGTATCCACCTTGCTGCGCTCAGCAGTTCCTTACTATTTGTAACATGCTTGACATCAGTGCGTCTACCGATGTATCGTAAGCCACGTTACAGACCGGGGCGGCGCCGATGGGACGGCGAGCAAGCCCCGGCCATGCAGATGCAGCAATGCAGGAAGGAAACAGGACTCCACCCATGGCAGAGAAGATCATCTGGCAGATTGACCCCTCGCACTCGTCCGTGACGTTCACGGTGCGTCACATGTTCACCAAGGCGCGCGGGCGCTTCACCAACTTCAGCGGACAGGTGGAGACCGTCGGCGACAGCCTCACGGATGGCGCGGTCAACGTCGAAATCAACGCCGATTCCATCGACACCAACGATGCGAACCGCGACAACCACTTGCGCACCAACGACTTCTTCGGCTCCGATGAGAACCCGACCATCGTCTTCGTTTCCACCTCGGTCACCCCGAAGAGCGGTAACGATTTCGTGATCAACGGCGACCTGACGCTGCGCGGCGTCACCCGACCGGTCACCCTCACCGCCGAGTACGAAGGCGGCGGCAAGACCCCGTTCGGCACCGAGGTGGCCTCGTGGAGCGCCACCACCCAGATCAACCGCAAGGACTTCGATGTCAACTGGAACGCGCCGCTGGAGGCGGGCGGCTTCCTCGTCGGCGACGATGTGAAGATCGACCTCGACATCGAGGGCGTGCGCCAGGCGTAATCCGCCGGGCCACGTGGCGGCGGGCGTGTGGCGCGCCCGCCGCTGCCGCGCTTATGTTCGGGGCGCGCCGAGTGGCGCCAGCATGGCCCGCACTGCTTCGACTTCGTCGCGGTTCACGGTGTGCCCCATGCCGGGGTAGATGCGCAGATCGACCTCGGCGCCGAGCGCGGTCATGACGGCCGCTGTCTCTTCCACCCGCTCGACCGGGATATGCGCATCGACATCGCTACAACCAAGGAACACTGGCGTGCCGGTCATCGCGCCGGGGTAGCTGAACGTCATACCGAGTGGCCCAATGAGCCCGCCGCTGAACGCCACCACCCCGCCGTACCGCCCGGCGTTCCGCGCCGCATACTCACTCGCCAGGCAGGCGCCCTGCGAGAACCCGAGCAACGCCACTCGCTCCAGCGGCACGCCGCCCTCCGTCACGATGCCCACCAGGCGGCCGAGCAGCGCGAGCGCGGAGGTGAGATACGGTTCGTTCCGCTCGATGGGCTCAATGAAGCGGTAGGGGTACCAGGTGTGGCCTACGGCGTCCGGCGCCAGAATCGCGACGTTGGGCGGCGCCACCTCCGCCGCCAGCCCGAGGATATCCTGCGCGTCCGCCCCGCGCCCGTGGACGGCGATAATAACGCCGGCCGCTGATTCCGGCGGCGCGCCAGCCGCGTACACCGCCGCCTGGCCGTGAGGGTCCGCCTGGGCCGTACTCATCCGTTGACTACTCCTTGCCGCGGCTGCGCGCCACGTCCATCGTCTCTGACCTGTCTGAAAGGACCCATCGCCTGATGGCGACACTTCCCCCCATTGAAGGCATTCATCATCTCACGGCCATCTCGGCTGATGCGCAACGAACCGTTGATTTCTACTCCGGGCTGCTCGGTCAACGGCTGGTCAAACAGACCGTCAACTTTGATGACCCGGCCTCGTACCACCTCTACTTTGCGGACGAAGAGCACGGCCCCGGCGCCATCACCTTCTTCGCCTGGCCCGGCGCGCCTCGTGGGAACTACGGCATTGGCGGCACGCACCACGTCGCCTACTCGACCCGCGACCGCGACACCCTGCGCCAGTGGAAACGCTGGCTGGCTGACAACGGCGTCGCCGTCACCGGCCCCTATGACCGCGTCTATTTCGAGAGCATCTACTTCACCGATCCTGACGGGCTGATTATCGAAATCGCCACCGCCGGCCCCGGCTGGACCGTGGACGAAACGCCGGACGAATTGGGCAGCCAGGTCAAGCCGCCGCCTATCGAAACCACCGCCCATCACCGCGACGAGGCCGCCATCGCCGCCGACACCTGGCCGGAACCCGTCGCCGCCCCGACGCCGGAGATGCGCCTGCAGCAGATGCACCACATCACCGCCATCGGCTCCGACGCCAGCCGCACCGAGGCGTTCTTCACCGGCGCGCTCGGGCTGCGCACCGTCAAGCGCACCCTGAACTTCGACAACCCGGATTCGCCGCACCTGTACTTCGCCGCCAGTGACGCCGCCCCTGGCACGATCATTACCTACTTCGCCTACCCGCACGGGGCCATGCGCCCCTTCCGCCTCGGCGCCGGCATGACCCACCACTTCGCCCTGCGTGTGCCGGACGAGAACGCTTTGATCGCCTGGCGGGATACGCTGAACGGCATGGGCGTACCCACGACAGACGTCAAGGACCGCGTCTACTTCAAGAGCATCTACATGCACGATCCAGACGGGCAGGTGGTGGAGCTAGCCACTGCTGGCCCCGGCTGGGCGCACGACGAGTCCCCCGCCGGGCTGGGCCACGCCCTGCAACTGCCGCCCTGGCTGGAGGCCGACCGCGAGCGTATAGCCGGCAACCTGCCCCCGCTACGCGTCCCGGCGCCCATTGGCCGCTGATTCCCCCGTTATCACATCAGAAATGAGGACCCCATGAGCATTCGCGAAGAAACCATCACCACCCCGGCCGAGCCGTCCATCCACCCGGAGGCGAAGATTGGGCATGTCCACCTCAAGGTGGCCGATCTGGACCGCGCCATCGCCTTCTATCACGACAACTTCGGTTTCGATGTCATGTCGCGCTACGGCGCGCAGGCCGCGTTCCTCTCCGCCGGCGGCTACCACCACCACCTCGGCCTGAACACCTGGGAGAGCCAGGGCGGCCGCCCGCCGCAGGCCGGCTCCACCGGCCTGTATCACTTCGCCATCCTGTACCCGGACCGCAAGGAGCTCGCCCGCGCCCTGCGCCGCCTGATCGACCACGGCGTGTCCATCGACGGCGCCTCGGATCACGGCGTCAGCGAAGCAATCTACCTGCACGACCCGGATGGCAACGGCATCGAGATCTACCGCGACCGCCCGGTGTCCGAGTGGCCGCTGGACGAGAACGGCGTGCCGACCATGTACACCAACCGCATCAACCTGCAGGATCTGCTGGCCGAACTCGACCGGTAGCGCCGTCGCAGGATGCTGGTGAGGGCGGCGCGAATTGCGCCGCCCTCACCACGCTCTATGCTTGGCAGGCTCGTCGCTGGCTTCCACCCGGAGACTCCTGCCATGCCCACCACCCCCGGCGCCGCGCCGGATCACCGCCTGGCCGATGTGCCACTCTTCGCCCGCATTGCCCCCGCCGTGCTCGATGAACTCGCGCGCGCCTCACGCATCCGCGCCTACCCCGCCGGCCAGGTGATCTGGAGCGAGGGCGATCCCGGCGACGCCCTGCTGGTGCTGGAAGAGGGTCAGTTGCGCGTCACCCGCACCACGGGCGGCGGCGTGGAGGTCGTCCTCGCCGTCAACGACGCGCCCGCCGCGCTCGGCGAGTTGGCCCTCCTCGATGGCGAACCGCGCAGCGCCTCCGTCATCGCCCAGCGCGCCGTCCGCGTGCGCTTCATCCCGCGCACCGCCTTTCTGGCGCTGTTGCGGAAGGAACCTGCCGCCGTCGAAGGGCTGCTGCACACGCTGGCCGCCATGGTGCGCTCCGGCAACGCCCGCCACCTCGCCGCCGTCGGGCTTGATGTCCCCGGCTGCCTCGCCGCCTGGCTGCTGGAACGCGCCACGCCCGATCCCGCCCAGCGCAACCTGCCCGCGCTCACCATCGACCGCAGCCAGGGCGAACTCGCCGCCGAGCTGGGCACCACGCGCTCCACCCTGAATCGCGCCCTCAACGGCTTCGTCGAACTGGGCCTGATCACCCGCGACGGCGCCCTCGTCGTCGTTCGCAAGCCCGCCGAGCTGGCGGCCTACACCGAGTTGCCGCCGAACCTCTGAGCGGCGCAGCGTCCTACAGTTCGACCGGGATGCTCTGCGAAAACCGGAACAGATTCTCCGGGTCCCACGCCCGCTTCGTTTCCACCAGCCGGGGCAGGTTCGCGCCGTAGTAGGCGTCGGCCCAGTTTTCCATACTCCGGTCCGGGAAGTTCTGGTACGAGCCACCGGTCAGGTACGGCAGCATCGCGGCGTAGTAGTCCTCGATCCAGTCGAGGTTCGCCACGATCAGGTCTGGGTCGTCGGTCGGGCTCCACAGCACCTCGGTCTTGAACAGGAAGTCGGCCGTGCGGTGCACCATCGCGGTGGCGTCCGGCGCGACCTCTTTTGTCTTGCCGCCCCAGCAGAAGAACGCCGCCGTGCTCTCCTGCTCCAGAGATGGCGTCCCCGGCATTGCCGCCAGTCCTTCCAGCATCGTGGTCAACCCGGCCGCCGGTAGCGCGCCCTCCAGATACCCCGACTTCAACTGGTACGCGCCGTCTGGCGTCGTCGCCGCCAGTTCACTCCGCGCCGAAGCGAACGACATCTTCTCGATTCGCAGCCGGCTGGCCGGCTGCACCGCCTGCGCCCCTTCCAGCAGTTCGCGCACAACCTCTGGCTCGCCCCAGTACATGCCGAGCACGGAGATGATGTACGGCGCCGGGTTTGAGCTCGGCGTCCGGGAGTTCATGCGCACGCTCATGCGCAGGCCCAACTCGTTCGGCGCGTCGACCTGCATCCGCAGCAGCGCATCCACCAGCGCGGCGGTATCGCCGCCGGTCCACCCCGCCGAGATGTAGGTGACATCCTGCGTCGGCACAAACCGGTACGTGAAGGAGGTGTTTACCCCGAAGTTGCCGCCGGCGCCCCCGCGCAGCGCCCAGAACAGATCGGGGTTCTCGCTCTCCGAGGCCGTCACGATCTCCCCCGATGCCACCGCAACATCCGTGGACACCAGCGAGTCGCAGGTCAGGCCGTAGTGCCGGCAGCTGAACCCCCAGCCGCCACCTAGCGTCAGGCCAGACAGCCCCACCGTCGGGCAACGCCCGCCCGGCACGTAAACGGCGTACGGCGCGATCGCATCGCCGAAATCGGCGTTGTTCACGCCGGCATCGACCGTGACCGTTCCCTCCGCCGGGTTGACCGAGACGCCATTCATGGCGCGCACATTGATGACCAAGCCCGGCGAGGTCGAGAACCCGGCGTACGAGTGCCCACCGGAGCGCACCGCGAACGGCGTCCCGGTTTCCCGCGCCCACGACACACAGGTCGCGGCGTCGCGCGGGGTCGCGCACACCGCGATTCCCACCGGACGGGTGGCGGCATAGCGCGAGGCGTTGATCTCCATCGCGGCGGCAAACATCGGGTCGCCATCCCGCAACAGCCGGCCATCAAGGCGATTCCCCAGGTCGTTCCACGCCGCCTCGGAGGGCGCCGGGACCGGGGTCGCCTGCGCGGCGGCGCGCTCGGCCTGCCGCGCCCACGGCGCGACGGCCAG
>JASGGF010000082.1:0-14925 GCA_047605145.1 Thermomicrobiales bacterium | reverse complement strand
CTTCACCTGTCGCGCCCGTCATCATGGATGCACGCAGGTTGTTCGGCACATCACGTCCCCACGGGAGCTTCCCAGTGGGCCCGCCGGCGACCCGTCCGCGCCTGTCCACCATCTCGTTCAGGAGGGGCCATGACCAGACTCGTTGCGGGAACCGCGTTCGTTTTCGCACTCGTAACCGGCGTGTATTGTCTCCGGCTGTTGACGTGGGGCGCCATCCCCTTCCTCGTCTTTCTGGCCGGCGCGTTCGGCTGCTTCGTCTGGGCGTACGGCGCGGTGGCGCTGGTACGCGGGAGGATGGAGCCAGGCCTGCTGTGGTGGGCCGTGCCGCCGGTTTCGCTGGTGATCCTGCGCGCCGGCGCCACCGATCTCACGTTCATCTTCCTGATGTTGCTGATTTGCCTGCCGGGCGGATTGGCCACGCTGCGAGACCGCGCCGGGTGCGTGACGCCCGCCATGGTGATGGAAGGCGGTGTGTCGTGAAGCTGCCAGGCCTGCCGCGCGCGGGCCAGTTTCGCGCGTGGCGCAACGCCGGCGTGATGATCCCGGCGTTGTCGCTGGGGCTAACCGGGCTGGCGGTGGTGGGCACGCTGCCGCCGGGGCCGCGCCATTGCCCGGCGCTGGAGCCGTGGCTGGGGCACACCCGCGCCAACATCGCGCAGTCGGACACCCTGCTGCAGGAGGTGAAGGACGCCGATCTCTCGTGGACGCTGAGTTCCACCACCATGCTGATGAACTACGCGCAGAAGTACCACGACCTGAGCGACGCCCAGCACGCGCTGACGACGCCGCCGGGGCTGGGGCGCTTCAACGAGGAACTGGCGCTGGCGTTCGATGCCTACGGCGACACCATCGACGGCTCGAACACGGCGGGGTTTGCCATCGGCGCGATCAACGTGCTGTTCGGCGGGGATTTCGATGAGTCCGTCATCGACGCCGCCAATGACAACGTCTACTGGGTGATCGAGCAGTTCATCGAGTCCAACGGCAGCATCAACGACTTTCTGGAAGTGAACCTGACCCCGGAAATCTGCGCCGGGCAGGACTAGGCGCGGGCGCCACGTTCATTCGCAGAGCATCCACGGAGGAACCTCATGGTCACGCGCGATTCCCTGAGTGCGAAGCTGTGCAAGGCTGCCGAGTACCTGCTGGGCGGGGCGGCGGGGGTGTTTGCCGCCCTCACGGTGATCCTGTTCATCGGGTCGGTGTTCAAAGGCGGCTTCGGCTTCGAAATTCTCGGGGCCACGCTGGTCATCGCACTGGTTGGCGTCATGGTCGTCAAGCCGGTGCGCTCCGCCAGCAAGTTCGGCGTGCCCCTGGTGCTCATCGGCGGGCTGTTGCTGGCGTTGACTGCCTACGTGGGTGCGTTCGTGTTCTCGTTTGAGTTGAACTTCTTTGGCGGCCCTTCGCGCCTGCCCGCATGGTATGGAGCCGCCGCATGGCTGTCACTTGTGGCCGGCGTCGCGGCCATCGTGGGGACGCTGCTGGTGATTGCCGACAGCCTCCGCTACCTGATGCGCCAGCACCACGCGGAGCAGGTGCGGGCCGCGAACGCCGCCATGAACCCGGTGGCGGGCGGCGTCACGCCGGCCCCCGAATTGCCCGTTCGGTAGGGCCACCGTGTCCTCCCTGCCACCTTGTGAAAGGGCCTCAGCCATGCTTACCCGCCGTTCCATGCTGACCGCCGCCGCCGCGCTTGGGGCGCTCGCGCTCCCCGGTGGCGGGGTGGTGGGCGCGTTCCAGCTCACCGGCGACGACTTTCCGGGGTTTCGGGTCGGCGGCGCCCGCAGCTTTGAGACGATTGACGAGTACGCGGCCATCGCGGCCGGATTGCCGCCGGTGGTGTTCATGTGGATGCAGGTATCGGTCTTCGAGACGCCCGGGCAGGCGGCTGCGGCGCGGCCCCTGCTGACGGGCGCCATGCAGGAGCGCATGAGCACCTTCAGTTTTCTGGAGTGGGTGAGCGCCTCGGTGTTCACCGACGCGTTCATCGGGACGCCGCCGGAGACGGCGCCCCCTGAGGGCTTCTTCATCGAGACCTACACCCTGCGCCCGGAGCTGGAAATGGCGTGGATGGAGGCCAGCGGTTCGCCGCTCGGTCTGGCCCGGCTGGACTGGGTGAACGGCGAGCGGGTGTACATCACGCTGGCCGCCGCCGGCAGTTGGGGCGACTACATCCATGACTACTCGTTCCGGGATTTGGGTGTGGCGGCGCTCTCGCCGCTGCTCGACGCTGGCGCGCTGACGCCGGACCTGACGCTGAGCGACACCCCGATGCGGGCCGCCACCGAGGAGACGCCTGCGAGCGGCGGCGTGTTCTCGCTCTTCCCGGACCCCGCTGGCCTCGCCCCGATCTCCACGATTGACCCCGACCTCGATGACTTCGCCGAGACGCCGGAGGAGATGGCCGTGATGATTACCTCGCCGATCTAGCTCGTTTCCTGTCGCGCCATCGCCAATTCGCCCGTTGTTCGGAAAGGCCCTGCCCCCATGCCCTCCCGCCGCCGCCTGCTCCTGCATTCCGCCGCTGCGCTGGCTACCGCCATCACCCCCGCCAGCGTGGCCGCCGCCGTGGCCCCCGCCGATGTCGTCGGGTTCCGTTTCGGGGCCATGCGCACCTTCGAGGCGCATGGCCCGGGCGAGCATCTCGGCGAAGACACCGTCCGCATGCTGATGTGGGCGTTCGTCTTCGAGACGACCGTGCAGGCGGAGACGGCGATGCCGGTGCTCTCGGACGCGCTGGGGGAGCGCATCAATGGCATGCGCTTCCGCCACGCACGGGAACTGCCGGTCTTCTCAGACCTGTTCAAGCCGTTTTCGCAGGACGCCCCGTGGAACGTCACGAACCCGTACCTCACCAAGAGCTACGCCGTGCGCGAGGACTACGAGACGGTGTGGTGGTCGGCCAGCGCCTGGCTGGTGGGCGCGGCGCGCTGCGACTGGCGCTTCAACCACGTCGTGTACCTCAGCTACGCCATCTGGGTGGACCCCTTTGTCAACAGCCTCAGCTTCAGCTGGTACGGCATCGGGCAGGTGGCGTGGCATGCGCTGGCCAACGCGGCGGAGATGAGCGTGGGGCGGATCGTGGTGGAGGCGCCGATTGGACGCAGCGCGCTCACGGGGCTGGGGGAGAATGGTCCCTTCGGCTGCTTCCCGGATGTGGCGCTGCTGAACGACGTGCCGAGCCTGCCGGGCGATTTCGTGACGATACCGCAGGATGAGCGCTTCTACCCCAAGGCGGCGGCGCTGCTGGCCGCGCTGAACGGGGAGTACCCCGACCCGCTCAATCAACCACCCGATACCCTGTTCTAGCTGGCGAACTCGCCGCGAAAGGAGTCCCCCCCGTGCGCCCACGGTCACCCCACCGCCTGACGCAGATCATCCCCATCCTCGCGCTGCTGCTGGCGATGCTGGCGCCGGGCATCGCGCAGGCGCTGCCGGAAGCGCCGCCCACCGTGCCCGCCGCGGCGGCGCTGCGCCAGAGCGTGAGCGTGAGCGAGCCAACGATCCTGCCCAGCATCGCCTCGCTGCGCAACGCCGAAGGCGACGGCCAGTTCAGCGCGGTCAACGAGGCCGGGCAGATCGTGGGCCGCTCGCAGACGCGGCTGGAGAACTTCCACGCGGCCCTGTGGGAGAACGGCACGGTCACCGACCTCGGCGCGCTGGGCGGCGAGGATGCCGAGAGCGCGGCGTGGGATATCAACGAAAGCGGCCTGATCGTTGGGGAGTCCGAAGACGCGGACGGTATCCGCCGGGCGGTGGTGTGGGAGAACGGCGAGATCGCGCAGCTGCGCGGCCTGAGCGCAACGGGTTCCGCCGCCGCCTACGGCGTGAACGCAAGCGGCGTCATCGTGGGGGAGAGCTTTGACGACGCCAGCGGCCAGGACGTACCGGTGGTGTGGGAGAACCGGGAGCCGCGCGCGCTGCCCGCCCCGGTAGGGAACGACACGACCGTGTGGGCGGTGCTGGATTCTGGCGTGATCCTCGGCCAAACCGAGAACCGCGAGGAGGAGACCACCCACGGCGTCTACTGGCAGGATGGCAAGCTCAAGGTCCTCACCATCTTCAACATCGACACCATCGTGACGACGGCCAACCAACAGGGGCAGATGGCGGGGATGGCGCAGTACTCGGACCTGAACCGCATCCCCCAGGTGTGGACGGACGGCAAGCCCCGCCGCCTACCCGCATTCGAAGGCGGGCGCGTCACCGTCAACGCGATGAATGAAGCGGGGCAACTCGTGGGGTACGCCGAGGAGAAGGACGGGGACAGTTTCTGGTTCAGCGCGGTGACGTGGGAGGACGGGAGAATCCGGGTGCTGGAGGGCCCCGAAGGCCGGGAATCGGCCAGGAAGGAAGCGCTCGGCATCAATAACGCCGGGCAGATCGTCGGCGCCTACGACGATGACCGATGGACGCCGGTCCTCTGGCAGGATGGCGACCAGATCGACCTGGACCCGGAGCGGGGCTTTAGCATCCGTGACCGCATGGTGATCACAGACAACGGCCTCGTGGTCGCGAACGCCAAGATGGACAACTACGACAACGCCGGCTCGTATCAGGTGGTGACGTGGCAGGTGGAGCCGGGCGCGGTGGCGGAGGCAACAGGGGAGGCAGAGCCGGTGGCTGCCGCGACCGGGGACGCGGCCACCGTGGCAGCGACTACCGCGCCGGAGCCGGCCCCGACGGACGCGCCAGTGCCCACGGCCACGCTGGCTGCGGGGCAAGCACCACCCGCAGTCGCGGTGCTGACGACGCCGGAGCCCTTGGAGCCGCCCGCGTCACTGGACTGCAACGACCCCGGCGTCCCGTATGTCACGAATGGAGACGTCGCGCAGAGTGTCGCCGTCAGCCAGCGCGCTGGCATTGTGGCGACGATTGGTGCCCATGATTCGCGCGTGCGGCTGTTCGATATCGAGACCAACACCCCTGTCCTCGCGCTGTTCGCCCGCCCAAACTCATTTATCGAGCGAGGCGTCATCGACATCGCTCCGAATGGACAATGGCTGGCCGCAACCAACCGCGTCGGAGGCTTTTCTCTGTGGGAGGTCGCAACCGGGCAGATTCTGGGCAACCTCTCGTTGGGCGAGGACGAAGAGGTAACGACGCTTGCGTTCAACCCGACGTATCAGCTGCTCGCCACAACAAGCGAGACCGAAGACGGTCCCAGCTATCTGCGATTCTGGCAGCTACCAACGCTGGCGTCGTGGCTCTCACCGATTGTTGCCGACAGCGGCTCCGTCAAGGACATCGCGTTCAGTCCAGACGGCGCCCGGATCGTGACGGGGGGACGGGACGGAGCCATTCACATCTGGGACGTAGCCACTGGAGCGGAGGTTCACGACGCGATTTCTCTCAACGGCGGAAAAACATATGCGAGCGTGTACGACATCGCCTTTAGTCCAGACGGCTCGATGCTTGCCGTGAGCGTCGGCTCTGTTGGCATCCGGGTGCTTGACACCAACGACTGGAGTAAGGTGAGTGCCATTTCTCACGAGTTCACCTTTACGACTGGCCTCGTCTTCAGTCCCGATGGAGCACAACTCGTGGTGAGCGGCAACAACGATGATGGCGTAGGCGCTCTACAGGTCTGGGATCTCAACCGGGAAACATGGAGCAGCGCGCAACTCGTGTTTCCGTGGACATTCGCCATCTCCGATGTCGCATTCCTGAATAACCGAGACTTTGCCGCGACCGGCCTGAAGAGTCTTGACACGCCGCCGTACTGCGCCAGCATGTGGCGCATCAATCTGGACGACTTGCCGCCAGCGGACTAGATCGGTCTGCTAAAGGGGTGTCATCTCGACCAACGTGGAGAGACCTCGTCCATCGTTACGCAAACGCCAACGACGAGATCCCTCGACTTCGCTCGGGATAACGCAAGTTCGGAAAGTCGCTGTAGATCCCCTCTTGCGCCGGGCGAAGGTCACGCGAGGAACCCCGGCGCCACCGCGTCCGCGAAGAGGCGCATTCCCGCATCGTCCGGGGCGTCCATGAACCAGAGCATGAAGTGGCTGATGCCCGCCTCGCGGTAGGCGGCGATGCGGGCGGTGACCTGCTCCGGCGTGCCGATGATCCAGTCGGCGGCCATGGTGGGGGGCAGGTCGTCGGTAGCGCCGCTGGCGAAGGCGAGGGTGGCGGGGTCGTTGGCGTAGTCCTTGACGTAGGGGGCGATCTCGGGGGGCAGGTGGTTCTGCTGCCCGGCGAGGGCCAGCAGGGCACGCAGCTTTTCCCGCACGCCGTCGAGATCGGGCGCGATCAGCACCTGCGTCTCCAGCGACAGTTCGATCTCGGCCATGTCGCGGCCGGCGGCGGCGCAGGCGTCCGCGAGCAGGGCGAGGCGGCGCTCCAGTTCCGGCAGCGCGACGGGGGTGGTGTTCCAGCCCTGGCCGAACCGGGCGCAGGCGGCGAGGCCGCCGGGCGCCGCTTCGCCGAACCAGAGCGGCGGGTGCGGCTGCTGCAGGGGCTTTGGGGCGCAGATGGCGTCGGTGACCTGCCACGTCTGGCCGGTGAAGGTGAGCGGGCCATCGGCGGCCCACAGGGCGAGGATCAGCTCGGTGGCCTCGTGCAGATCATCGAGACGGTCGGCCATCTCCTCCTTCCACGGCAGGCCGTAGTTGACGTACTCCCGGCGCTGGTAGCCCCCATCGAGGAAGTGGATGACGCGCCCGCCGGAGAGCTGATCGAGGGTGGCGACCATTTTGGCGGTCAACGCGGGGTGGCGGAAGTAGTGGGCCATGTGGATCATGCCGAGTTTGGCGCGGCTCGTGGCCCCGGCGAGTGCTGCCAGCACGGTCCACCCTTCGAGGATTGCCTCGTCCTTGCCCAGCATCAGGTGATCCGCCACCCACAGCGCGTCGTAGCCGAGGGCCTCAGCGACGGCGCCATACGGGATAACCGTAGATGGATCGAGCGTGGCGATGTTCGGGGTGCGGAAGAGCTGCACACCGGGGCAAGCGAAAATGGGCAGGCAGACGCCGAACTGGATCGGACGCTCTGAGTTCACAGGCTTTCTGCTCCTTTACTCGGCAATGAGGTGGCGGATCGGTTCGCCGCGCAGGGAGCGGGCGACATTGAGCCACAGTTCCTGCGAGTCGCGTACCCACGTCCACGGGCTTTGCCACGCGTTGTGCGGGGTGAGCGTGATGCGCTCGTCCGCCGTGTCGTGCAGGAGGAGGAGCGGGTTGTCCGGCGGGGGCGGCTCCTCGGCGAAGACATCGAGGGCGACGGCGCCGATCCGGCCGGTCTCCAGCGCCGCGATCAGCGCGGGCTCATCGACAAGGCCGCCGCGCGCGGTGTTGATGAACAGCGCGTCCGGGCGCATCAGGGCGAACTCGCGCGCCCCGATGATCCCCTCCGTCTGCGGGTTCAGCGCCAGTTGCAGCGAGACGACATCAGACTCGCGGAACAGGTCGTCCCACGCCACGAACTCCATGGCGTAGCGCGATTCCAGCTCCGGGAAGCGCTCGATATCCCAGTAGATGACGCGCATCCCGAAGGCTTGCGCGGCGCGGGCGATGGGCCGGGCGATCTCGCCCATGCCTAGCAGCCCGAGGGTCATGTCTCCGAGGTAGCGGGCGCCGGGGAAGCGGGTCCAGTGCTCGGCATACTGGCGGGCGCGCATGTGCTCGCGCAGGGCGGGCAGGCGCTTGCTCCAGTTCAGGATATAGGCCCAGACCTGCTCCGCCACGGTGATGTAGTTCACCAGCGGCGTGGCGGCCACGGGGATGCCGCGTTCCCGCGCGGCGGCGAGCGGCACACCGCGGGCGTCCTCCCCGAGGTGCTGGATGAGGCGCAGGCTGGGTGCGTTCAGGACCGCTTCGGCGAGCAGGCGCTCCTTGTGCAGCACCACGAAATCGGCGTCCGCCACGGCGGCGCTGATCTCGGCCACGTCCTTCGTGAAGCGCAGGCTGTCGCCGTAGTCGGCGTAGAGTTGGCCGAAGTGGACGTACGGCTCGTCGGCGCTGTTGAACCAGATTAGCTCGATCTGGTCTCCCCACTCGCGCAGCAGCGCCGCCAGCGGCAGCGCGCGCGCCTCGGCGTCCGGATCTTCAGCGAGAAGGACGTCCTGTATCGCCGGCTCCCAGCTGGCCCACGGGCGCACCCCCAGCAGGGTGTTGCCGATGCTGTCCCAGACCACGATCCGGATCGGGAGGTGGTCGCTCGCGTTCGTCATCGGGCGGCTCCAGTGCCGCGCGCGTTGGCGGCCAGATACGGGATGATCGTAGGCAACGTCCAAGCGTTGCTGACCTCAGGCGTGCTGCGGCCGACGAGCTCCCTCCGCCGTCGGGATGACGTTGGGGTGGGATGCCGTC
Organism: Thermomicrobiales bacterium; assembly: GCA_047605145.1. Lineage (GTDB taxonomy): Bacteria > Chloroflexota > Chloroflexia > Thermomicrobiales > UBA6265 > JACCXM01. Next base: position 6,613 of record JASGGF010000082.1, on the reverse strand, counting down.
CCCAGCAACGCCGGGCTGGTGGGCGTCACCGCGCGTCGCCAACGCGAAGGGCGCCGCTGCCCGGCAGGCAGGATACCGTAGCGGAGGCGCCGCCGCGCGCGGGCGCCCGCTGCCGCTACCATGCGCCGATGCAGCCGTCAGGGTCGACAGGCGTCGCGACAGGAGCGTTGAAGCGCGTGGCACAGGAACGACAGCAGGTGAGCGGGCTCTCGCTCGATCTTTACCACCTCGACGCCGCGTATGTGAGCTGGCGCAGTGGGCAGAATGGCCTCGCCACCTTCGACATCTACACCCGCACGGCGCCCTTCGCCGGGGCGTACATGGTGACGGCTGGCCTGCAGCCGGCGCTCGATTTCGTGCGGGAGTTCGTGTTCTCCGGGGAAGACCTCGCCTACCTGCGCGCGGTGAAGGGCTACGACGCCGGGTTCCTCGATGAGTTGCGCGATTACCGCTTCAGCGGCGATATCGACGCCATCGCCGAGGGGATCATCTCATTTCCCGATGAGCCGATGCTGCGAGTGACGGCGCCGTTTCGGCACGCGCTGCTGCTGGAATCGGGTCTGCTGCGGGCGGTGGGTATCTCGACGCTGATCGCGACGAAGGCGGCGCGGCTGGTCGAAGCGGCGCAGGGGCGTCCCATCGCTGATTTCGGCTACCGGCGGGCGCAGGACCCCTACCTCGCGACGCGCTCCGCCATCATCGGCGGCTGCGCCAGCACCTCCTATGTGGCGGGGGCGGCGCGCTTCAACGTACCGACGGCCGGCACCATCCCCCACGCGCTGGTGCAGTCGTTCCCCAGCGAGGAGGACGCCTTCCGCGCCGTCGCGGCGACGCTCCCCAGCTACTCGCTGCTGCTGGACACGTACGATGTCCGCCACGCCATCGAAACAGCGGTGCGGGTCGCGCAGGAGGCGCAGGCGCAACACGGGCACACGCTCGCAGCCGTGCGCCTCGACAGCGGCGATCTCGATGCCGATAGCCGCTACGTGCGGGAGGTGCTGGACCGGGGCGGTCTGCGCGAGACGCGGGTGCTGGTCAGCGACAACCTGAACGAGTTCCGCATTGCCGATCTGCTGGCGGCGGGCGCGCCCATCGATGGCTTTGGCGTAGGCGGCAACCTCGATGTCGGGTTGGGCGCCATCGAGAGCGGGACGGTGGGCGGCACGCTGGGCGCGGTCTTCAAGCTGGTCTGGTACGAAGGCGACGGCGACCCGGCGCGGATCAAGGTGGCCGGGGACAAGAGCACGTGGCCGGGGCGCAAGCAGGTGGCGCGCGTGGGGGATTTCCGGGAGGACGTCATTCAGCTGGAGGACGAGCCGATCCCGGCGGACGCCACGCCGCTGCTGCACCCGGTAATGCGCGGTGGCGCGCAGATCACGCCGGAGCCGGACGTGCTGGCGCTGCGTGACGTGGCGGCGGCGCAACTGGCGGCGCTCCCCGCGCCCCACCGCCGCCTGCGCGACGCCGCGCCCTACCCGGTGCGCAAGAGCCCGGCGCTGCTGGCGCTACGCGAGCAAGCGACGCGGCGCGAGGAGGCGGTCAGGCCGTAGCGAGTGCGATCCGACGGCGCGGCCAGCGGGCGACGGCGAGGGTGGCGCCGGTGGCGACCAGCAGCCCACCGAGCAGCGATCCGCCGTGCAGATGCTCGCCGAGCATGGCGGCGGCCAGCAGGCCGATGGGGAGTTCGAGGTTGCTAATGAGCGCGTTCTGGACGGCGGTGAGGTGGCGCAGCCCGAACGCCCAGAGCGCGAAGCCCAGCGCGGAGCAGCCGACGCCAAGATAGAGCAGCGCCCACACACTCGCCGGGGTCAGGGTTGGGGCGCCCGTGACCTGCGCCTCCAGCAGCGCCAGCGGGACGAGGAAGAGCGCGCCGTAGACCGCGCAGCCGGAGAGGATGGGCATCAGGTTCGTGGCCTGATACGCGACCCGCCCCAGCGTGGAGTAGACCGCGCCGCTCAGCACCGCCGCCAGCAGTAGCGCCAGCCCCAGCAGGGATCGGCTTCCCTGCCCGTTCAGCAGCGAGCCGACGAGCGCCATCCCCGCCAGCGAGCTGATTAGCCCGGCCATCTGCAAGCGGCTGAGACGCTCACCCAGAAAGGCCATGCCGAGGATGGTGGAGGCGAGCGGCACGCCACCACCCAGAATGATGGTGGCATCGCCGGCCGGGGCCACCTGCAACCCGGCGTTCTGGGTGGCGAAGAAGAGCGTCACCCCGGTCAGGCCCAACAGCGCCGCCCGCAAGCTGAAATCGGGGCGGGCGCCGCTCAGGCGGCAGAGCGCCACCAGCACGGCGGCGCCTATGACGAAGCGCAGGCAGGCCAACTGCGTGGGCGGCAGCACCGCCATCGCCGCCTTGCTGACGGCAAGCGAGGTCCCCCACAGCGTGGCCGCGCCCACGAGCGCGAGCGTGGCCAGCACATGCACGGGAATAGCCATGGAGGTGGCCGCGAGGAACGCGGTGAGGCGGGCGCGAAGATCAGGCATGAACGGGCCTCCCAGTCTGGCGATCCGCGCCATCGCGGATCGCTTGCCCAGACTGGGGCCAGCGCGACCGGGAGACATCAGTACAAATACGCAATTCGCGCATTTGCGTGGCGTCTACGTACTGCAGACCAGCGTGTTTGCCGGCCTACGATTGCGTAGTTCTGGCTACTCCTTCGCCCTGCGTGTACGTATTTCGGCGCGGGCGGCGCCGTAGGCGTTCCCTATACCAAGGTCAGCAGGAAGCGCTTGTGCGTCGCGGTATCGCTGAGGCGTTGCAGGGTGAAGCCCGCCGCGCTGGCTGTTTCCCACTCCGCGAAGCCCATGTTGATGAGGGTTTGCCCCTGCGGGCTCCAGCCGTCGGTTGTCCAGCCACCCACCCCGAGCGTGGCATGCGGGTAGCCAATGGAGGGGTTGTTCACCTCGATGACGTGGTTGTCGTTGATCGCCACGGCGAAGCGCCGCGAATCCTCGACGTAGTCGATGAAGTGATCCGGGCCGGTGGCGGGCTTGGCGGCAATCGGCTGCCAGTCGGTCGCGGCCTTCCAGTAGATGATCTCGTTCGGGGCGTCCATCCGCCACAGCCGGACGGAGACAGCGGCGGCGCGCTGGTTGTGGATGAACAGCGCCACGTTGAGAAGTTGCGCTTTGCCTTTCGGCGCGCCCTTGCTATCGCGGTTGCGGCTCCGGCGGCGCTCCTCGCGGCGCTGCTTCCGCTCGCGCCGCTGCTTGCTGCGGTAGCGGCCCCGCTTGCCGCCCAGCGCGCCGGTGGTTTCCGCTTCCGCCGCTGGCGCGTCTGCCAGCACCAGCCCGCCGGCCAGCAGCGTTACCGCTCCGGCGGCAAGGCGCAGCACCGCGCGCCGTGACTGCTGATTCTTCTCACCCATCACCATTCCTCCCGGCCACACGCCGTTTGTCTCCACCAATCTGCACAGGTTCACAATAACGTCGCCGGCTGACGCTTGACCCCAGCAGGTTCTACGGGGTTTGGCAGTGACGCGCGGACAGGGTGTCCGGGTGCGGGAAACGAGGCCTCACAGAAAGCTCGAGACGCGAGGGGAGCCGAGGTCTCTCACGCTTGGCGCCAAGCGCTCTCGACAAGCTCGAAACACGGAGTGCGCGAATCGGGGCACAATGGCGGCATTGATTCGCCTGAGATCACGTAAAGGTCCGGAAATGAGGCACCACGACGACACAACGCTCCGCAGTTCCCTCACCCATCTGGAATGCTCCAACTGCGGCGCGCAGTACCCGGCAGATCAGCCGGCCACCACCTGCCCGTCATGCGGCAAGGTGCTGTTGGCCCGCTACGACCTCGCCGCCGCCGCGCGGACGATGACGCCGGAAGCGCTGCGCGGACGGCCGTGGGACTTGCAGCGGTATACCGAAATCCTGCCGATGCAGGACCCGGCGGCGGCCCCGACGCTGGGCGAAGGCGGCTCGCCGTTGCACCGCGCGCCGCGGTTGGCGGCGGCGTTCGGCTTCGACGACCTGCGCGTGAAGGACGAGGCGCTGAACCCGACGGGCAGCTTCAAGGCGCGCGGGCTGGCGATGGCCGTGGGGCGCGCGCGGGAGCTGGGCGCCGAAACGGTAGCGCTGCCCTCTGCCGGCAACGCCGCCGCTGCGACGGCGGCCTACGCGGCACGCGCCGGGCTGAAAGCGGTAGTGGCGATGCCAGCGGACACCCCCGCCGCGATGCTGGCGGAATGCGTGGCGCTCGGGGCCGAGGTGCTGCTGGTGAACGGCCTGATCGATGATTGCGGCAAGGTGATCCGCGCCGGGGCGGCTGAGTTTGGCTGGACCGATGTTTCCACCCTGCGCGAGCCGTACCGTGCCGAGGGCAAGAAGACGATGGGGCTGGAGGTCGCCGAGCAACTCGGCTGGCGGCTGCCGGACGCCATCATCTACCCCACCGGCGGCGGCACCGGCATCGTCGGAATGTGGAAGGCGTTCGCGGAACTGGAGGCGATGGGGCTGATCGGGCCGGAGCGCCCAAAGATGATCGTGGTGCAGGCGGAAGGGTGCGCGCCACTGGTAGGCGCGTACGACGCGGGCGAGCGCCACGCGCCGCGCTTCCCTGATGCGCACACCATCGCGCCCGGTATCCGCGTGCCCGCCGCTATCGCGGACTACCTGATCCTCGACGCGGTGCGGGAGAGCGGCGGCACGGCGATCACGGTCAGCGACGCGGAGCTGCTAGAGGGGATGCGCACGCTGGCCCGGCTGGAGGGGCTGTTCGCCTCGCCGGAATCGGGCGCGGCGGTGGCGGCGGCGCGCAAGCTGCGCGAAGCCGGGTTCCTGCAGGCCAGCGACCAGACGGTGATCTTCTCGACCGGCTCCGGCCTGATGCACATCGACCTGATCGCGCTCGATCCGCCAGTGATCGATCCGGGCGCTCCCGATCTGGTGGCGGCCATCACGGCGGCGCGAGCGCGCTGAGGCGGAGGGAGGCGACGGCGTTGGACGCCACGGCCCGGCGGCGGCACACTTGCACATGCTTCGTCGCCTCGTCTGGAACACCGGGAGTTCTCACCGATGCGCGCAATACATGCTCTCTGGCTGGCGCTGATCGTAGCGCTGGCGCTACCGCTTTCGGGGCCGGGCCTCTGGCCCACGGCTATCGCGCGGGCACAGGAGGCCGATGTCGCCGTGCAGGTCAGCGGCGGCGGCTTCGAGCCGGCGGAGGTCACCGTGCCGGCCGGCGCCACGGTGACGTGGACCAACACCGGCATCGACCTGCAAGGGGTGGCGGCGGACGACGGCTCGTTCAACTCCGGGCGGCTTGACCCCGGCGAGTCGTTCAGCTTCACCTTCGAGACGCCGGGCGAAGTCACCTACGCCTCAACGTACGCGGCGGACCAGACCGGCACGGTGACCGTGACCGAGGCGGCAGGCCACGACCACGGCGCGGCCGCCACGCCAGACGCCGACGCGACCACCACGCCGGTGGACATTGCAGCCGCAGCCGCCAGCGACCCAAACCTTGCGCCACAGGCCCTGCAGCCAGTCGATCCAACGCGGCTGGCGCACATCCACGCGGGCAACTGCGAGGATCTGGGCATCGTGATCTACTCGCTGCCGGATATCCGCACCTACCGGGTGCAGGATGAGAGCGGCGCAGTGGGCACGGTGGAGCTGATCGCCGGTGAGGCGAATGTGCCGCTGGAGCAGCTCTTCAGCGAGCCGTTCTCGATCCACATTCACGAGAGCCCGACGAACAAGGCGACCTATCTGGCCTGCGCCGATGTCGGCGGGCGGCCCGTCGCCCCGTGGATGCCGGCGGACGGGCTGGTGCTGGAGGCGAAGGAGCAGCAGGATTCCGGCTACAGCGGCTTCGTGACGCTGCGCCCCTCGGCGGACGGCGCGGCCACCGATGTCATCGTCTCGCTGGCGGCCTCGGCGGCGTCCTTCGAGGCGAGCGAGGAAGCGGCGCAGGCTCCCGCGCCGAGCACGACCTACAAGAGCCCGACGTTTGGCTACACGCTGGGGTACAACCAGACGTGGACGGAGACGGACAACGTCTCCAGCAATGGCCGGGACCGCCTCGTCCTCTCCAACGGCTCCAGCTACATCACGCTGACGGGCGAGAACGCGTTCGATGGCGATCCGCAGGCGTGTGTCGATGCGTTCGTCACGGATCTGATCAGCGATCCCAACGTCAGCAACGCCCGGCTGGCTACCGACGAGCAGGGGCAGCCGCTGGAGGGCGGCACGGCGGCGACGGGCGCCTTCGCCATCTATGACCACGACTATGCGTTCAACAACCGCGTTGAGCCGTACACCCTCTTCGTGGGGTGCGTGCCGCTGCCGAACGAGGCCGGCGTGCTGGCGATCGTCCAGAACGTGCCGACGGCGGATTACAACGAGCAGGTCGATTTGCGCGAGCGGCTGTTGCGCGGCCTGACGCTGCCGCAGTAGGAATCCTCACCCCAACCCCTCTCCCGATGCGCGGGAGAGGGGCTCTTGCCCCGGACGCTTGCGGTGGATTCGGCAGGGTTGCGCCAGCGTTCCACGTCGCTGTCGCGAATCGGCTCTCCTCTCCCGCGCATCGGGAGAGGGGCTGGGGGTGGGGGCCGTCGCCGCGCCGTCAGCCTGTACCCGAATACCTTCCCTTGTCAGCCTTTGCGAAGGG
>JASGGF010000081.1:0-15037 GCA_047605145.1 Thermomicrobiales bacterium | reverse complement strand
AACGTGCGGAGCGCGCCAGATCGCCCCACGCTGGAATCGGTCATCGCCGCGCTGCACGGTCAGCGCCTGCTGCTCGTGCTCGACAACCTGGAGCATCTCGCGGGCCCAGAGCTGCAGGAGCTGATCGCGCAATTGGTGCAGCAGTGCCCCCATGTGACGCTGCTGGCCACCAGCCGAGAACCGCTGCATCTGGCTTCCGAACGGTGCATCGCGGTCGCGCCCATGCCCGCGCCGGCTCCGGGCGCCGAGGCTGCCGCCATCCGGCAGTTGGACGCGGTGCGCTTGTTTGTGGCGCGGGCGCAAGCTGTCGCGCCGGCGTTTTCGCCGGAGCCAGCCGACATGGTGGCCATCGGCGAGATTTGCCGGCGGGGTGATGGCCTGCCCCTGGCGATCGAGCTGGCGGCGGCCTGGGTGCGCGTGCTCTCGCCGACCGCCTTGCTCGCCCAGATGTCCGAGCGTCTCCCGCTGCTCACGGGCGGCCCGGCCGATCAGCCGGCCCGCCACCGCGCCATGCGCGACGCCATCGCCTGGTCGTACGACCGCTTGCCGCCAGAGGAAGCGCTCCTGCTGCGCGCGCTGGCCGTGTTTCGCGGTGGGTTTTCTCTGGAGGGCGCCGCCTCGCTGGCGAACGCGGTAGGCGCCAGCCGCCAGCGCCCGCCGTTGCAGCTGGTGGCCGCGCTCTGCGACAAGCACCTGCTCTTTCGCACGGAGGCCATTGGGGCGACGCAGCGGTTCGCCATGCTCGAAACGGTGCGCGAGTTTGCGTTCGAGCAGCTAGTCGCCGCCGGCGGTGTGGCTGAGGCGCAAGCGGCGCACGCGGCGTTCTACCGGACGTTGGCGGACCGCGCGGAGCAGGAACTGCTGGGGCCGCGCGAGGCGTACTGGTTCGATATCTACGCGGAAGACGCCAGCAATCTGCGCGAGGCCATCGCCTGGGGCATGGCCAACGATCCGGACACCGCGCTCAGCCTGCTGGCGGCGTTGTGGATCTACTGGGCCCTCCGGCATCTGCCGGAAGGACGGACCCTGTTGACGCAGGCGCTGGCGCTGCCCGATGCCAGTTCCCCGCGTCAACGCCTGCGCGCGCTGCGCACGGCGGCATCGCTGGCGCTGCTGGCCGCCGACTTTGCCGCCAGCGACGCCTTGACCCGGCAGGGGATGGCGCTCCTTCCCGGCGTGGATGACCGCTGGCTGCACGGCGAAATCACCTGGATGTACGCGCTATCGGGTATGTTCACCGGCCAGGTGGAGGAATCGCGCCGCGCCTTTGACGCGACCCTGGCGCTCATGGAGGCGCCGGTGACCGACACCGAGCGCACCAACCGGGCCTACGCGCTGGCGAACAGCGCGGTGCTGGACCTCATCATGGGGGATCACGCCCGGTGCCAGGCCGCCTACCACCAGGCGGCGGCCGAACTTCGTCTGGCAGGGGGCATGAGCGTCCCCATCATCGTGCTGGCGGCCTACGCCATGTGGCATCTTCAGGCGGGGCAGAGCGATGCGGCTCGCGATCTGCTCAACGAGGCGTTGCGCCTGGCCAGGGATTCGCGGGTTGCCTGGCTGGCGGCGCTCCCATTGATCGGCGTGTCCCTGGTTGACGCGCGCGAGGGCCACGCGCTGCGCGCCGCGCGCAGGCTGGGCGCCATCGCCGCGCTCATTGCGCGCACGGGGATGGTCATTCCGGCCAACTTCCAGGATCAGATAGACCAGGCCAGGGATCTGGCCACTGAACAGCTGGGCGTGTCCGCCTTCACCCATGACTGGGAGCGCGGGCGGCGCGACCCACTCCCGGTGCTGGACGCGGTCTTCACCATGTCCGGCGTGGCTGGCGCGGGCGCAGGCATGAGCAACGATTTGGCGGCAAGCGGCATCACCCGGCGGGAACACGACGTGCTGGAACTCATCATCGTCGGGCGCACGGACCGCGAGATCGCCGAGCAGCTGTTCATCAGCGAACGCACCGTCTCCAAACACGTCAGCGCGATCCTGCAAAAACTCGACGCCGTCTCACGGGCGGAAGCGGCCGCGCGCGCCGTGCGCCTAGGGCTGGCCTGACGGGAGGGTCCATGCAACGCGCCACACCGGACAGCCTGATCGAGCGGCCGCCACCACGCCTGCTGGCGCCCATCGTGGAGCCGGTCTGGGCCGGATTTCCGCGCACGCAAACCTCGTTCTTCGGGCGCACCGAGGAAATTGCGCAGCTACAGGCCTTGCTGCGCGATCCTGATTTCCGGCTGATCACGCTACTGGGGCCGGGTGGCGTTGGGAAAACGCGGCTGGCAGTCGCCGCGAGCGATGATCTGGATGAGGCTTTTCCAGACGGCGCGGCCTTTCTGAATCTGACAACCGCCACCAGCCCGGACCACGCCGCCAGTCTGATCGCGGAAACGCTCGGCGTCCGTGGGCAGGCCGGTCACACCATCACCCAATCGCTGGTGGCAGCGATCCATTCACGGCGGATGCTGCTCGTCATCGATAACCTCGAACAGCTAATCAATCCGGATCTCCGCGCGCTACTCGCAACGCTGCTGGAGAGCTGCCCGCACGTGACCATCCTGGCGACCAGCCGGGAACCGCTGCAGATGCAGCAGGAACAGCGGTTTGCCGTCGCGCCGTTCGCGGCGCCCGCCGCAGGGTCGGGAAGCGTTGCGGCCGCCGCATCACCGGCGGTGCAGCTGTTCACCGCGCGCGCGCAGTCCGTGCAGGCCGGCTTTACGTTGCATGAGCCTGATGTGGAGACGGTCGCCGAAATCTGCCGCCGCCTCGATGGGTTGCCGCTGGCGATCGAGCTGGCCGCGGCGTGGGTCCGGCTGCTATCGCTTCCTGCCCTGCTCGACCGCCTCAGCGACCGGCTCCCGCTGCTGACCGGCGGACTCGCGGATCAGCCGGCCCGCTTCCAGACCATGCGCGCCGCCATTGCGTGGTCCTGGGATCGCCTGACGCCGGACGAAGCGCGCCTGATGCGCCGGTTGGCGGTCTTCCGCGGCAGCTTCACCCTGGAGGCCGCTGCCGCGGTTGACGGCGGGGAGACAGACGACGCCCGGGACGCTACCGAGACCACCCTGCACCTGATCGCCGCGCTCGCAGACCGCAGCCTGCTGACCCGCGCCGATGCGGTCGGCCTGGCGCCGCGTTTCACCCTGCTGGAGACGGTGCGCGAGTACGCGCTGGAGCAACTCGCCAGCGCTGGTGAACAGGCCGCAACCGAGCGCGCCCACGCGCACTACTACCTCGGCCTCACCGAGCAGATTGCGCCAGTCCTGTTCAGCCGCGAGGAACGCGTCTGGATTGCGCAGTACCGGGCGGACCACGCCAACATCCGCGCGGCGGTCACGTGGGGGCTGGCGCACGACGCGGCGCTGGCGATCCGGATCTGCTATGCGCTGGCCTGGTTCCTCAGTTGGTACGGGCTGCGCGATGGCGTCGTCTGGCTGGCGGAGGGCCTGCGCGCGCCGCAATCGCTGCCGCCGCTGGTCCGGGCACGGGGGCTGTACATGGCGGCCTCCCTCGCCTCGCTGACGGGCGACAACGCAGCCACGGGCGCGCTGGGTGAGGCGGCCCGGATCGCCGCCATCGAAGCCGGCGACCCCATCGCCGAAGGCCTGGCGTGCTGGATGGTCGCGGTGCATCACGCCTACGACGGCAACTTTGCCGCTGCTGATGAGGTTCTGGACTACGGCAACGCGCTGATGGAGCAGGCCGCCACGCCGACCGATCTGACCGTGGCCGGCTACATGCACTCGACAAGCGGCATGATCGCGCTGGCGCAAGGCAACCGGGGGCGCTGCCTCACCCACTACGACCGCGCCGTCGCGCTCCTCACCCGGTCGGGCAGCCCCCTGATCACAACAATTGTCTTCAGCGACTACGCCTGCGTGCTCATCGAACTGGGCAACATGCCGCGCGCGCGCGTCGTGCTGGGGGAGGCGGTCCGCCACGCAGACCGCTCGGCCCTGACCTGGGAGGGGGCGACGACGCTGGTGGGACTGGCGCTGGCGGATGCCATCGAGGGCAACGCCGAACGCGCGGCGCGCCGGCTGGGGGCCATCGAGGCCATCTGGCGCCGCGCCGATATTGCCGTTCCCCCCTACTATCAGATGCGCCTGGCGCGGGCCACCGAACTGGCGGAGGCGGAGCTCGGCGCCTTCGCCTTCGCGGCAGTGCACGCGGCCGGGTACGGGCAGTACCGCGATGTGCTGGATGCGATGATCGACACCGCCGCCGGTCCAGCGGACGGAGCTCAGGCCCGGGAGACGGCGCGCAAACTTGGTCTGACCCGCCGCGAGGCCGAGGTTTTCCGGTTGCTGATTGCCGGGCAGGCTGACCGGGAGATCGCCGCGTCCCTCTACATCAGCGTGCGGACTGCCTCGAAGCATGTGGGCGCCATCCTGCAAAAACTCGGCGTCTCTTCGCGCTCCGAGGCAGCGGTGCAGGGTATGAAGCTCGGACTGGTGTGAAAGGGGGCAACGTGCAACGAGCAGACACGGATATCCGCCCTGAGCGCGCCACGCCTCGGCTTTTGGCGCCCGTTGCCAGCCCCGTCTGGACCGGGTTCCCGCGGACACTGACCTCGTTCTTTGGACGCACCGGGGAAATCTCCCAGGTGCAGCGCCTGCTGGGGAACCCCAACCACCGGCTCATCACCCTGCTAGGTCCCGGAGGCGTCGGCAAGACGCGCCTCGCCATTGCCGCCAGTGAGGATCTGGACGACGAGTTCCCGGACGGCGCGGCGTTCATCAGCCTGGCGTCGGCGACCAGCGCGGACCATGCTGCCAGCCTGATTGCGGACGCGCTCGGCGTGCGCGGGCAGCCTGGCCACACCGTCACGCAATCGCTGTCACTGGCCATTCAGTCGCGGCGCATCCTGCTCCTGCTGGACAATCTGGAGCATCTGCTCTCCCCGGAGTTGCGCGCCCTGATCGCGACGCTGCTGGAGAGTTGCCCGCAGCTGACCATCCTCACCACCAGCCGGGAACCGCTGCAGATGCAGCAGGAGCAGCGCGTTACCGTCGCGCCGTTTGCCGTGCCGCGCACGCTGCCCAGCCCTGCCGCAGCCGCCTTGCCCGCGATCCAGCTCTTCACGGCCCGCGCGGAATCGGTGCAGGCCGATTTTTCCCTGCGCGAAGCCGACGTGGAAACCGTGGCCGAAATCTGCCGCCGCCTTGATGGGCTGCCGTTGGCGATCGAGTTGGCCGCAGCCTGGGTGCGATTGCTCTCCCTGCCGGCGATGCTGGAACGGCTCGATGAACGCCTGCCGCTGCTGACGGGCGGTCCGGCGGACCAGCCCGCCCGCTTCCAGACCATGCGCGCCGCCATCGCCTGGTCCTGGGACCGCCTTTCGCCGGAAGAGGCGCGTCTGTTGCGCCGGTTGGCCGTGTTTCGTGGCGGCTTCACGGTGGAAGCTGCTGCTGCCGCCGGCTTTCCGGAACCGGGCTCCGCCCGGGACGCACAACATCGCGCCCTGCACCTGATTGCCGCCCTCGCCGACCGCAGCCTGCTGGCGCGGAGTGACGGCGTCGGGTCCACGCAGCGCTTCACGCTGCTGGAGACGGTGCGCGAATACGCACTGGAGCAACTTGCCGCCGCCGGTGAGCAGGCGGACGCGGAACGGGCGCACGCCCACTTTTTCCGCGATCTGGCGGAACGCGTGGCGCCGGATCTCTTTGGCCACCAGGAGACCCTCTGGCTGCCGCGGTACCGCGCGGATCAGGCGAACATCCGCGCGGCCGTGGCCTGGGGCCTGGCGCACGATGCGGAACTCGCCCTGCGTCTCTGCTGCGGGCTCGGCTGGTTCCTGACATGGTACAACCTGCGCGATGGCCTGGTCTGGATGACCGAAGGTCTGGCCTCGCGGCAACCCATGCCGCCATTGGTCCGCTCCCGCGCGCTGTACGTGGCGGCCTCACTCGCGTCACTCACCGGCGACAACGCCGCCACCGGCAGGCTGGGCAAAGCGGCGCGGATCGCGGCCATCGAGGCAGGGGACGAGATTGCCGAAGGCAACGCCGAGTGGATGGTTGCGGTCGAGCGAATTTACGACGGGGAGATTGACGCTGCCGCCGAGATTCTGGACCACGCCCTCGCACTGATGGCGCAAGCCGTCACGCCGACTGATCGCACGACGGCAGCCTACATGCACTCGACGCGCGGGATGACCGCTCTGGCTCAGGGGAACGTCCCGCTCGGCCTGAGCCACTATGATCGCGCTGTCGATCTTCTGACGCACTCAGGGAGCGCGTTGGTCTCCACGATCGTGTTCAGCGACTACGCCTGCGTGCTCCTCGAACTGGGCAACATCCCGCGGGCGCGCGCACTGCTGCTTGAGGCTGCGCGGCACTCGGCGCGGTGTGGTTCGCCATGGCAAGGAGCCACGACGTTGGCCGGTCTGGCGCTGGCGGACGCCATGGAAGGCAATGGGGAAGTCGCGGCGCGCCGCCTGGGAGCAATCGAAGCGATTTGGAAACAGACCGATTTCGCGATCCCCAACTTCTATCAGGTCCGCCTTGAACGCGCCACCGCCCTGGCTTCAGCGCTGCTCGATCCGGCCAGCTTCGACGCGCAATGGCACGCCGGGTACGCCAATCCGTGGGACATCCTCTCGACCATGCAGGACGCCGCCATGGAGCGCCTGACGGCCCACCCAGCGCAGGAAGCGGCGCGCCGGATGGGACTGACGCGGCGCGAGGCCGAGGTGCTGCGGCTGCTGGTGGACGGGCAGGCCGACCGCGAGATTGCCGCCACACTCTTCATCAGCGTTCGCACGGCCTCGAAGCACGTGGGCTCCATCCTGCAGAAACTCGGCGCCTCCTCGCGCGCCGACGCCGCCGTGCGCGGCGTGCGCCTCAGTCTGGTCTGAGGGACGGCACGATGAAGCGAGCGGCGCCAGACAACCCGGCCTCGAACTCGCCCCGGCTCTTGGCCCCGGTCGCCAACCCGGTCTGGACCGGGTTTCCGCGCACCCTGACCTCGTTCTTCGGGCGTTCCGAGGAGATCTCGCAGCTCCAGCGTATGCTGGCGAACCCCGAACGCCGGCTCATCACCCTGCTGGGGCCCGGCGGCGTCGGCAAAACGCGCCTTGCCATTGCCGCCAGTGAGGAGATGGACGACGCGTTTCCGGACGGGGCCGCCTTTATCAGTCTGGCCCCGGCCACCAGCGCCGACCACGCCGCCACCCTACTGGCCGATTCGCTCGGGGTGCGCGGGCAACCCGGGCACAGTCTTCTCGATTCGCTGGCGCTGGCCATCGGCACGCGGCGGCTCCTCCTCATCCTCGACAACCTGGAGCACCTGCTCGATCCGGATCTGCGCGCCCTCGTCGCGGCGCTGCTGGAACGCTGCCCACACCTGACCATCCTGGCCACCAGCCGGGAGCCGCTGCAGCTCCAGCAGGAGCAGCGCGTGACCGTCGCGCCCTTCGCGGCGCCGCGCACCTTGCCGGCCTCAGCGACCGCCGCGTTGCCAGCCGTGCAGCTCTTTGCTGCCCGCGCGCAAGCAGTCGAAGCCGATTTCTCCTTGTCCACGGGCAACGTCGCCACGGTGGCCGAGATTTGCCGCCGCCTCGATGGCTTACCGCTGGCGATCGAGCTGGCGGCGGCCTGGGTGCGGCTGCTCTCGCTGCCGGCGCTGCTGGAGCGCCTCGACACCCGGCTGCCGCTGCTGACCGGCGGCCCCGCCGATCACGAGGCCCGCTTCCAGACAATGCGCGCCGCGATCGCCTGGTCCTGGGACCGGCTCACCCCCGCAGAGGCGCGCCTGCTGCGCCGGCTGGCGGTTTTTCGCGGCGGCTTCGCGGTCGATGCCGCAACGGCGGTGGGCTTTCCGGAACTGGGTGGCGCCGAGGAAGCGGAGCACCTGACGCTGCAGCTGATCGCCGCCCTCGTCGACCGCAGCTTGTTGGCGCGCGGGGACAGCGTGGGAACCACGCAGCGGTTCACGCTGCTGGAAACGGTGCGCGAGTACGCCCTGGAGCAACTCGCCGCTGCCGGGGAACGAGTCGAGGCGGAACGCGCGCACGCCCACTACTTCCGCGACCTGACGGAACGGGTGGCGCCTGAGCTCTACGGCCATCAGGAGACCACCTGGGTGCCCCGGTATCGCGCGGATCAGGCGAATATCCGCGCCGCCGTCGTCTGGGGCCTGGCTCACGATGCCGAACTGGCGTTGCGCCTCTGCTGGGCGGTCAACTGGTTCCTGACCTCATACGATGTGCGGGATGGACTGGGCTGGGTCACACAGGGGCTCGCGTCGCCGCACCCCCTGCCGCCTCTGGTTCGCGCGCGCGCGCTGTACGTGGCGGCCTCGCTCGCCTCCCACACCGGCGACATCGCCGCGTTTGGCGCGCTGGCCGAGCAGGCGCGGCTTGCGGCCATCGAGGCGAGCGACTCAATTGCCGAGGGGTGCGCCGAGTGGATGGTGGCGGTGGCGAAGTTCTACGGCGGCGATCTCGAGGCCGGCGCCGCCCACCTGGATCACGGACTCGCGTTGATGGCGGAGGCCGCCACGTCGACCGATCTCACTACGACCGCCTACATGCACTCGACGCGGGGCATGGCCGCCTTCGGGCAAGGGAACTCAAATCTCGGCCTGCGCCATTACGAGCGCGCGGTCGAGCTGTTGCGGCGCACCGGCAGCGCGCTGGTCACCACCATCGTGTTCAGCGACTACGCCGGGGCGCTGCTTGAACTGGGCGATATCCGGCTGGCCCGCCAACTGCTCCATGAAGCAGCGAAAAGCTCGGCACGCTCGGGCGTGTCCTGGGAGGGGCTGACGACCCTCGTCGGCCTGGCGCTGGCCGACGCCATGGAGGGCGATGGCGAAGGCGCCGCGCGCCGCCTGGGAGCAATCGAGGCAATCCGCAATCAGGCGGATCTCGCCGTTCCGTACTACTACCAGGCGCGGGTCGAACGCGCGACAGCCCTGGCCGCCGTGCACCTCGATGGGGCCAGCTTCACCGCGCAGTGGCGCGCCGGCTACGCCAATGCGTGGGACATCCTCTCCACCATGCAGCATGCCACCCCGGAGGGATTGACCGCCCCGGGCTCGCAGGAAGCAGCCATCCGGCTGGGGCTGACCCCGCGCGAGGCTGAGGTGCTGCGGCTCATTATCGCCGGGCAAGGCGACCGCGAGATTGCCGCGTCGCTGTTCATCAGCATCCGCACGGCCTCGAAGCACGTCAGCACAATCCTGCAGAAGCTCGGCGCCTCGTCACGCTCCGAAGCGGCCGTGCTGGGCATGCGGATCGGCCTCGCGTAACCCCGGGCCGGGTTGGGCGGCAACCACCTTGCCACCCGGCGCGACGGCGGGTATCACCATGGCTGAAGCAATTGACGAAACAGGGGAGCCACGCGTGACGGATTCCAATCGACGGTACGACCTCGTCATTTTCGATCTCGATGGCACCCTGACCGATTCGCACGTCGGCATCGCCCGCTCCGTGCAGCACGCACTGGCCCAGTTCGATATCGTGGTGGATGACCTCGATGCAATGCGGCCCTTCGTCGGGCCGCCGCTGCGCGACACGTTCGCCGGGCACTACGGCTTCGATCCCGACCAGACCGTGCGCGCGGTCGCCGCCTACCGCGAGCGATACGGCACAGTCGGCCTGCTGGAGAACGAGATGTTCCCGCAGACTCCGGCGCTGCTGCAGGCGGTAGCCGACACAGGCGCCACGCTGGTGGTCGCCTCCACGAAGGGCGAGCCATTTGTCCACCGCATTCTGGAGCACTTCGCGCTGGACCACTTCTTCGCCGTCATGGGCGGCGCCAGTTTTGACGATGCGATCAGCACCAAGGCGGACGTGATTTCGCGCGTGCTGCGCGATCTGCCGGAGGTCCCGCCGCCAGACCGCATCATCATGGTCGGCGACCGCGAGCACGATATCGAGGGCGCGCGGGAACTCGGCATCGAGACGATCTCGGTGCGCTTCGGCTACGCCGCGCCGGGCGAGCTCGAAGCGCACGCGCCCCTCGCCATCGCCAGCACGCACGACGAGTTGGCGGCATTGCTGGGTGTTTCGCTAGCGCCAGTGGCTGCGCGGTAGGGAGCGGCTCCCTGGAGGACGGCCTACATCACGCGCAGCGGAATCGCCGGTCCAATCTGAAACGTCAAGCAGGCGTGAGCAGACCGGATCGCGTCTTCCACCTCTGCGGGGGAATCGCCGCGCGCAAAGATGAAGCCGAGATAGCTGGAGCCTTCGGGCAACGGGACCAGCGGCTGATGCAGCGGCGCGGTGATCTCCACGCCCGTCACACCCGGCACTGCAGAGGCGGCTTCGACGCCGGTGACGCCGCGCAGGATGCCCCCGCGCGGGATGGGGATCATCATCACGCCCGCCGCGCCGGTCATGCCGGTGTCGGGCAGCGGCAGGCCCACTGCGTGCCGCAGGATCAGCTCCTCCAGGCTGATGCCGGCGCCAAACTCCAGCACGGTCGAACACAGCCCGCCAATGGAGCGGCCCGCCATCTCGATCAGCCAGACGCCGTCGTCATTGACGCGCAGCTCGGCGTGCACCGGCCCTTCACGCAGGCCCAGCGCAGCCGCTGCCTCGGCCGTGCGCGCCGAAATGGCGGCCTGCACGTTTGGCTCCAACCGCGAGGGCGTCACGTAGATGGTTTCTTCGAAGTACGGGCCTTCCAGCGGGTCCGGCTTGTCGAAGAGCGCCAGGGTGCGGAGTTCGCCGCCGGTGAGGAGCCCTTCGAGAGCGACCTCTACCCCCGGCAGGTAGCGCTCGATCAGCAGGGCTTCGGCGTCCGGCCCCTGCGCAGATTCGCGAGCAATGGCGCCCGCCCGCGCGAAGGCTTCGCGCAGCTCCGCCTCGTTATCGGCGCGGATCACGCCCCGGCTACCTGAAAGCGTGGTCGGCTTCACCACCACCGGGTAGCCAACCCAGCTTGCCTTCGGCCCCGGGTCTTCGGAGAGCGGCACTAGCCGAAATTCCGGCACAGGCACATCGCCAAGCAGCAACGCGCCCCGCATCGTCCACTTGTTGCGGGCGGCCAACGCCGCCGATGGGTCATTGTGCGGCAGCCCGACCGCCGCCGCTGCAGACGCCGCGAGCATGGTGGCGCTGTCATCCAGCGCGATGACCGCAGCCAGCGGCGCGGCCTCATGCGCCGCGCGCAGCCCCGCGATGGCCGCATCCGGCGCCGCAAAGTCCAGCGGCAGCCAGCCGGGCGAGGGCTGCTCCGAGGTCAGCGCCGCCGGGGTATCCACCACCCGCAGCACCTCCAGCCGGAGGCGGCGTGCGGCGTTCAGGAACGCGTCGCCCCGGTAGGTGGCCGGGCCAGCGAGCAGGGCGACGCGTGAGGTCATCTACGTGAGGGTCTACTCAGCCGGCTCGATGATCGTTTCGACGACGACATCGGCCACGCGGCCCAGCGTGCAGACCACCACGGTGTACACCCCACCCGCGCCATCCGGCGTGACGGTGATATCACGCACGCGCAGGTTGGCGTACTGGCCAGCGGAGCGGTCCTTGCTCAGCCACTGGTTGACGTCATCCATGGCGCCGCTGGTATCGCGCGAGGCGCTACCGCTGTGGAACAGAAAGACACGCGTATCCGAAGGCACGAGTTCCATGAAACCGTACTCCTAAGCATCGATGGTCCCGTCCGTCGGGCCGTAACAGCGCGAGTATACGGCGCGCAAAGCGGCCCCCGGCGAACAGGCCGGGGGCCAGCGGTGAAGACACGGGCGCGGGCTACGCCGAGCGCGCCTCGTCCATCTCCGCGCCACGCTCCAGCACCAGTTGCGCTGCCGGCGGCGTCACTTCCATCCAGCCCTGCCGCACCGCGTGCAGAATCGCCCCGACGCGGTCGGTGGCGTTCAGCTTGCGCAGTACGGAGGTCATGTGGTTCTTGACCGTCTGCTCGGAGACGAACAACTCGTCTGCGATCTCGCGGTTGGACAGCCCCTGCGCCACACAATCCAGCACCGCCAGCTCGCGGGTGGAGAGCGGCATTGGCCCCTCCGGGCTGGTGGACTCGCCGGGCAGCTTCAACTCGGCGCGCAGCCGCCGCGCCAGTTCCGGCCGGGCCAGCATTTCCGAGCGCAGCAGATTCTCCCCGGCGCAGACCCGCGCCAGCGAACTGACGAACGCCTCGGCGCCGATGTCCTTCTGCAAGAACGCAACCGCCCCGGCGCGCACCGCCTCGATGATGCGGTCGTCATCCATGTGCACGCTTACCACCACGATGCGCGCCCGTGTCTGCTTGCGCCGCAGAATCCGGGTGATGCGCAGGCCGGTGATCCCCGGCAGTTGGACATCCAGCAGAATCAGACCCGGGCGCGTTTCCTCCGCCGCCCGAATGGCCTCGTGGGCATTGCCCGCTTCCCCGACGATTTCGTAGCGTCCGGTCGCTTCCAGCACCCGCCGCAGACCGGTGCGAAACACCGGATGATCGTCAACCAGGAGCACCCGCCGTGCCAGCACGAAGCATCCCTCCCCGCATTCATTCACCAATCAGGACACATCCATCGTGGGGGCGCCATCCATTCGCCTGCCACAGTGTCCTGCCGGTGCTCAGCCAACCACTCCCCGGAGCTTCGTTACTTGCGGGGGCGCCTGTCCCGTATTCCCGTACGGGGGAGGCAGCAACGAACCTCTTGCCACATGCTATGGGTCTGCGGGGGGAATGGCAACGGACAGTTTGGCACAGCCTGTAGCGTTGGCGCCGGGGGCGGAGCGCGCTTGCGCGCGCCATTGTGCGCGGGAGCCGGACAAAGCGCGGCCTACCGCCGCCCGGGCGACGCTTTCTCTGCCCTAACCGCGCTATCCCCCATGCGTCCTGTGCTTTGGCGATCATGCCAACCAGACACCGCGAGGAGACCAATCACGCAATCCCGCGCTGCCGCAGTAGGAGCAACAGCCCGATCAGCGTCTTGGCGTCGGCGATCTGCTCCGGGCCGGGCGTAACCAGCGTGGGGATCGCGGCCAGCGGCGTGGGCACGACGGTGATGAGTTCGTCCGGGTCGATCTCACCGTTGGCGAACGAGCAGTTTTCGGCCAGGAAGATGGTGAGCTGCTCGCTGGTGTACCCCGGCGACGTGAAGTACGAGGCCAACTGCGACACGCTACCGGCGCGGTACCCCGTCTCTTCGGTGAGTTCGCGGCGGGCGCAGTCCTCGGGCGCCTCGCCCAGCTCCAGCGTGCCGGCCGGCAGGCCCAGCAGCACCCGCTGGATGGGGTGGTGCGCCTGCCGCAGCAACAGGACATCGTCATCGGGCGTCAGCGCCACGATGGCGACCGCGCCGGGGTGCTCCACCACCTCGCGCGTCGCCACGCGCCCACTGGGCAGCTGAACCTCGTCGATACGGACGTGAATCCATTTGCCGTCAAAACCCCGGCGAGAGGACTGGATCGTGCCGAGGGAAGGATCTTCTGGGGCTGGCATGGGCGAAACCTCCCGGAAATGCAGAGCGGCATCCCACAGGGGATGCCGCCAGGAGGCGCCAGGCGGATTCGAACCGCCGATCAGGGTTTTGCAGACCCGTGCCTTACCGCTTGGCTATGGCGCCGGACTCGCGCCCGGTCAAAAGCGCATCGCAGTCTAACACGCCCGCCCACCTGACATCCCGTCGCCGCTCACGTCGGGTCCCAGACGTGCGAAGGCCGCTGCGGGAAGAGCACCGGCAGCAATGCCCGCGCCGCTGGCGATTCGACGCTGCAATCCGGATACGCGTATTCCAGATCAGCCAGCGTTCGGTAACCCATCAGCAGCTTCAGGAAGGTCAGGTCCGGGAAAAACGCGTCGCCGTCCTCTACGCGCTCTGGCGTGTACGCGCTGACCGTGATCCGCCCGCCCGCCAGCGTCAGTTTCACGCCGCTGCGATAGCTGGACAGCGCCAACTCGCCGGAGTACCCGGCCTGCGGCGACGCCGCCAGCCGCGCCTCAAGCGCCGGCGCCACGGTGTTCAGGAAGCGCGGCAGGTTTGGCGCCCGGACGTACCAGGCGTAGGGCTTCACCACGCGGGACAGCGCATCCGGCAGGGCGTCGTAGAGCGGATGGCCCTCGCCCAGCTCGAACTCGATGCCGTCGCACGGCTTGCCTATGTCGGCCGCCACGCGTTGCCCGGCGGCATCGAGGTAGCGCAAGACCGCCGGCGCCACATCTACCAGCGGCGTGCCGGGCGCCACCTCAAGCAAGCGCACGCCCAGCCGAGTGCCCCATAGCCGCCGCGCGAAGATTACCACCCCAACCGGCTGCTCCGGCGCGGTCGCAGCGGCGAAGACCACATGGCGGCTGGCCAGCCCACTCTGGTCATGCCGCCCAAACACATCGAATCGCCAGAACGCCTCATCCCGGGGGACCGCCAGCGGAGAGCGGCGCGTCGCCGCCTCGTACAGGGTCTGCACGAATGGCAGATCGCGCTCGGCCAGGGGCCGAAAGACGAACGGCTCGGCCTCCCCCAGCGTCAGCGACGACGGCGGCACATCCGCGCGCGTCGCTACGCGGCCCCCCTCCAGATTGACGGCGAACTCGTAGCCAAACTGGCGGTAGTACCAGGGGATGCCGGGGATGACCTGCATCAGGTCGCCCCGTTGCGCGCTCCAGGCGTGGACCTCGGCGAACTGCTGGGCCACCAGCCCGCGCCGCCGGTATGCCGGGTCCGTACTGACGACATCGACCTGCCCCACGGGCATCGGGATGCCCTCGTAGGTCCAGGTCGTCGCGAACAGCCCCACGGATGAGACGATCCGCCCGGTCGCGGTGTCCTCAACGAAGACGAACGCGTCCGGACGGATCGTGGGGTGCGCGCCACCCAGCGCATCCAGCAGCCAGTACCGGATGCGCTCCAGTGGCGGCGTCTCGTCCGGCCCCAGTAGCGTGGTGGCGTGGAATGCCGCGATGCGTTCCCGGTCCTCCGCGCGCGACCGGCGCATGATGAGGCCACCCCCGAGGTCGCGGAGGAACGCGGCATCGGGGGTGGCGGCGCTCATCATCACCGCGCCCGGCGCCAGTTACGCCTGCTGCTCGTGGTGGTAGGCATGCGTGAACCCGGCGGCCTGCGCGGCGGCCTCCGTGGTGAAGCAGAACTC
>JASGGF010000080.1:0-15111 GCA_047605145.1 Thermomicrobiales bacterium | reverse complement strand
CGATGGCATCGGCGAGTACATCGAGCTGCCCGAAGAGGAGATGTACGGCGAACACTTCGATGTGCCGGCGCCCGATGATCTCGTGTTCGTCAGCTGGTTCGCCGGAGGCGAAATCTTCCGCAGCGGCTGCTGCTACACGCGCGGCGCCGGCAAGATCTTCTACTTCCGCCCCGGCCACGAGCGCCACCCCACCTACTACAACGCCGACATCGCGCGCGTCATCCGCAACGGCGTGCACTGGGTGGCCCCCGGCGATGGCCCGAAGCGTGTCTTCGACTGGGTGCCCGCGCTGGAAGAGATCGAGGCGCGCTGACCGGTCGACGGCCAGCGCCCCATCCCATCTCGGCGTCGTCCCGACCCAACCCCGCCGTCATCCCGACGAAGGAGGGATCTCGTCGCTCCCCGGCGTCCGATTGCACACCCCGTATCCCGTACGCATTTGCGAACCCGTCACCCACCGAGACTGGAGGTTTCCCATGCGTCGTCATGATTTCTCCCGCCGCGATCTCCTCCGCCGTTCCGGCGCGCTGGCCGCGCTCGGCGGCAGCGCCGCGCTGCTCGGCGGCGCGCCCTTTGCCCGCCTCGCTGCCGCGCAGGACGCCACCCCGGTGGCAGTGGAGTTGCCGCCGATCACCGACGTGCCCGAGAACCTGAAGGGCAGCGGCGAGGTGATCGTCGCGTCGTGGGGTGGCGCGGTGCTGGACGCGCAGCTCATCTCTACCATCGAGCCGTTTCAGGAGTTGACCGGCATCAAAGTCACCGTTGCCGAGAGCCCGGACCCCTCCAAGATCAAGGCGATGGTCGACACCGGCAACATCGAGTGGGACGTGGTCTGGCTGGGGCTGGGCGATGTGCTGGCGCTCGATGGCTACTTCGAGGAGATGGACTACAGCTACTTCGACCTCGAAAACATCTCCCCCGAGTTTGTCGGCAAGCACTCCCTCGCCAGCGTGTTGTTCGCCGAGATTCTGGCGTACCGCACCGACGCCTACCCCGAGCCGCCGCAGAACTGGGCCGACTTCTGGGATGTCGAGAAGTTCCCCGGCAACCGCGCCATGCCGGCTGCCGCCCAGCTCCCCTTCGTGGAGGCGGCCGTGATGGCCGCCGGCGTGCCGAAGGAGGAGGTCTACCCGGTCGATCTCGACCTCGCCTTCGAGAGCTTCGACAAGATCAAGCCGCACGTCATCAAGTGGTGGGAGGCGGGCGCGCAACCGCCACAGATGCTGACTGACAACGAAGTGCCGATGTCGGTGGCGTTCAATGGGCGCATCACCCCGATCCAGAAGGAAGGCGCGCCGGTCGATATCCAGTGGAATCAGGGCCTGCTGGCGCGGGATGACCTCGCCATCATCAAGGGCGCGCCCAACAAGGAGAACGCCAATAAGTTCTGCGCGTTTGCCTCGCTGCCGGCGCCGCAGGCGCGCTTCTCGATGCAGATCCCGTACGGCTTCGTGAACACGAAGGCGGCGGACCT
The DNA here is from genome assembly GCA_047605145.1 of Thermomicrobiales bacterium. Classification (GTDB taxonomy): domain Bacteria; phylum Chloroflexota; class Chloroflexia; order Thermomicrobiales; family UBA6265; genus JACCXM01. Next base: position 13,637 of record JASGGF010000080.1, on the reverse strand, counting down.
GATCCCGGCGGACGTGCTCGCCACCCTGCCGACGTCGCCGGAGATTCTGCCCAACCTGCTGCTCCGCGATGAGGCATGGTGGGCGGAAAACCGCGACCCGCTGCTGGAGCGCTGGAACGAGTGGATTCTGGAGTAGGTCAGTCGCGTTTGAGAGGAGCCGGGGCGCGCCCTACGCGATGCTCCGGCCCCGAGATTCCGCGCCTGACTCCGACCAAGCCTGATTTCCGCCTGCCGCCGCGACCCACCAGACCACGATGTCATCCCGACGAAGGAGGGATCGCCCACCCCCAACCTCGCCTCTGCGACCTCCGTTCTTCCGGTCACGAGGCGCGCGGTGGAGAGCGGAAAGAGGGCGCCGTGACCCTGAGCGTGGGGGTGGTCGATTCCTCACCTGCGGGTTCGGAATGACATCGTGGTTTTGAAATTTCGCGGTGGCTAGCGGAGAGAGGCGACGATGGCCGGCGCTAGATCCCGTGTCGCCGGGCGACGGTGACGAGGTCTTCCACGTCGGTCGAGACACGAGTAGCCGCACAAACGCGTGCAATCCCAATTGAGCATGGCCGCGTGTGCGTGGTGGGGTAGAATGCGCGGCACAATCGTGTACGCAACGTGAACACCCGGCCAGCCGCGAGACGCGCATGGGAGATGGTGGATTGGCGAGTCCCATCCGCGTTCCGAACGGAACCGCAGGGAATGATATCGGCGCGCTCGGCGCCCGGGTCTCCTTCGACCGCATCGAGAAGCAATACGGCTCCGTCATGGCCGTGCGCGAGGTCTCGCTGGACATCGCGCCAGGCGAGTTCGTGACCCTGCTGGGGCCGTCCGGCTCCGGCAAAACCACGACCCTGATGATGCTGGCGGGGTTCGAGATCCCGACCGCCGGCGAAATCTACGTCGATGAGGACCCCATCGCCGCCGTGCCGCCGTTCAAGCGCAACATCGGCATGGTCTTCCAGAACTACGCGCTCTTCCCGCACATGACAGTGGGCGAGAACATCGCCTTTCCGCTCCAGATGCGCAAGATGAGCAAGAGCGACATCCAGCAGAAAACACGCGATGTGCTGGCGCTGGTTGGTCTGCCCGGCTACGAAGCGCGCTACCCGCGCCAGCTCTCCGGCGGCCAGCAGCAGCGCATCGCCGTGGCGCGCGCGCTGGTCTTCAACCCGCGCGTGTTGCTGATGGACGAGCCGCTGGGCGCGTTGGACAAGCAGTTGCGCGAACGGCTGCAACTGGAGATCAAGGCGCTGCACGACCAACTCGGGGTGACGATCATCTACGTCACCCACGATCAGGAAGAGGCGCTGGTGATGTCTGACCGCATCGCGGTCATGAACGACGGGCGCATCGAACAGTGCGGCCCCCCCACTGAACTCTACGACGAGCCGACCACCCGCTTTGTGGCGGACTTCATCGGCGAATCGAACTTCATTGATGGCGCAGTGACGGCGCACGATGGCGCGGTCACTGCGATCACCGTCGATGGATTGGGCGAGCTGCGCGCGCCGCGCAAGCCGGGGGTCGAGCCCGGCGCGGCGGTGGCGCTGACGGTGCGGCCGGAGAAGATCGTGGCGGCCGATGACGCGGCGGAACCGGGCAAGAATGTCGTCAGCGGCACGGTTGAGGATGTCATCTTCGTTGGCGAAATGCGCCGGTACGTGGTGCGGCTGGCCGGCGGCCAGGAACTCGTGCTGAAGGCGCAAAACCGCAGCGGCGTGCAAAGCTTCGGCCGCGGCGACCCGATCACCGTGGCCTGGAGCATCGACGACTGCCGGCTGGTCTAGGAGAGGGGGCGCAGATGGCCGTCGCCACCGGAAACCTCGCGGAAGCATCGCCCGCAACTGATCGCAGCGCACAGGTCTCGCACTTCGGGAACCTGGCGCGGAAGGAGCAGTGGCGCTACGTCTTCCTGCTGCTGCCGGGCGTCATCTTCCTGATCGTCTTCTACGGGTACCCCGTTGCAGCGATGCTCTCGCGCTCGTTCACCGATCCCGCGCTGGGCCTGCAGAACTTCGCGCCGCTGGTGCAGGCGCGCAGCACGCTGGATATCCTCGGGCTCTCGATCCCGATGAACGCCTACATCCGCATTTTCGGCATCACGCTGCAGATCGCGTTGGTCACCACGCTGGCCACGCTGGCGCTGGGCTACCCGGTGGCCTACGCGCTCTCGTCCGTCTCGCCCAGCAAGGCGAATCTGCTGATGATTCTGGTGCTGATCCCCTTCTGGACCAGCATCCTCGTCCGCTCTTACGCCTGGATGGTGCTGCTGGGGCAGGAGGGGATCATCAACGAGGCGCTGATCGCCGCGAACGTGCGCACCGAGCCGATGCAGCTGCTGAACACGCGGCTGGCGGTGTACCTGGGCATGATCCACATTCTGCTGCCCTTCATGATCCTGCCGCTTTACGCGGTGATGAAGGGGATCGACCGCAACTTGCTGCGCGCCGCCGGCAACCTTGGCGCCTCGCCCGCGAAGGTGTTCTTGCGCATCTTCCTGCCACTCAGCCTGCCGGGGGTGGCGGCGGGGTGCCTGCTGGTCTTCATCCTCGGCCTCGGCTTCTACATCACTCCGGCCCTGCTGGGCGGCCAGAAGGATGTGATGATCTCGATGCTCATTCAGCAGCAGATTTCGCAACTCAAGTGGGGCTTCGGGGCCGCGCTGGCGCTGGTGCTACTGGTGATGTCGCTGGGTATCTACGGCATCTTCACCCGCCTGCTCGGGGTTGAGCGCGTCTTCGGAGGAGCCCGCACATGAGCGCATCCACCGTCGCTCCGCCCTCGGCGCGTCCGCCGGCGCCCCGCCGCCACGGCAAGCCCCGGCCCTCGCTGCCCCAGATCCTGCTCTGGATTCTGGTCAGCATCATCCTCATCTACCTGGTCTTCCCGGTCTTCGTGGTAGTGCCAGTGTCGTTCAGTTCCGCCAAGTACCTGCAGTTCCCCCCGCCGGGGTGGTCGCTACAGTGGTATCAGAACTACTTCGAGCGTCCGGGCTGGGTGCCGGCCACCTGGGTCAGCATCCGCGTCGCCATCGTGACCGCGATCCTGGCGACCACGCTCGGTACTGCGGCCTCGCTGGCGCTGGTGCGCGGCAAGTTCCCCGGCAAGGCGGCGGTCAACTCGTTCATGGTCTCGCCGCTGGTGGTGCCGGCCATTATCGTCGCCATCGGCATCTACTTCGTCTACGCGCAGTTTCGGCTGGTCGGCAATCAGCTCGGGCTGATTCTGGCGCACACGGCGCTGGCGCTGCCGTTCGTGGTCACGAACGTCTCGGCGACGTTGCAGGGTTTCGATGAGCGGCTGGAATACGCCGCCATGAACCTGGGGGCGAACCGCTGGCAAACGTTCTGGCGGGTGACGCTGCCGATCATCCGGCCGGGGGTCTTCGCCGGGGCGCTCTTCGCGTTCATCACCTCGTTCGACGAACTCATCGTGGCGCTGTTCATCAGTGGCTCCGGCGCCGTGACGCTGCCACGCAAGATGTGGGACAGCCTGCGGCAGGAGATCGACCCCACCATCGCCGCGGTTTCGACGGTGTTGATTCTGGTCTCGATCGTGATCCTCTTTTCCGCCGAACTGCTCCGCCAGCGCTCCGAACGGGCGCGCAGTGTGGACTGGGCGCGGGTGGACGAGGATCTGGGGGCTGTCCAGTAACGGATTCACCCACCCGGGTGGTTGAGCGTTCTGGCATCTGGCAGGCATAATCGCCCTCACGCGCGGATCGCCGCGCGGCGCGACGGCGCGGCCGTGAGGGGTACAATCGCCAGCCATGGCCAATCTCATTACCATCGCCCGGCTGGTTCTGCTCTTCGTGGTCATCGCCATGATGCACTACCGCCCGGTTGATCTTGCGCTGGCGTCCATGATCCTGCTGGCGGTCGTCTTCGCCGGAGACGGCATCGATGGCTGGGTGGCGCGCAAGCGCGGCTCCACCTCGAAGTTCGGGGCTGCCTTCGATATCGCCGGCGACCGCATCGTCGAGACGGTGCTCTGGATCTTCTTCGCGTGGGAGCGGATCATCCCGCTCTGGGTGCCCTTCCTCGTCGTCGTGCGTGGCGGCATCGTGGACACCATCCGTGGCCTCGCCTACGCCGATGGCATGACCCCCTTCGGCGAGCGCAACATGATGCGCTCTCCCCTGACGCGCTGGCTGACCGCCGGGCGCTTCATGCGCGGGCTGTACGGCGTGGTGAAGGCGATCGCCTTCGTGTTTCTGGCGGGCTACCTCGGGTACGTGCAACCGGAAGCGGACGGCACGTTCCTGCACCAGCTCTACAGCGTCGATGTGCTGCGCTGGTTTGGCTGGCTCAATGTTTGGGCCGCGGTGGCGCTGATGGTGATTCGCGGCCTGCCGGTGCTTATCGACGCCGCGCCGCTGTACACGCAGAGTGACGCGCAACTCGCCGCCCGCGCGTCGACGACGAGCCGTGCCGAGCGATGAACCGCCCTGCCCCCACCATTCCTGCAGCGAGCGAGGAGCCCGAGAGCCTGCTGCCCACTGATCTGGCCGAGCTGCGGCCGGTCGAGCGGATGCAGCGCGCCATGCGCCGCCCCAGCGAGCGCTTCCGCCGCGAGGCGCCGCAGGTACGACGCGAGAAGTGGGCCGTGCGGCTGGCGAACGCCGCCTCGCACCTTGCGGCGTGGATGCCGGCGCCCATGCGGGATGTCATCGCAAATTTCTGCGCGTGGATCTGGGTGCGCAGCACCCCCCACTACCGCGAGAACGTGATCGCCAATATCGGTCAGGTGCTGGGGCCGGAGGTGTCGCGGGCGGAGCTGGAGGCGATCTCGACGCAGGTGTTCCGCATTTCCGCCCACAACTTCGCGGTGGCGCTGCGCATGCGGCAGGCCGCGGCCGCGCGGGTGCTGCGCGAGGCCCCCGCCGATCCCTCCGACCTCGACCGCTACCACGCGGCGCGCGCCACCGGGACTGGCACCGTGGTGGTGACGGCGCACGTCGGGGCGTTCGATCTCGTCGGGCTCTCCATCGGGGCGTCCGGCACGCCGTTGACCGTGCTGACCGGCCGCACGACCAGCCGCATGCTCTTCGACGCGGTGTCGTGGCTGCGCGCCGGGCACAACGTCACGGTGGTGGAGCCGACGCCCGCCGGGGTGAAAGAGGTCATCAAGGCGCTGCGGCGCGGCGAGGTGGCCGGATTCGTCTCCGACTACGACTTCTTCCAGAACGGCGTGCCGGTGACCTTCTTCGGCAGGGAGACGACGCTCCCGCCGGGCGCCATCCGCATCGCGCGGGACACCGGCTCCGTGGTGGTGCCGATGTTCGCCTACCGCAAGGACGGCCAGCATCGCATCTTCGTCGGCGAGACCTTCACCGTGCCGCGCACCCGCGACCTCGACGCCGACGTCCGGGCCGGCATGGCGACCCTCACGGCGCGGCTAGAAGAGGGGATCGGCGCTACCCCCGAGCAGTGGGTGCTGTTTCAGCGGGCGTGGCCGACGGAGCCGGTGCAGTCTACGCAGAGTTCAGCGACCGAGTTGTCGCTCGACAACGGCAAGTTGAATGACGACGGCACTGGCGCCGCTGATCCCGCTGCCGGGTAAAGCTCTCTCAGGTCAGCGCCGTGATTCGCTGTCCAGAACCTCGAGGAATTGCCGGGGCGTGATGAACGACGTGCCGCGATACGCGGTGCGGACGAGCAACTGCTTGTCACCCGTCACGAGGTAAAGACTTCGGGCGCTCAATGCCGTCGCGATCACGACATCGTCTTCGGGGTGACTGGCGACGCCGCTCACCGAGACGGTGACTGCTTGCATCACGGCATCGGCTTGCAGCGTATCGAGCGTTTCGGCGATGGTCTCGGCGGAAAGGCGACTCGCGAACCATGGATCGGTCAGCGTCACCGCCAACTCGCCCAGGAGATGTTCGGAGACAACCAGTTGATATGACCCGTCGCGCCAGCGCCGTATGAGTTCGCCGGGGGTGCTGGAGGGTTTGTCCGCGCCGATCAGCCCGGAGACCAGGACATTGGTGTCCAGAACAGCCGAAATCACGCTGGCTGGCGGGCTTCGTTTTCCGCTCGCGAAGCCCTTTGCCGCTCGATGATGCTGGCCACTTCAGCCTCGACATCATCGGCGGGCACATCCGCGAAGGCCTGACTGAAACGCTCGATCACGCGGGTCCTTTGGTCCCAGGCGAGGTCGAGTTGGGTCAGCCGGCGCAGATCAGCAGCCGATACCAGTGCCGCCACTGGTTCGCCATCGCTTTCAACGACAACGCGCGCCTCGCTGCGGGAAACCTTGCTCACCAATCGAAGCATCGGTTCGTTGACATCCGTGAGCTGAATTGTCTCGATTTCTGGATCTGGCTCACGCATGCCGGCGCCTCTCCTGTGCAGCAACAGCGTAGAAGCGGTGAGGGCGCCCGTCCATAGCGATGAAGCTGGAAGGATCTGGACTCGGCAGCGCACAGACGTTCCAAGGCGAGACGGGGCTACCCCCGAGCAGTGGGTGCTGTTTCAGCGGGCGTGGCCATCGGCAACGGACGCCCTGTCCCCCGCCGCTCCACGTAGCGCGGAGCCCGCCGGCGGACGGTAGGCCGCTTGCGCGGGGCCACGGCGCGGGGCAGGGCGCGCTGGGCGCCACCCACGGGGTGGGTCCACAGGTCGTAGGGGCCGGCGGCAGCGATTTCCAGTTCCACCATCTCGCCGACCGGCAGCGCGCCGGGGATGAAGACCATGCCGTCCACTTCCGGGGCGTGGCGCCGGGCGCGGCCCACCGTGATCGGCTCGGTGTTGCCGGCCTCGTCCTCGGCTTCGCCGACCGCCTCGACCAGAATCTGCAGACGCTCGCCGACCAACGACTGGTTGCGGCGCAGGGAGATGCCCTGCTGCAGCTCCATGATGGCGTTGCGGCGCTCTTCCGCCACGTCGGCCGGCACTGGCTCCAGATCGAGCGTGACCGCCTTCGTGCCCGGCTCCGGGGAGTACGTGAAGACCCCAACGTGATCGAATGCCTGCTCGGCGATGAAGTCGTAGAGCGTCTGGAACTGCGCGTCCGTCTCGCCCGGGAACCCGACGATCAGCGTGGTGCGCATCACCGGGTCGGTGAGGGTGTTACGGGCGTGGTCGATAAGGCGGCGCGTCATGTCGACGTTGCTGGGGCGATTCATGTTGCGCAGCACCGTCTTGTCGGCGTGCTGGATCGGCATGTCGAGGTACGGCAGCAGCGCGTCGTGCTGGGCCATGACATCGACCATGCGCAGGGTGAGCGGGCTGGGGTAGATGTAGAGCAGCCGCACCCACGGCAGGTTCGGCACGCCCTCCACGATCTGCTCCAGCAGGCTGGGCAGCCCGTGCTTGATGCCGAGGTCGGCGCCGTAGCGGATGGTGTCCTGCGCGACGAGCACGATCTCCTTCGTGCCCTGCCCGACCAGATCGACGATCTCCTGCAAGACGTGCAGCGGGCGCTTGCTGACCTGCCCGCCCTTGATGCTGGGGATGGTGCAGAAGGCGCAGGCGTGGTCGCAGCCATCCGCCACCTTCACGTACGCCGACGGTCCCGCCTGCGCGCGGCTGAAGGTGGTCAGCATCCCTTCGCAGCCAGCGACCTCCGGCAGGATTTCTTCGCCCAGCAGCCCGGAAACGACATCGCCGATGCGGTGCCACTCCCGGGTGGTCATGACGTGGTCGACGCCGCCGGGGATGTCGTTGCGGTAATCGCCCAGCGCGGGCATGCAGCCCGCCGCAATGACGAACTGGTCATCCTGCCGCTGGCCAAGCAGTTCGCTGATGGCGGCCACGCTCTCGTCGCGCGCGGCGCCGAGGAAGCCGCAGGTGTTGACGATGACGACGCGGGCCTCATCGGGGCGCCCGACCGGGGTCATGCCCTGCGCGCGCAGCAGGTGCTCCATGCCATCCGAATCGACGCGATTCTTCGAGCAGCCAAGGGTGAGGATGTGGAAGCCACGGTTATCCGATTGGGACTGGGACTGGCTGCCCAAGCGCACGGCCGGTTCGGTCAAGACCACGATGGAACACTCCTGCGTGAATCGGCGGGGAAGGATGTTGGCTAGCGGTAGTTCACGAACTGCAACGCCACCGGGTGATCGGCGTCCTTCAGCGCGGAGATGACCGCCTGCAGATCGTCGCGGCTCTTGGCCTGCACGCGGACGGCGTTGCCCTGAATCTGCGGGGTGACCTTCTTGAAGTCGTCGCGGATTTGCTTGGTGATCTTCTTGGCGAGGTCGTCCGGAATCCCCTTGCGCAGCTTCACCACCTGCCGCACGCGTGCGCCGGAGGCGGGCTCCTCCACGCCGTAGTCGAGGATCTTCAGTGAGAGGCCGCGCCGGTGGAACTTCGATTCCAGCAGATCGCGCACCTGACTGAGGGTGTATTCGGAGTTGGTGGTGATGGTCAGTTGGGTGTCGGTGGCCTCGATCTCGGTCTTGGTGTCCTTGAGATCGTACCGGGTCGCGATCTCGCGCTCGGTCTGGTCGAGCGCATTCTTGAGTTCCTGCGCGTCGTAATCGGAAACAATGTCAAACGAGGAAGCAGCTGCCATAGAGAACCCTCCAGTAGAAGCGAACACATTATTCTAGCCGATTCTTTGGCTCCCGGCGAAACGCCGCCCTCCAACGAGGTGCGGAGCCGCGTTCCACCGTCCTGCGCACGCCGATAAACCAGATATCCTCTTGTAAGATGTAGGATATCTGCTAGAATGCGGCTGGCAACGGATGATCGCGGCCCCGGCCAACGCTGGCGGGGTCCACACACTGAGGAGTGCGCCAGTGACACTGCTGTCCCGACGTGATGCATTGCAATTGGGCGGCGCCGCCCTCGTCGCCTCGTCGCTGTTCGGCGGGCTGTTCCGTGTGGGCCTTGCCCGGCAGGATGAGCCGGTCACCCTCACCTTCTGGCACTACTACGGCGGCCCCCACACCGCCACGCTGGAAGCGCTGCTGAAGCGCTACACCGAGGCGAACCCAAGCGTCACCATCGAACCTCGCCTCATCAACTTCTCCGACTTCAACCGCACCCTGCTGCAAGGCGCAGCGGCCGGCGATCTGCCAGACATCGCGCTGATCAACGCCTTTGACACCCAGTTGATGGCCGAGTCGGGAATCATCACGGACATCACCGACCGCGTCGAGGCGTGGGGCGGCGCGGACAACTACTTCCCCGGCATCTACGAAACGAGCCTGTGGGACGAGCGCAACTACGGCCTGCCGCACCTCGCGGACTGCTACGTGCTTTGGTACGACAAGACGGCCTTCGCTGACGCGGGGCTGGAGCCGCCGACGACGTGGGACGAGCTGGCGGAAACCGCCGCTGCGCTGAGCGGCGATGGCCGCTACGGTATCGCCATGTCCGGCATCGAAGGTGGCGAAGGCGCGACGGCGTTCGTGATCCGCCTGCTGGCTGCCGGCGGCGATGTGACCGTGATCACCGGCGAGCCCGGCAAGGTCGCGCTGCAGCAGATGGTCGATCTGGTCGAGGCCGGCTCCATGTCGCCGGGGATGCTGGGCTGGATCGAGGACGACGTCGCCACGCAGTTCGCGACCGGGCAGGCGGCGATGATGATCAACTCCGCCTCCTACGTGAACTTCTTCCGCAACGAGTACCCGGATCTCGATTTCGGATTGGTGCTGCTGCCGAAGGACAAGGAGAACACCACTTTCCTCAGCTCGGAGCACCTGACCATCACCTCCGCCAGCCAGCAGGCGGACGCCGCGTGGGACCTGATGCTCTGGATGCAGGAGCCGGCGGTGCTGAACGAGTACCTGCCGCAGCGCAACAAGCTGCCCGCTCTGAAGAACGTGGCGGAAGAACCGCAGTGGGCGGACGATCCGGTCTGGAGCGTCTTCACCAGCCAGCTCAACGAGGCGTGGGCGCCCACCGGCGATGTCGCCACCAACTCCGCCGAGATCCTCACCTATCTGCAGGAGGCCGTGCAGGCCGCCATTTCTGGCGACAGCTCGGTCGATGACGCGCTGGCGGCGACGCAGGCCAAGATTGACGGGGTGCTGGCGAAGTAGCCGGCGCCGGTCAGATAGATCGTCATGTCTTCGACGCAGACCACGCGCGCTGCCGGCCCAACCGCCGGCAGCGACGCGGCCACCTCGCCAACTGTCGCGCCGCTCGCCGGGCAGTCTGGGGCAGTGGTCCCGGTCCGGCAACGGCGCAGCCTCGGGGATTCGCGGCTGGGGGACTACCTGCTGGTGCTCCCCGCCGCCATCTTCATTCTGGCGACAGTGCTGTACCCGGTCATCTACACCATCAACCTCAGCTTCTACGACGTCAATATCCGCAACTTTCTGGCGGGCAACGCGCCGTTCATTGGGCTGGATGGCTACCAGACGATGCTGACGGATCCCGCCTTCCAGCGCGCGTTCGTGGTCTCGCTGTTGTACACCGGTGGCTCGCTGGCGCTGACCTTCTTCGGCGGCTTCGCGCTGGCGCTGCTCTTCAACCGCGTCTTCCTCGGCGCCAACACCATGCGCGCGCTGATCTTGCTGGCGTGGATTCTGCCCTCCGTGGTGAGCGGAAACATCTGGCGCTGGATGCTGGACGGCGGCAACGGCGTGGTGAATGTCCTGCTGATGCGGCTGGGGCTGCTGGGCCGGCCGATCTTCTGGCTGACCGAGTCAGAGACCGCGCTGACCGGCGTGGTGCTGGCGACGGCGTGGAGCAGCATCCCCTTCGCGATGGTGCTGCTGCTGGCGGGCCTGCAGGGCATTTCGGTCACGCTGTACGAGGCGGCGTCGCTCGATGGCGCGCAGCCGTGGCGGCGCTTCATCGACATCACCCTGCCGTTGATGCGCCCGGTCATTCTTGTGGTGCTGCTACTGAACTTCATCTACACCTTCAAGACGTTCGACACCGTCTACATCATGACGCGCGGCGGGCCGGGCGACGCCACGACAGTGCTGCCGATCTTCGCCTACACCGTGGGCTTCAGCTTCTTCCGGCTGGGGGAAGGCGCGGTGGCGACCACGCTGCTGCTCATCATCCCGCTGGTGCTGTCGCTGGTCTACTTCCGCATGACGCGCAGTGAGGAGGCCGCCTGATGCAGCGCATTCGCGAGCAGGGGCTGGGCGTCACGCTGGTCACCGGCTTTCTGGTGGTGTGCTACCTCTTCCCGGTCTACTGGATGGTGGCGACCTCACTGAAGCCGCAGCGCGATGTCTTCGCCGTGCCGCCCAAGCTCGTGCCGTGGCCCCCGACCTTCGCCTCCTACGAGACGGCGGTGCTGGACAACGAGCTGGTGGCGCGCTCGCTGCTGAACAGCGCGGTCATCGGCATTGGCGCCACGCTGCTGACGATGGCGCTGGCGGTGCCGGCGGCCTACGGGCTGGCCCGGTTGCGGCTGCGCTTCACGGTAGCCTTCGGGCTTTTTCTGCTGATCTCGCAGATGTTGCCCAGCATCAATCTGGCGCTGCCGCTCTTCGTGCTGTTCAGCAAGGCCGGGCTGGTCAATTCCTACGCCGGTTTGATCATCGCGAACGCGTCGGTGACCGTGCCGTTCGCCATCATCGTGCTGCGGCCCTTCTTCCTGACGGTGCCGGGTGAGGTGATCGAGGCGTCGCGGGTGGATGGCAGCACGCGCTTCGGGGCGTTCTGGCGCATCGCGCTGCCGCTGGCGCTGCCGGGGCTGATCACCGTTGCGACGCTGAGCTTCCTGATGGCGTGGGGCGATTTCGTGTTCGGCCTGACGCTGGCCACCAGCGAGAAGATGGTGCCCGTCACCGTTTCGCTCAGCCAGATCATCACCCAGTTCGGCACCCGCTGGAACGACCTGATGGCGGTTTCCACCGTGGTGGCGCTGCCGATCATTATCTTCTTTGTCTTCCTGCAACGCTATATCGTCGGCGGTCTGACAGCCGGGTCGCTCAAGGAATGAGGCGTCGCGCAGGATGACGCTGGAAGCAAAGGGAAGCACCATGACAGCATCGAACGCGGGCGCAGTGGCGCCGCTCGGCCTGATCGCCGCGACCTTCACACCGTTCCACCCGGACGGCTCGCTCAACCTCGATCCGGTGGCGGAGCAGGCGGAGTTGCTGGCCGCGCAGGGTCTGCGCGGGGTCTTCGTCGGTGGCACGACCGGCGAAGGGCTCTCCATGACCACGCCGGAGCGCATGGCGCTGGCGCAGCGCTGGCGCGAGGTGGCCGGGGAGGCGCTGGAGGTGATCGTCCACGTCGGGCACACGGGCGTAGAGGATGCTCGCCTGCTCGCCGCCGACGCCGAGCGCATCGGCGCCGCCGGGGTAGCCGCCGTGGCCCCGCCCTATCTCCGGCCACGCTCCGTCGCGGAGCTGGTCGCCTTTAACGCGCAGGTCGCGGCGGCGGCGCCAAACACGCCGTACTACTACTATCACATCCCCGTGCTGAGCCACGTGGAGTTGTCGATGACCGAGTTCCTGCCGGAGGCGATTGCGGCCATCCCGAACTTTGCCGGTCTGAAGTTCACGCACGAGGATCTGGCGACCTTCGGGTTGCTTGTGGACCGCTGCGCGCCGGAGCGCGAGGTGTTCTTCGGGCGGGATGAGATGCTGCTGGCAGGCCTCAGCATGGGCGCGACCTCTGCCGTCGGCTCCACCTTCAACTTCGCGGCGCCGGCCTTCTTCCGCGTGCACGAGGCCTTCACCCGAGGCGACATGGCGGCGGCGCTCGCGGCGCAACTGGTGGCGACGCGCGCTATTGACACGGTGGCGCGGCGGGGCGGGCTGCCGGTCTTCAAGGCGCTGATGCGCTGGTACGGGCCGGACCTTGGGCCATTCCGTGCGCCGTGGGCCGATCCCGACGCGGCGACGATGGTAGCGGTGCGGGTGGATCTGGAGGCCAGTGGCTTCTTCGATATCTGCCCACCGTTGACGCTGGCGAGTTAGGGCGGGCTGGGGTAGGCCAGATGGAGCACGGCCTGAAACCGCTGGCGCGGCCGGTCTCGCTGCACGAATCGGTGCAGGAGGCGATCCGCGCCTACATCGTGGCGAACGCGCTGCGCCCTGGCGAGGCGCTGCCCCCGGAGGGCGACCTCGCCCGGCAGCTCGGTGTCAGCCGCAACTCGGTGCGGGAGGCGGTCAAGGCGCTGGAGTCGCTGGGCATTCTGGAGGCGCGACGGGGGAGCGGCCTGTTCGTTGCGGAGTTCTCGTTCGACCCGCTGCTGGAGAACTTGACGTACGGCCTGCGCTTCGACCTGAACCAGCTCGCCGAGCTGCTGGAAGTGCGCCGCGTGCTGGAAACCGGCCTGATCGGAGCCACGATGGCCGCCATGTCCCCGGCGGCGCACGAGGCGCTGCGGCAGACGGTCGAGCAGATGCGGCAGCGCGCGGAGGCCAACGAGAACATCATCGAGGCCGACCGGCAGTTCCACCAGATCCTGTTCGAGCCGCTCGGCAACACCACGCTGCTAAAGCTGCTCGATGTCTTCTGGCGGACGTATCAGGAAGCCGCGCGCACGACCGACATGCGCAACGATGACCTGATGGGCATCTACCGGGGTCACGCGGCTATCCAGATCGCCGTGCAGGCCAACGACGTCGAACGCGCGCGGCAGGCGCTGGACCAGCATTACGACGAGCTCAAGGGGCGGTTGGCGCGCATTCAGGGCGGCTTGGGAGAGTCCCCGTCCCCCGGCGTCAGTGTTTCTTCTTCTTCTTCTTGACCTTCTTCACCTGCACGGTCACC
>JASGGF010000079.1:0-15362 GCA_047605145.1 Thermomicrobiales bacterium | reverse complement strand
CCCGCGCATCGGGAGAGGGGCTGGGGGTGAGAGCCGTCGCCACGAAGTCAGCCGGTTCCTGAATACCTCCCCCAGTCTGCCGAAGTACTTGCGCCGGAGAGGGGCTTTCGTAGGCGGCGCGCAGTAGACCGGGACAACCCGGCGCTAGCGGCCACGCCGCCACCTGACACCACCAATCTACGATGTCATCCCGACGCAGGAGGGATCGCCCACCCCCAACTCCGGCGCCGCGACGCCAAGGCCACACCGCCACCACCAGCTCCGCGGTCATCCTTCGACTTCGCTCAGGATGACCGCGGAGTTGGTGGTGGAGCGGTGGCGCCGTGGCGGCGTGGCTCCGGAGTTACGGTGGAACGCGCCGCGGTGAGACGCGAGACGCCGGCCAACTGGCAATCTCCCCCGCCGCCACGTATTAGCTCCTCTCGCCCGCCCCCTACGCCGCATCGTCCCACCGCCCCAGCACCAGCGAGGCGTTCACCCCGCCAAACCCGAACCCGTTGATCAGCGCGTGCTGCAAGCAGGCAGCCCGCGCCACCGGCCCCACCAGATCGAGCCCGGTGGCCGGCGCCGGGTGGGCCAGATTCAGCGTCGGCGGGATCACGCCGTCGCGCAGGGCCAGCGTCGTCACGACCGCCGCCACCGCCCCGGCCGCGCCGCACAGGTGCCCGATGGCCGATTTCGTCGCCGAGATCGCCGGGCCACCCCGCTCTCCGAACACCGCGCCCAGCGCCGCCAGCTCGCTGGCGTCCCCCAGCGGCGTCGAGGTCGCGTGCGCGCTCACGTAGTCGATGGCCTCCGGCGGCAGCCCGGCCTGCGCCAGCGCCAGCCGCATCGCGCGTTGCGCCCCCTCGCCGTCCGGCGGCGCCGCCGTGCTGTGGTGCGCGTCTGCGCTGGAGCCGTACCCCAGCACCTCCGCCAGCACCTCCGCCCCGCGCGCCCGCGCGTGGTCCAGCCGCTCCAGCACCACCATCCCCGCGCCCTCGCCCATCACGAAACCATCACGGTCGCGGTCGAAGGGGCGCGAGCCCAGCGCCGGCGAAGCGTTGAAGGCGGTCGAGAGCGCGCGGGCGGCGGCGAACGCCCCCAGCTCCACCCGGCCGATGCATGCCTCCGCGCCGCCCGCCACCGCCACATCGGCCTCCCCGGCCCGGATCAGCCGGGCCGCGTCGCCAATGGCTTGTAGGCTGGCGGCGCAGGCCGTCGCCGGCGCGCCAATCGGCCCCTGCAAGCCGTGCCGCAGCGAAACCTGCCCTGCCGCGAGGTTGATCAGCGCCGCCGGGATGGTGAAGGGGGAGAGGCGGCGTACGCCCGCCTCCGCCGTGATGGCGCCCGCCTCCAGCATCGCCGGCAGCCCACCCAGCGCCGAGGCCATCACCGTGGCCGTGCGCTGCCGCGCCCGCTCCGTCTCCGGCCGCCACCCGGCCTGCGCCAGCGCCGCGTCCGCCGCGCCGATGGCGAACTGGATGAAGCGGTCCATCTTCCGCCGCTCCCGCGCTGGTCCCACCGCCTCCGCATCGAAGCCCGCCTCGGGGTCCTCCGCGAGGTCCGGCACGACCCCGGCCACCTTCGACAGCACATCGGGCACGATGGCATCGGGCAGCCGCCGGACGCCCGATGCGCCCGCCAGCATCCGCCGCCACACCACCTCGACCCGGCAGCCTAACGGCGTCACGAGCCCCAGCCCGGTCATCACCACTCGTTGCGAATCAGGAAGCATCGGCAGCAACTCCGGCCTCGACGCGTTCCCCCTCGGGGGTGCGCGCCCGCAATAGCGCCTCGAGCGCCTGCAATTCCGCAATCAGCGCCTCGAACCGGTCGCCCCCCGCCATTGCCTGCACCTGCGCCTGCACCGCGCGCCACAGCGGCCGCGCCGCCTCCAGCGCCGCCTCGCCCGCCGGAGTCAGCGCCACGTAGCGCGTCCGCCGGTCCTCGCCGGGCGCCACGGTGATGAGGCCATCTCGCTGCAACGGCTTCAGGTTTCGAGAGAGGGTAGCGGGGGCCATCAGCTGCACCTCCGCCAGCGCGCTGTGCAGCAGCGGCTCGCCCGCGCGCGCCAGCGTCGAGAGCAGCGCGTACTGCGTCGTCAGCAGCCCGCTCGGGGCCAACGCCTCGTCGTACACCCGGTTCAGCGTGCGGTCGGCGCGGCGCACGGTGGTGCAGAGGCAGGGCTGGCGGGGAGGGGTGGTCTGGACAGGTTGCATTACCGCAAGTCATCTCCTTGCATATACAAGAAACAGCGTAGAGAGACGGTCGCACGGCGTCAAGGGAGCGCGGCGCTCGCAACGCATCACCATCCGCGCCGGCGCCCGGATACGGCGGGGACCGCCCGCCGTATCCTCCAGTCTGCCTAGCAGGGGGTGATGGTGTAACAGATTCCGGGGGTCCCGACGCCGCACAGCGCGGGATAGTTCACGGTCTCCCCCGTGGCGCGGTCCGTGGCCGACGTGATGCAAACCGGGCGATTTGAAGGGCAGTCGGCGTTGCTCGAGCACCCGGCCGCGCAGTTTGGGCTGCCACCGTCCCCACACACCGTCGAGCCGTCGGGCAGACCGAAGCACGCGTTGCACGTGCCGGGACAAACCGCAGAACAGACAGCGCACGTGCCGTTGTTGCACGACGGCGTGGGGCCAAGGCTGCACCGCCCGCAACCGAGCGTTCCGCCGCAACCATCTGGCGCTATGCCGCAGGTCTTGCCGAGGCTGGCGCATGTCGCAGGGACACAGGCGCACTGCCCACCCCGGCACACGCCCATGGCGCAGGGCGTGCCGTCCGCCAGCGGCTTCCGGCACTTTCCCTTCTTGCGGCCGACACACGGCGGGCAGGGGCGCTTCTTCCGGCGCTTGGCGGTCGTCCCTTCAGCGGCCAGCGCGCCAGCGATGGCGCCGGCCCCAATCACCCCCACCCGGCGGCGGGTGAGCAACTGCGCCACGCGAGTGGCCAGTCCATCCAGACGTTCAGCATCCACGACACATCTCCCCGGAGACACGCGACAGGTCGGTGTCCACCGTAAGGGAGGGAGCGTGGAATCCCATGGGTAAAACTACGCATTCCTGCCAGCCAGCCGGCAGGATCAACGCCCGGCGGTGGGGCCACTCACGACTTCAGCGCGCCCGCCGTGATCCCCTCGATGAAGCGGCGTTGCAGCACCAGATAGAGCGCCACAATCGGGATCATCGCGATGGTCACGCCCGCCGCGATCAGCCCGCGGTCCGCCGTGAAGCGCCCGAAGAAGAACATCGTGCCCAGCGAGACGGGCCGCAGCTCCTCGCGCTGCACGAAGATCAGCGGCATCGCGAACTGGTTCCACGTCCACATGAACTGGAACACCACCAGCGTCGCCAGCCCCGGCCACGACAGCGGCAGCATGATCTGGCGGAACACCTGCCACTCGTTCGCGCCATCCGTGCGGCTGGCGTCGGCCAACTCGCCCGGTAATCCCCGGAAGAACCCGCGCATCAGGAAGATGCCGAAGGGCAGCCGCACCGCGATGCCCGGCAGGATGAACGCCCAGTACGTCTCCAGAATCTGGAAATCCCGCAGCAGGTAGTACAGCGGGATCATCACCGACTGGAAGGGGATCATCAGCCCCAGCAGGAAGATGACGAAGATGCCATCACGCCCCGGTAAAGCAAGTTGCGACAGCGCGTACCCCGCCAGGCACGACAGCGCCGCCACCCCCAGCACAATCGCCAGGCTGTAGATGGCGCTGTTCAGGATGTACTGCGAAAAGCGTCCCACCGTCCACGCCTGCACCAGGTTGTCGGTCGAAAGGCTGCTCGGTGGGCTGAACGGATCGGCCGCAATCTCCTTCTTCGACTTGAATGCGGAGAACCAGATCCAGACAAAGGGCATCAGGAAGATCAGGAAGAACAGGATCAGGATGGCGTACGTCACCACGTTGCCGCCGAACCGCGCGTACCACGGGCGCGGGCTGCGCACCGCCGTCTCCTGCGGCGCGGCGTCATCCAGCGTCATCGCCACGGCCTAGCCCTCCTGCCGTTCGCGTAGGCGAATGAACGCCACGGACGTCACCAGTGCGATGGCCGTCATCACCAGCGACAGGGTGGAGGCGTACCCAACCCGGTTCTGGGTGAAGGCCTCCTTGTAGGTGTAGGTGGCGATCACTTCCGTCGCGTTCGCAGGGCCGCCCTGCGTCATCACGAACACGATGTCGAACACATTGAAGCCGCCGATCAGCAGCAGCGCCGTCACCACGTTGATGACATTGCTCAACTGCGGCACGGTGACATCCTTGAAGCGATGCCAGCCGTTCGCGCCGTCAATCGTCGCCGCTTCCAGCAGGTCCTTGCTCACGTTCTGCAACCCAGCCAGAAACACCACGAACACGAAGCCCACTTCCGCCCAGATCGCCGCGCCCAGCACCGCGTACAGCGCCACCGCCGGATCACCCAGCCAGCCGCGCGCCAGATCGCCGAGCCCCACCAGTTTCAGCAGCTTGTTCAGGTTGCCGAACAGGGGGTTGTAAATCCAGCTCCAGATGATGCCGATCACCACGGCGGAGAGCACCTGCGGCATGAAGAACACGGTGCGAAACAGCGTAAACCCGCGCGGCCGACGCCACAGCAACATCGCCAGCAGCAGCCCGATGGCCATCGGCACGAGCGTGCCCACAATCACCCAGGTGACATTGTTCCGAAGCGATTTCCAGAGCAGCGGGTCGCGGATCATCTCCTGCCAGTTCGCCAGACCGACGAAGTTCTTGGTCGGGCGAACGCCATTCCAGTCAGTAAGCGAAAAATAGATCGTCTGAATAAAAGGGAAGCCAACAAAAATCAGGTACAACACCAGCGCCGGCAGCACGAACAGGATCCCCGCCCGGTAGCGGTTCCACCAGCGGCGAGACGGCGATAGCCGCTGCCCCGTGTAGCCCATCGGCTGCGGCTGCGCGCTCATCGTGACTGTTGCTCCGTGCGATGCTCGGAAAACGGCGCGCCGGGGGCAGGCGCTGCCCACCCCCGGCGCGAGAGGCTATGAGGCGGGGGTCGCCTCGGCTGCCGGCATGCCCTCTTCCCAGGCTGCCTGCAGATCGGCCGCCTGCTGCTCGGCGGTCTTGTCACCCGCCAGCACGGCCTGGAAGCCGCTTTGCATCATCTCGTTGAAGGCCGGGGGCGCCATCACGTCGATGTTGTAGCCGAACTGGGCGTCGCCTTCGCCAGCCGATTGCAGCACGCCCACGATCTGCTGCGTCGTTGGGTCCAGATCGAGGCTGCTGACATCGAAGTCCACTGGCACGAAGTACTTCGCCCCGCCAACCCACTGCTCAACCGCGTCCTGCGAGAACAGGAAGTCGATGAGCGCCGCCGCCTCATCCGGGTGCTGAGTCTTGGCGCTGATGTAGTACGCCGAGCCCACGCCGGAGATCCACGTTGGCTGGTTGCCATCCTTGATCAGCGGGAACGGCACGAATTGCACGTCCTGATCCGGCATGTTGGTGGCGATATCGCCCGCCAGCCACGAGCCGCTGGTGTTCAGCAGCGCCTGCCCGGTGTAGAAGAGCGAGTTGCCATCGTCGTACTGAATGGCGTTGACATCGTCCGCGAAGCAGCCGGCATCCTGCATGGTCACGAAGAACGCGGTGATCGCTTCGACCATTTCCGGGGTGTCCCAGCGGCCGTTGTTGTTGACCAGCAGGTCGCGCATCGCCTCCGGGCCGATCATCTGGTTCGCCGTCATCGAGAACTGGTGGAAGGCGGACCAGCCGGGATTGTTGGAGAACGCGTCGGGGATGTACCCCTTCTCCTTCGCCGCCGCGCAGAAGGCCACCATCTCGTCCAGCGTGGTCGGCGCGGTCAGACCTTCCTGATCCAGCAGCGTCTTGTTGTAGTACATGCCGATCAGGTCGGTCTGCAGCGGCATGCCGTACAGCACGCCGTCGATGCTGGTCGCCTCCAGCGCGGGCGGGGACACGTTCTCATCCCAGCCGTACTGCGCCGCGTAATCGGTCAGCGGCAGCAGGAAGCCCGCTTCCGCCAGCACGCCCGCGTAGCCGGGGCCAGCGTCGTAGAAGATCACGTCCGGGCCGGAGCCAGAGGAGATCGCGGTGTTGACCGTGTCCCGCATCTGGGCGGTCTGGAACGCCTCGCGCACGATCGTGATGTTCGGGTTGGCCTCCATGAAGGCCGCGTAGATGGCGTCAGCCACCGCCGATTCTTCCGGCACGGTGAACTGGTCCCACACGCGCAGCTCGATCTGCTCCTGCGCCCGGGCCTGCCCCAGCAGGGGGCCAGCCATCAGGCTCACCAGCAGCGCGAGCACCGCGACCACCATGCCCAGCGGACGAACTCGTTGCATCGTCGCACCCTTCCAATTCGGGTCTGCCCAACGACCCCTGCCTCGCGGCGAGCCGGCGCGCCCGCGCGCTGGCCCTGCCCGGCATCCTATCATGCAGAGGTGAAATGCGGGGCAGCGTTGCAAGTCAAAACAGGAGGCACACGGCGGTGCAGGTTTCCATCCGCGAAGGCATGACCCGGGGCGAGACACTGGCGGAAGAACTGGCGTGGCTGGAGCGCGTCGGCCTCGATGCCGTCGAGCTGCACACGACATCGCTCACCCTGACGCCGGATGAGGTCGTCGCCGCCTTCGCGGCCTCGCCCATCAGTGTCTCCGCCATCGAGGGCATCCCCCG
Organism: Thermomicrobiales bacterium; assembly: GCA_047605145.1. Lineage (GTDB taxonomy): Bacteria > Chloroflexota > Chloroflexia > Thermomicrobiales > UBA6265 > JACCXM01. The sequence continues at coordinate 8,716 of JASGGF010000079.1, read as the reverse complement.
CCTGCTCGCCGCCGATCCCGCCGAGCGCGAGGCCGCCAAGGCCGCCATCCGCGACCGGCTGGCGCTGGCTGGCCGCCTCGGCGCCGTGGGCGTGCTGACCGTGCCGCAGTTCGGCCGCGTGGCCGCCCTGCCGGACCTCAGTCCGCTCGCCACCGGCGCGCAGCTGGAGCGCGATCTGCTACTGGCGCAACTGCGCGAACTGGCGCCCGCCGCCGCCGCCGCCGGGGTCTCCCTCTTCCTCGAACCGCTGAACCGCTACGAGGCGTACATCGTCAACCGGCTGGAGCAGGGCAGCGCCATCGCCGCCGAGGTTGGCCCCGAAATCGGCGTGATGGCCGATTTCTTCCACATGGGCATCGAGGAGGCGGATATTGCCGCCAGCATCCGCGCCAACAGCGAGCACCTCGTCTACGTCCACGTCGCCGACAGCAACCGCCTGCAGCCCGGCCGCGGCCACCTCGATTTCCGGCCCGGCTTCCGCGCCCTCAAGGAGATCGGCTACGACGGCCCCCTCGCCATCGAGTGCCGCGTCGACGGCGACTACGACGCCGCCATCCGCGACGCCGCGAACCTCATCCGGCAGGAGTGGGCCGCGGCGTAGGGGAGAAGCTTCACCCAGCGACGAACCCTCACCCCCAGCCCCTCTCCCTTTGCGAAGGGCGAGGGGAGCCGGGTTTTGGCGCCGGAACACCACTGGCACAACGGCGCCGCTCCGCCCCGGTTCACCACCAAACGTCGCCGTCGTAAGCCCCTCGCCCTTCGCAAAGGGAGAGGGGTTTGGGGTGAGGGTTTCTCGCGGGCTGCGGCGCCCCTTTACCCAAACCGCACCCCCAGCTTGATCGAATCCTGCGGCCGCTCGTCAATACCCCGGTACGCCTCCGCCGCCTCTGCGAACGGCACAACCGGCGAGATGATCCCCTCGGTCCGGATGCGCCCCTCCGCCAGCCAGCGCAGCGCCAGATCGACCAGCCGCTGCAGGTCCCACACCGGCGCGTCGCGCCCCGGCAGCGACTCCGCGCGCACTGAGATCAGGTTCAGCCGGTTGATGTGGAACTCGTCCCCGAGGTACAGCCCGGCCGCGTCCCGCCCGTAGAACGACACCATCACCACCGTGCCGCCAAAGCGCGTGCTACGGATCGCCTGCTGCATCGCCGCGATGCTGCCCGACGTCTCGATCGCCACGTCCACGCCCAGTTGGCCTGTCTGCGTCGGGCGCTCGAGGTAGCCGCCCGTCACCCGCGTCTGCGCGCGCGGCGTTGTGTCCGGCTCCGGCCCGGTCAGCCGCCGGATGGTCAGCCCCACATCCCCGCCGTCAGCTGTCGTCGGGTCGACAACCTCGTCCGCGCCCAGCTCCAGCGCCAGCGCGCGGCGGTTCGCCAGCGGATCGACCGCCACCACCCAATCCGCGCCGGCCAGCTTCGCCAGTTGCACCGTGATCAGCCCGATGGCCCCCAGCCCGAAGACCGCCACCCGGTCCCCCAGCTTGATGCCGCCATCGCGCAGCGCCAGCGCCATCACCACCGGGTCGAGGCAGAGCGCCGCCTCCGCAGAAACCCCCGCCGGCAGCAGATCCGCCGCCGTCTCATCGACCGTCTGCGTCTCCCGGATCGGGAAATGCCCGAAGACCCGGTCCCCAACGGCAAACCGGGTCACCTCCGCGCCGATCTCCGTCACCACACCGACCGCCATGTTGCCCAGCGGGCGCGGGAACCCGGCCAGCGCGCGCTCCGGCGGCTGTGGCATCACCGCGCCCAGCGCGAAGTCGTACGGCTTGCTGGCCACCGGGTCATTGCGGTAGCCCACCAGCTCGGTGCCGTGCTTCGGCGAGGCCAGTTCGGTGCGGATGCGGATCTGCGTCGCCGCCAGCGGCGCTTCCTCGTACTCGCGCAGCACCGGCGTGCGGGGGGCCGTAGCGATCAACTCACGGGGCATCGGGGCATTCCTCTCAACGACGAGCACGGCTCAAACCGGGCGAGTGTATCAACTGCCCACCCCAGTCGCTGTGCCCCCGGCGGACGCCGCTCACCCCATGCACGTCGTGCACAGCTCGACCTCCGAGCCGGCCGAGATCACCCACAGGCGCACCTCGTCCAGATCGTTGGCGCACACCTTCGGGTAGGTCACCGTATGCACTTTCGAGGTATTGGGGGGATACAGGTGGCTGCAGCGCGCCCGGTGCAGCAGCGAACGATCCTTTCCGAGCGTGTGCATGTTCACCACAAACCCGCTCGGGTTCACCTCCAGCCAGTGCAGGTACGCCGCTTCATCGTTCTTGATGTAGATCACGGGGGGGACGACCTCCTTGTCGCTGCGATCGCCACCGCCCGTCAGGCTGCCGGCGTCACGCGCTCGTAGGTGTAGACCAGATCCGGGTCGCCTGCGTCCGCCGGGGTCGTGAGCACCACGCGTGCGTCATCGCCGGCGCCCTCGAACGTGAAGGTCATTTGCGGTGGGAACCCCGAGAGCGGCGGAGCGACCAGTAGGTAGCCCGCCACCGACCCATCATCCGCCAGTTGCGGCAGCAACCGCGAGCGGTACGGCCCGGAGACCAGCGTCAGGGCGCCGTCGCGCAGGATCAGCGCCAACTCCCCCAGTTCCGGATTCTCCCAGCGCCCCACGAAGGGCTCCACCGCCGCCGGATCGAGTGCGCCGATGGTCGCCACCAGCGCCGCGCGCCACTCCGTCACGCCCGCGAGGCGCGCGGCGGTTACCGCACCCATCGTCGCCGGCTGTTCGAAGAGTGACTCCAGCAGCCGGAACACCACGTCGTACATCAGCAGGCCGGCATTGCCCGAACCGTTCGTCAACACCACCACGCCCAGCCCGGCTTCCGGCAGGAAGACGACCAGCGCGGAAAACCCGAGCGTGCCCCCGCTGTGCCAGATCACCCGCTGCCCGCCGTAGGCGCCCACCACCCAGCCCAGCCCGTAGTGCTGGGCGAAGGCGGCCATCGCCGCCGGGGCCGGGGGCGGGGCCGCTGGCAACGCGATGCCCGGCGCCCACGTCGCCTCCAGATTCTCCGCCGAAACCACCCGTGCCCCGTCCGGGGCCACCCCCTGCCGCAGCTCCGTCTGGACGTAGCGCACCATCTCCCGCGCGCTCGACCAGAGCGCGCCCGATGGCGCCACCGACACCAGCCACGTGTCATCCATCAGCAGCGGCACAGGCTGCAGCTCGCCGAAGAGATCGGCGGCGTGCGGCGTCGCGTAATCGTTGCTCGCCACCACCTCCGCAAGGTCGTACGTCGTGTGGGGCATCCCGATGGGGTTGAGCACCCGGTCTCGCAGCGCAATCGCGTAGCCATGCCCCAGCGCCTGCGGCGACCCGCCATCGGCCACCGCCGCCGCGAACCCGCCGACCGCCACCAGTTGATTGCTGTACTGATATTTCTCCCCGTACGGCGCCGTCAGCGGCAGCGTCGCCATGCTGGCGATCAGCCGCTCCGGGGTCATCGCGTTCGCCGAAAAAATGAACTCCCAATCGCGCCGGGGCAGCCCGCTGCAGGCGCAGAAGGCATCGCGCACCGTCAGCCGCGCCGTCAGATCGGCATCCGCCACCGCGAAATCCGGCAGCAGGTCGACCAGCGGCGTCTCCCAATTCACCAGCCCGGCGTCCACCATCGTCGCGGACAGCAAGGAACTGAACGACTTGGTCACCGAGCCAATGCGCAGCAGCGTATCCGGCGTCACCGGCTCTGCCTGCCCCTGCTCGCGCACGCCAAAGCCCTGCAGGAACGCGACCTCGTCCCCCTGCACCACCCCCACTGCCACGCCCGGCACGCCCAGCTCGGCCAGCTTCGTCGCGATGTACCCCTCGAACTCGGCCAGCAGCTCCCCGGCCAGCGGCAGCGGCGTAACGCCGGTGAGGTCCGGCAGGGCAGCGGGAGTGGCCTCCTGCGCGCGAGCCGCGTCACGGCCCAAGCCCCCGGCCGCAAGCGTCGTGGCGGCGATCCCGGCCGCCTGCAGGGCCCGGCGGCGGGAGAAGGTGGCAGGCTGTCCGGTGTGAGGCGTCTGCATGGTGGCGCATCCTTTGTCCGTGGCGAGCGTGAGCAGTTGTCTGTAGCGGAGCATACCGTCTCGCCAGCAAGCCGTTCTGTGTACCACCGGGGATCTGCACGCAAGCGTTGGTGATCGCAACTTCAGGGACGCAGGCGCCACCCGGTGTCCAGCCACCACTGGTGCAGCTCGTCGATCATCTCGCTGAGCACCGGCCACCCATCATGCCCGATCCACTGCGGCGGCTCGATATAGGTCCAATCTTCGTAGTTGACGCAGTGCTTGTGGTGGTCGTCCGCGTGGCCGGGGTACGCATGCGCGTTGTCATAGCGAAACACCGGCCGCGGCTCGTTGCCAACGATCATCGCCTGATAGTTGTAGCGATAGGTCCGCACGTACTGACGGCCATTGCGATACATGACATCAAGCTGCTTATCAACATCGAGAAACATGCCATGCGTGCACACAGCACGTCCGGTAAGGCGCACCTCGTCTGGTAACAGCTGGAACTGCTCTAGATCGTGAGAGAGCACAATCCCGCGTTCCATCGCCCGATCAAGGTAGGCACGATGGATGCGCACGTACGTGTGCAATTCGTTCCAGTTATGCCGATCAGGCTTTGCCGGCACGAACTAGCGACTCGTAGTCCATAATCCACCGGCAAACATCGACCGTCTCAAGCAGTTCACCCGCGTCGATGGCCCGGTGAATGTCGCAAGACGGGATGCCAAACTGCTGCTCGTAAGCCGCGACGCGGGCATGCAGCGTGGCGAATGTCCGCTCGTGCTCGGCAGGATCATTCAATTTTCGGATGATCTCGGCAACCATGCGGTCTACCGCAGCCTCGGTTTTCCTGTCAGCGAGAACCATCATCGCCTCCTGCTTCATGGTCTCCTCTGCACCTCATTGTACAAAGCACGCCTCGCACGAGGAGAGACGGCGCGCATTTCGCCGCCTCGTTCTTCTCCTTCACCTCCCTGCGCCCCCTGAGGCGCGCAGCGCCGCCACCCCCTGAGGGCGAAGCCCAGCTCCCCCTTACGACGTCCGGCCCGTCAACTGCTCGAACAGCGCCGCCGGCTTGTCCGCCATCAGGATCACGAAATCGTTGCGCCCCGCGCGGGAGATCGCCTCGCGGGCGGCGGTCATCTCGTCGATCAGGATTTCGGCTTTTGCCCCGTTCTGCGCCGAAATCGTTTCCAGCAGCATTCCCGCCACCTCGCCCCGGGCGCGCCCGCGCGGGTTCGCGTCCTCGCGGATCATGATCTCGTCGAACGTCTCCGCCGCCAGCCGCCCGAACGCCGTGATGTCGGCGTCGGAGCGGTCGCCCGGCACCGCGATCATCGCGATCGTGCGGTCAGCATCCATCCGCTTCACGAAGTCCGCCATCGATTCGAGGCCCGCCACGTTGTGGCAGTAGTCCAGCAGCACCTTCTTGCCTTCCAGCTCCAGCAGGTTGAACCGCCCCGGCGTCTGGAAGAAGTTGCTGGTGAACGTGCGCAGCGCCGTGCGGATGTACTCCAGTTGCACATCCAGCGCGAAGGCCGCCGCCGCCGCCGCCAGCGCGTTCTGGATATTCACCCGGATGCGCCCATCCAACGTCGCCGGGATCTCCTCCGCCAGCAGCAGGCTGGTGTCGCGCCGGTGCTCGATCAACGTGATCATCTCGCCGTGCCGCGTTGGGCGCAGCACCACCGCCTTGCCCCGCTCGCGCAGGTGATCGCGGATCACCGGGTTCTCCTCGTCCATCGAGAAGTAGATGATCTCGCCGCGCGCCACCCGCTCCATTTCCACCGTGTACGGGTTATCCGCGTTCAGCACGCTGGCGCCGTTCGGCAGCACCGCCTGCGGCACTACTTCCTTCACGCGCGCCAACTCGGCGAGGGTGTTAATCCCCTTCAGGCCAAGGTGATCGCTCGAAATGTTCGTCACCACCGCCACGTTGCAGCGGTCGAAGCCCAGCCCGGAGCGCAGGATGCCGCCGCGCGCCGTCTCCAGCACCGCGAAATCGATGGCCGGGTTCTTCAGCACCATCTGCGCCGAGGTCGGGCCGCTCATATCGCCCGAGGCGATCTGCGTGGCGTCGATGTAGATGCCGTCCGTCGTCGTCAGCCCGACCTTCTTCCCCGCCGTCTTCATGATGTGCGCGATCATGCGGGAGGTCGTCGTTTTGCCGTTCGTCCCGGTCACCGCCACAATCGGCACCCGGCTGGGGCTGCCCGGCGGGAAAAGCATGTCGATCACCGCGCGGCCCACGTGGCGCGGGTGCCCCTCCGTGGGGTGGGTGTGCATGCGGAAGCCCGGCCCGGCGTTCACCTCCACGATGGCGCCGCGCTGCTCGCGCACGGAGCGCGCGATATCGGGGGTGATGAAGTCGATGCCGGCCACATCCAGCCCCACCACCATCGCCGCCTGCCGCGCGATCTCCACGTTGTCCGGGTGAATATCGTCCGTGCGGTCGATGGAGGTGCCACCGGTGCTCATGTTGCCGGTCAGCTTCAGCTGCACGAAGGCGCCGGCCTCCGGCACGCTCTCCAGCGTCATCTCCGCCTTGCCCAGCACCTCGACCGTCTGCGCGTCCACCACGATGCGGGTCAGGATCTTCTCGTGGCCCACACCGCGCCGGGGGTCGGCGTTGGTGATGTCGATCAGCTCCTGCACCGTGTGTGTCCCGTCGCCGCGCACGTGCGCCGGCACGCGCTCCGCCACCGCCACCACGGTGTTGTTCACCACGAGGATGCGGTAATCCTTGCCGGGGATGAAGGTTTCCACCACCACGTAGCCGCCGCGCGTTTCGCGCTCGGCCAGCGGGTACGCCTCGCGCACCGCCGCCTCGTCCGGCAGATTGATCATCACGCCGCGCCCGTGGTTGCCATCCAGCGGCTTCAGCACCACCGGGTAGCCCATGCGCCGCGCCGCGCTCACGGCGTCATCCGCCGTGCGCACCACCATGGAGCGCGGCACCGGGATGCCCACCTCGTGCAGCAGGCGATTGGTCAACTCCTTGTTGCCGGCGATATCGACGCTGATATTCGCCGTCTCGCTGGTCACCGTCGCCCAAACCCGCTTCTGGTACGCCCCATGGCCCAGTTGCACCAGCGAGCGCCGGGGATCGAGCCGCAGCACCGGAATCCCCCGCCGCTCCGCCTCGGAGACGATAGCGCCGGTGGAGGGGCCATAGGCGAGGCGCTCCGCCACGCGGATGACCTTTTCCTCCAGCTCCGTCACAAAGTCGAAGCCCGGTTCGGTCTCGTAGATCAGGTGGTTCAGCAGCCGCGTCGCCAGCTGGCCCGCCGCAATGCCGACATCCTCCTGCGCGTAGGCGTAGACCACGTTGTAGACGCCGCGCTCGCCCGCGCCGCGCGTCTTGCCGCGGCTCACCTCGGCCCCGGCGAGGTTCTGCAGCTCCAGCGAAACATGCTCCAGCACGTGGCCCATCCACGTGCCTTCGCGCATCCGCTGCAGGAAGCCGCCCGGCTTGCCGACGGAGCAGGTGTGCTCGTACAAGCCCGGCAGCAGTTCGGTGATCTGCTCGTAGAAGCCGGGAATCTTGTTGGTTGGCCGGTCCTCCAGTTCCCCGATGTTCACTTCCATGAGGATGGCCGGCATCCGCGCCCAGATGTTCGGGCCGCGGAACACGGTGGTGTGGCGAATCTCGATCGTCACGGCAATCTCTCCGGTGGCGCCAACCGGCGACATATTCCAGGCAGTGACGGTAACTGCCTCCGTATTATGCGTGCGTTGCGCGCCCGGTGTTAGGGCGCCCGCCAACGGACCGCTCCCGGCCCATCGTGCAGGCCGCGCCCGGCGCTTCCGGCTGAGTGGGGGAGGTCTTCGGAACGCGTGCGCCGCTGCGGCGAAGCACCCTGCGCCCAGCCCGTTGTCATCCCGAGCCGTTTGCGTTGAGAGCGCATTGGCGGACCATGCGGTTGCGTGCGAGGCGCCGTGTCCCTGCCGCTGGGGGCTAAAACGCCTGGTGTGAATTGCGCCCATGAAGTCCGGAATGCCGGTAAGCCCTCACCCCCAGCCCCTCTCCCGATGCGCGGGAGAGGGGAGCCCATTCGCGGGCATGGAATGGGATTCCGGCATCCCCACGCCAAATCTGGCGCGCGCATCCGGGTCAGGAGCCCCTCTCCCGCGCATCGGGAGAGGGGTTGGGGTGAGGGCTCTTCGTGGCAGTTTGGCCTCGCAAGGGTGAATTCACACCAAGCGCTAAAGACCCCCAGCTACCTCACCGGAAGGCCCGTGAACGGGCCTAAACACCACGCGTGGTATGATCGGCGAAATCCGCCAGTCACCTGACAAGCAACGGCGTTCCAGCCCCATTTATGGGGCTTCCGTCAAGAAATAGCTGGGGGTCTTTAGCCCCCAGCGGCAGGGTCGCGACGCCTTGCAGCCCACCCCCAAGCCCCGTTGCCTGTCCTCGCAGACCCGCATGTCGCAAGCTGTCGGGATCACAAGGGGCTGGGCGCAGGGTTTCCCGGCGCTCCCGGCAGCCTCGGCTACACTCCTACAACGCAAAACTGGAGAGAACATACGCATCGCCCGGTCTGGCCCAGCGCGGCTGGCTTGCCCGTGTGGATGGCGGGAGGATGCGCCGCGTGCGCCCGGAACAAGACAACAGGATGACACGGCGACGGTTGGGACAAGCCGCCGGCGGGCTCGCCGCCGCGCTGCTGGGGCCGCAAGGCGTCGCGACCCTGCCGCTGGGGGCTAAAGACCCC
>JASGGF010000078.1:0-15388 GCA_047605145.1 Thermomicrobiales bacterium | reverse complement strand
CGGGACGGGACGCCGGCCACGGTGGGCAACGGCGACGCGCCGCTGATCCTGCGCAGGACGATGCCGCAGACCGTGGGCAACGGGCAAGCGCCGCTCACCCTGCGCCGCGCCAGCCCGGATGGCTCGCCGGTCATCGACCCGACCGCGCTGGAGATGCCGCCGGGCCGCACGCCTTCCCGCTGGGAGCAGGCGCGCACCGCCGCCGGGAACGCGATCGACACGGCCGGGACGTGGGTCGATGACCGCACGCCAGACATCACCCTGCCGCAGATCACGCTGCCGGGGCAGGACCCCGGCTACGTGCGGCCCTACATCCCGGGCGCCTCGCTGGCCTCGGAGGGGCAGGACGCCAACTCGCCAGCGGCGCCATCGTCCAGCACACCCCCGGCTCGAACCGATCCGCCGCGCTTCTTTGTGGACTCCACCGGCGAGATCATCGACAACGGCTCGATGGACGCCGCGCACGGTCCACGTGGCGCCACGTTCCCGAACGGGGAGCAGGTGGGGGCTATCGGCATGTTCGTGCCCACCGAAGACAGCATCTACGCCATCGACGCCACCATCTCGCAGGAGTACTACGACCGGATGCTCGGCGAGGGCGCCGTGCCGGCCGCGCTGAGTGCGGACGAGTTCGACGCCATTCTCGCGGCGGGCCTCATGGGCAATATGGACGGCACGCCCCTGACCCCTGAGCAGGAAACCGCGTGGCGAGAATTGCTAGTGGGCAAGCCGTTCATGATCCCCGGGGCGTGGGCGCCGTACGTGACCGGAGGGTCGGCGCCGGCAGCGGTGACGTACACCGACGCCAGCGTCGTTCCGGCGCAGGCGGTCGCGCAGACCACGGGCGGTGGGGGCAGCACGTGGAGCGGCGGCGGCGCGGGCCGGGGCAGTTCGTGGGGCGGTGGGCCCCGCGGTGGCTCTGGTGGAGGCTCCGGTGGGGGATATCGCAGCGGGGGCGGATACCCGGATGTCGCGTGGGCGGACCCCGGCGCCGGCGGCTTCGACTTTGCCGCGTTCTTCGGCGACGACGCCTTCGCCAACCCGATCTTCGACCGCCTGCGTGGTGGGAGCGGTGGCCGGTTGGGCCGCAGCCGTCGCGGGCGCCGGGGCCGAGGTCGTCTGCCGATGCCGATGATGCGTGGTGGGGGCGCGCCCGCGCGTGATGTGAACCTGACGGTAGCGGCGCCAGTCGTCGGGCCGAACGCCTCGCCGTATCTCACCGAGCCCATGACGCCAGCGCAGGCGCTGCGCACGCGCCGCTAAGGAGGACCCAGCCATGCCACGGATTCCCTTGGAGCAGCTTTTCCCCGCAATCGATCAGCACCCGCCACGCTGGGTGCGGACGGAGGACGGGCAGTACCGGCCCGACCTGAGCGACTATCCCGCCGATGCGCCGCGCCCAAGGGTCGTGATGCGGGACCCGCTCACGGGCGTGCTGATGCTGGAACTGCCGACGGTCGAGACAGAGGCGGAGGACCTGCACGATGTGGACGACGGGGAGCCGGACACCGACCGCGCCATCGACGACGCGGCCGGAGCAGAAACCGACACTGACGCCGGAGCAGCGGCGAGTGATGCGTGAGGACCGCGCCTTCGCACAGGGGAAGGCGGCGGCCGCCACGCTCATCCGCGCCTTGTCGGTCCCCGACCGGGCGGTGCAATTGGCGGTCGCGAAGCTACTGGTGGAGACGGGTAAGCGCGCCGGCGCCCTGATCATTCAGGAGCGGGCGGACGCATACGAGCAGGTGCGCTGGGAGCCGGGGACCCCACAGGCAAGCGCCCTGCCGGACCTGCGCCGCTGGTACGAGGGACCGGACGCCATCGGAGCGGAGCCGGTCGATCACCTGACGCACGCGATCCCCGCGTAGGAACGGAGCGAAACCATGGCGCTGACACACCTGATTGCTGAAGAAGATGCGCGCGCGGCGCACGCCCTCATCGTCGGCATCCAGCGGGGAACCATTGAGGTGACCCGAGGCACGGCGCTGCGCCTGCGGGCGGCGGAGGACATCATCCGCGCCTTCCAGACGCAGGAGCGCTTCGGCCCGGAGCGTGCGGCGGAATTGGCGGCACGGAGCAATCCATCGGCGGATGTGCGGGATTACGCAAGCCTGACCGATGCAGAGCTGGAGGCGAAGGTCGCGGCTATCATCGAATTCCCCCGCCGCACGAGCTGATCGCAGGGGTAATCCCGGGAGGTGTCACGTGACGCATTCTGCGGGCCTATGCCGGGCTGAACGTGGCATAGGGCATCCGAGGTCAATCAGGGCGGCAGAGTTCGTACAACGCGGGAGAAGGCGCGTCATGCGGTGACTGCATGAATTAGCGATCCTGGGAGGGTGAGCATGGGACGTATCGCTCTCATCTCTGACATCCACGGCAACCTCCCCGCGCTGGATGCCGTGCTTGCGGACATTGCCCAGCGGGGCATTGTGCGCATCATCTGCCTCGGCGATCTTGACGGGCGCGGCCCGAGTGGCGCTGCCGTCATCGACCGGATCCGAAACTGCTGCGAAGCGGTGGTGCGTGGCAACTGGGACGACGGACTGGTCGACCCGGACGCTCGGCATCCCATGCTCGCGTGGCATCGGGCGCGCCTGGGACCCTCACGCCTCGCCTATCTCGCCACGCTCCCGCTAACGCTTGACCTCGTCCTGAGCAACCGACGCATTCGCCTGCTGCACGCCTCGCCACAGACGGTGCATGAGCATGTGTTCCCGGATGCCCCACCCGAGCGGCTGCGCCAGATGTTCGACAACACCCCGCTCACGGGCGACGGTCTCCTGCCGGAATTCGTCATCTATGGTGATACGCACGTGCCGATCTGGACGCCCATTGATGGTCGAGTCCTGGTCAACGTCGGCAGCGTGGGCTCCCCATTGGACGACCAACCCGAGGCCACCTACGCCATCATCGAAGGGCAAGCGGGCGTGACGCCAGGCGCCTTGAGTGTGGCGATCGTGCGCGTGCCGTACGACGTGGAGCGCGCCATTCAGGATGCGATTAATGCCGACATGCCGCAGTGGGAGGTCTACGCTGCGGACCTGCGAACGGGACGCTTCACCGGGGCAGCCGCGACGTAGCCCCTCGCCTTGGGACCGTGATTAGAACCCGCCGGCTTCAACGCACACCCGCGCGTTCCCCTGATAGGTGCGGCTCGGCGCCATGAGCACTGGCCCGCCGCAGCACTGTTCGGTGTAGGTATTGGTAAGCGCGTGCGCCCAAGGCGTCCCCTTCATGGCGCCTATCCCCGCGTTGATGCGGTTCTCGACGAAGAGCGGGCACTGATCATACGTGCACGGCCCCGCTGCATAACTGGGCACGCATGGTGGAGCCGGCTTCTTCCGTTTGCGCTTCCGGCGCTTGGATGACGCGGGCGACGCGGCCAGCACGAGGGCAGAGAGGGCGGCGAAGAGTCCTCGACGGTGCATCAGTGAATCCCCATCAGTCGAGATCGTGCGCGCATCGTATGGGCATTGGGGCTGCGAAGCAAGGGAAGATTCAGAACACGTGCGTGGAAGCATCCTGCGGGCCTGTAGCGCGCCGGAGCAGGGCACATGGGCTGGAGGTCATTCGCATGGGCGACGCCGACACAGGGGCAGGAAACGCGGCGCCAGAGGTGGCGGAGATCGGACAGCGGCAGAGCGGGAGGGACGGAGATTCGGGAGGCGGATACACGGGGGAACACGGATCGGGGAGGCACAGGACGTAGACGGGACGCGGGTGATTCGGGAGAGGCAAGGGCAGAGATTCAGTAAGCGCGCATCGGGCAACGCACAGCACGGGACACACGGGACGCGGGACAGGTGGGCAGGCAGCAGGGGAGGGGGAGGCAGGGCAAGGGCAGCGAGGACAGACAGACAACAAGACAGAAGAAGAAAGAGAAGGAAGCAACAAGGTAACAGAGTGAGTAGTCAGTATTGGGTAGAGGGTCAGTGGATAGAGGCTTTGTGGGTGTTAGATTATTTGCTTCGTTCGTGTCTGGGTATTGGTGTGCGGCATACCCCTCGGAGGATTGAGTCCGTTTCCCTGAACACGCACCCCGCCCACCGTCAATGCCCGCCGGCTTTTCAGCGGGTCCCATCGCGCCGCAGTCCTGATCGGGCGGGTCGCACAGGTATCTACGTTGGTGAGACGTTGTGTCAGGAACATGGCGGAGAATTGTTGCTCGCAAGCATGGGCGCTTCGGATTGCTGGAGGTGCTGAGGACCGCAGACGCGGCGCTACGGTGCTGAAGACGATGGGGTGTGACGTGGTGAAAGCGCCCGCATGCCAGTATCGAAAGCGCAGCAGAACGCGCCTGTGCGTGACGCGCGCGCGAGGTGAACAGCAATGAACGTGCCTAGAGTGTGCGAAACATGCCTCTGTTTAGTTCACTTGGGCGGACGAGGTAGGGAGATTTCCACGCTGTTCAACTCAAAAGCGCTGTGTTCTGCTTGACGGCTGGTGCGGATTGAGCCATCCGCTTCGCGGACGGGTCGTTCAAGGTTCGTGTAGGTAATCACGAGCCGGCCCGTGGTTGCGATTCGCCGCGCGTGGAGATCGATGCATTCGGCAGAGAGTGTGCCGAGTTGGAGGAACGTCGCCTTCGCGCCGGGGTCGTCCCATTCGGGCGGGGGCGTGCTCCCTGGGAGCGAGTGCAGCATTCCCGTGAAGATGTCGCCAGTAACGAGAAGCGTGACTGACTCGCCGACGGCAAGTGATAACGGAGATGCTGGAGCCATTTGATAGTCCGAGGTCGTCTTCCACGTACTCCGCAGATTCAAAGCTGGGCCGGTGCCACCGTTAAGGACGCGAATAGAGACTTCTGTCCGACCTTCATCCACATCTTCGTTAAGATCGACGAGTTGAAAGAGAAGTACGGGCATGGTGGAATCCAAGCGTTCCTGCCGGTACGTCCGGAAAGTATGGCGAGATAGTTGTACAGAGTATGCGGTGAAGGCTAGAACGCCGACTGCCAGCAACGCCTGAACACCGGCACTTGCGGCCGAAATTGCCTCAGAAACGGTCGGTGATGCCAACCAATCAGCCGAATAGATCGCGAGAACGAAGGCGCCGACCGGCGTCAGCAACAGCAGGCAGATCGCAAGCGCAAGGCGATCTGTGCGCCACAGGTGGGGGACCAGCCAAAGCAGCCAGGCGAAGGCAACCAACCCACCTATGACCACGATAGCCGTCGCGTCAGGTGACAAACCGTGGCGCACCTTTACCTCAGGGAGCATCGTTGATGTTCAGGGTGGGCTCGTCGCTGACGAAGGCGATGAATTTCCCCTGCTCGACGTTGACTTGAAGAACCACTGGTTCGGTGGTGACCGGCAATCCGTCGAAGGCCGCAATTACCATTGTCCTAGGAGCGAGTAGCGGTTCGTCGGTGCAAGACGCGACCATGTCACCGATTGCCTGCAACTGCCTGTCACCCGAATACGAGATCATTTGCTCGGCGATGGAACGCGTGAGTTCCGGATGAGGTCCGAATGGGCCGACCTCAGTTTGCAGGGAAATGTCGCGGCAACCCAGTGACATGGAGCTGTCAGATTCCATCGATGTCACCGTGCAAATTTCGACTTGCGAAACATCGTCAGTCACTCCATAGCACATGCCGACCGCGAGCAGACGATCTCCAACGCAAGCAGAGTGATCATCGAGCCACGCTTGAGACGGTTGAAGCGGTTGATTGGCGGACGGCATGCCAAGACCGATGGCATTGCAACCAGGTCCGAGTTCTCGATCCTGCTGCAAGATTGAATCGACGTGCGACGCGGTGGATTGAGCATCGGCGAGGCGAGAAGTTGCGAGGCCGCTACTCGCCAAGAGAAGGAGACCCGTCAAGAATCGAACCAAGCGTGGCAAAGCCGACATACCTCCAACCAAGCCTCGACATCGACCGTCCGCTCTGAGCAACTCAGCTACGGAAGGCTTTCGCAGGCGATGCCGTCACCGTCACCATCGAGGTTGTAGGGATCCTGCTGCGGGCCACCGTGGCGCTTGAAGAACTTTTGCGCTTCTTTCTGCGTCTTGAAGTCCGAGCAGTTGTAGTCCTTCTTGCCGCCGCCCTTCTTCTTTTTCTTCTTCCGCCGGGCTTCCCCATTGAGCGCGGGCATGACGCCCATCACGCCAGCGGCGGCAAAGCTGGCCAGAAGCGCGCGGCGGGTGAGACTACCCGATGCCATCACAGGTCCAGCCGTTGCCCGGGCGGTAGAGCGCATCAAGGTTATAGGGATCCCAATTCACGTCCCAGACCTGCACGACCTGGTAGCCGATGTCGGCGCAGTTCAGCGCGTCCCACTCGTAGTACGGCAGGCAACCACCATACGCGGGGTGACAAGATTGCGCGGCGACCTCTGCCGTCGGAGACGCTCCTAGTCCCACCACCGCTCCACCAAGTGCCGCCGCCAGCAGCAGCCGCCGAGCGCCATTGCTCATGCTTCTTCCCTTCCATGCGATTCGATTGTTCGACAGACGTGCGAGCAGTGTAGGCAGATGCGTCGTGACTTGGCGGCACGTTCGCATACCGGAGTGGGCACGAGAGGACACCGGACACGTTGGACAGCGCTTCGCAGGCCAAAACTACCGGTTTTCCATCATGCGCCATCGTCATGCAGACCATAGACTCTACCGAGTAAACGTCACGGCACATCCAGTCATGATGATGGGAGTGCTGCGCGTGAAGCGTCGGAGGCTCCGTGGAAGCGTCACACTTTGACCGGCTCGCGAAGTCGCTGACCGAGGCCGGTACGCGTCGCCGGTTGCTCGGCGTTCTGATTGCGGCGCCCGTGCTGGGTGGACTGGCAGCGGTGATCGACGAGGCGGCTGCCAAGCCAGGCAAGGGCAAACGCGCTCGTCGCCGGCGTCATGAACGCGATCTTGTTCCGGAAGGGCACGGCAAGGGGAAGAAGAAGAAGAAAAAGAAGAAGAAGAAGGGTGGTCCTGGGCCGACGGCTCCGCCTTCGACCGCCCCTCCACCGACCACGCGCGCCACGTGCGACGACCTCCTCTTCGCGGACTGCTTCGCGCCTTGGATGAATGACTGGGATGAGCGAGTCGGCGGCTGCACCGACGAGTGTGCTGGTGGCGCCAACGCGGCCTGTGAGCAGTGCCTGGCTGGCGCCATCACGTCTCTGGTCGAGCCGTTCACGCAGTGCTTTGTGCCTGCCTGTGACGGAACGCCGCGATCCGCTCGTGTCCGCGCAGCGGACGCTCAGGCGCTCGCGGCAGCGGGGACATGCAACCCGGGGGAGTTGAGCCGGTGTAGTACGGCATGGCTCCTTGGGTGGCTGGCGACGGATCTCGTCGCCGGGGGAGTCCTCGGCGTGCCAGGGTTGCTCTCCGCCATTGCGACCGACCTCGGGAGCACGGTTCTCGATACCTGTCAGCAACAGTATGGCTGTCCGGGCGGGCAGACGTGCCACCAGTTCGCGGGACGCGCCGACGGCGTGTGTTGCGCCGCCTGTCAGCGGTACGACGCAGCTCGACAAACCTGTGTGGCGGCGTGTGGCGGTGATGAGGACTGCAACGCGTTCGGCCAGTGTCGCAAGAAATGCAAGAAGTGCTACGACTACCTGGTCGGTGGGCGGCAGATGCCGTGCGGCCGGATCACGAATAACTGCGGGTCCGAGCTCCAATGTAACGGCTGCGCGTCAACGGAGCGCTGCCAGAACCGGCGCTGCGTGCCGAACACCTGCGCCGCGGGTCGGGGCACTGCGGCGGCCGACGCATGCTGTCTGCCGCAAACCTGCGAGGACCTCGGCAAGACCTGCGGTGAGTGGAACGACGGCTGCGGCGGTGTACTTGATTGCGGCCGCTGTGATTGTGTGCCCCTGACCTGCCCCGCGTACGAAGTCTGTGACTACGCCGACGGGTGCGGCAGGCGATTGAACTGCTGTTCCCAAGGACAGATCTGCAATACCACTGAGACGAGTTATGGCTGGTGTTGCACGCCGCAAACCTGTGCCGGGGCTGATCCAACCGTCGGGGGATCCTGCGGCTACGACACCTGCGCGCATCGTTGCATTTTGTGCGGGAACGCGACTGCCGAGAGCTGCGGCGGCGATGAGGCCTGCTGGTGGCCAGGCGGCTGGGTGCCAGGACCTCCAGGCTAAAAAGGGACAACGGCGACGGAACGCCGAAGGGACGTGGCGTTCCGTCTCACGCTCTCACATGGTGTTTGCGTCGAAGCGTGTGCGTCAGATGAAGAACGGACCGACCCCCAGCTCCGGCGCCATGAGGTACACCAGACACCACGCGAGCGCTTCCTCCAGCGTGCGGCCGTGGAAGGTCTGCGCCTCGGGGAAGTGGAGAAATACCAGCCAGCCGGCATGATCGACATCCCAGGAGCAATAGCCGCGTCGGTCGGCGATGGCGGTGAGGAGGGCGTCCTGCAGGGCGCGGCCTTCGCTCGTGGGATCTAGGCCAGCCTGGGCGATAGCGCCGGCGAGGTCGGGCGCGAGGAACATGGCTGAACCTCGCGCCATCTTTACCCGCTGACGATGGCGCTGCAGTAAAACCACAGCGTGCAGCTGGCCGCATTTCTGGTATCCACGCACGCCTCGCCGGACTGACAATCCGCATCACTATTGCAGGCGGTGTGGTCGCAGATGCCATTGAGGTCTGCGCAGACGTTCGGGCCACCGTTCACGTGAGAGAGGCAGACCGCGTTGCCCATCGTGCTGGAACAGGCCGCGCCAACCGCTCGGGGTTGGCAGGTCGCGTTGACGCACGTCTCGCACGCCGTGCATGCCGCACACTGCGGCGAGAGCGTCGTGGTTGGCGCCGGTGTTGTCGTGGCGGATGGCTTCTTGCGCTTCTTGCGCCTCTTGTGTTTCTTCGCAGCGGTCTCGTCAGTGAATCCTATGCCAGCGATGCCAAGCGCGCTCAGGACTCCCAGGCTGCGGCGACGCGTAAGCGTCGTGCCAAGCCGGCGCCCGAGCGCATCGAACTGCTCTGCGTCCATGTTGATCTCCTCCGTGATGGCGCATGCTCCTGACTCGGACCATAGCGCGAGATGCGGCAGAGGACATCCGTAGATCTACGTATTTTCCGTCGCGTGGTCACCATGGCGGCCGCTGTGCAGCCATCAGCAAGCCGTAGGCGAGCGCGGTGAACGCGAAGGTCGTGACGATCATTTCCGTGAGCAGCCGCGCGCCTGAGGGCCTTGAGCGCACGCGTGGCCACAGCAGCACGAGCGCCACGAAGCCGGCAGTGATCAGAAGCGGCAGCACGTTCAGCGCGGGCGGCATCACGCTGTCCTCCTCGGGGGGTGGCTGCCGGCCAGGGATCGCACCACCTGGATGAGTTCGGCCTCGCGCAAGGGCGACCGGGACGGGAGGAAACAGCGGCGCAGGCGCGCATCCCACCACAGGCCACGGCCTGCGCACTCCTGCTCGGCCACCGCGTGACGGTCCTGCAGGGTATTCGGCTGTCTGGGGTGTGGGCGGAGGGTCTTCATGGCCGCATCCTACCGCAGCGCAGGCGACATTCGGCGGCAGGTCTTCCCGAGTGCTGGCCTATCCCGTGCAGACGCCGGCTCATGGAGCAAGCAGACGCGCCGGACCGAGAGCACATCCGGCACCCTGTTGAGCGCGAGATCCGTCAATCGTTGGCGCCCGTCCTGGCGCAGGCGGGGGACATCCGCGCGTGGGCGCTCCAGGCGCCGGAGCTGGGGGACGCCGAACGCGCCGCCATCCTGCTGCATGTCGACGCGCTCGAACGGACCGCGCGGCAGTTCGTGGAGGTGGTCATGGTGAGCGATTCGCCATCACCGCTCCCGAAGGACCCCATGGACGGCAGGAAGAAGCCCGATTAGGTCGCCGTCCGCAGCAGAATGAGGGCGACGTATTGCCCGCCCGTGCCGCTGGCGCCGTGGCCATCCGGAGGCATCGAGCGGAGCGTTGGCACGCCGGTGATACGGACATCCACGACCTGCGCGCCTTCGACGATCTCCATCTCCAGTGCAGCGTTCACCGCGTCCTCAAGCAGGTGCGGCGCCGTCGGCGCGACGACCCGGACGTAGGCAATGCCAGATTCCGTCATGGCGAGTCCCTTTGCGCGTGGGCGGCATCTCGGACGTGTTCACGCACGCGTATGCACATGGCGCGCCATGAGGTCAACCATCAGGTAGCATGCCGCCATGCAGGACGCGGATTCGCCACATCCAGATGGGGCAGCGTGGGAGGGGGAGACCGTGGTGACGGTCTCCGAGATCTTGCGCGCGGTGCAGACCTTGCGCGAGCGGATCACGCGCCTGGAACTCTTCACGCCGGCCGAGCGCGCGCGCTGCGTGCAGCTCATCGACGAGATGGAGGCAGCCGCGCAACGCCTCGCCATGGACCTCGCAGCAGAACCACCACCAACTTCAGAAAGGTGACGCGGTGCTCCCCACATGGCGCGCTCTTGCACCTGAGGTGATGCGCTATTGGGAGCCACTCGCTCGACATGACAGGGATCTTCTCGTGAGGCGACGTGTCAGTGCTGTGAACGCCGTTGCCGTGGCAGAGCAGGCGCGGAGCAGACGCCATCAGGGGCGGGGGTGAGCGTGGATAGCGTAGGGGTGCTGGACATCCCGTACACTGTCCTCGCCCCGGAGCGCTCCAGCGCCGACCGGTAGGGGCCAGTCCGCACGCCGGAGGCCCCGTTGTCCACCACCACGCCCATCCTCACCGATGCCCTTATTGACCTCCTCCTGCAGGAACAGCGCCGGCAGTTGTGCCCGCCTAGCGGCTGGGGGGTGGCTGCGTGGCCGCTGCGTGCTGGCGCTGCCCTCGCCACGCTCACCCCGGACGGCTGGTGTCACATCGGCTGGCTGGAGCGCATCTCCCAGATCAAGGTGAGCGCTGCGCTGCGTCATCAGGTTTGGTGGCACGTCGATACCGGTGAAGTGCGCGTGGAGCGGACGTCGCCCACGTGAGCCGTCGCCCTCGTTGCATGGTCCCGAGCCTACGCGGCACATACTCTCTCGATGGACACCCGGCCTGCCGGCACGGTCAACACCTATCTGATCTTGGTGGACGATCAGTCCGGTGGAGCGCCGTACGCGCTCGATGGAACGCACTCGCTGGTGCTCGCCCGTCGGCTCCTCCTGCCGGAATGGCAAACCCGTCATGATCCAGCCGCGACGACGGTCCTCGCGCTAGCGCGGGACGTGGCCGGAGAGCCCCCGGACTTTCTGGAATGGCGAGCCGTCCGCGATGCGCCGCCTCCGACGCCGCCCCGGGTCGTCCGCCCCTGGACCTAGTCGACATGGCCGCCTTCAACCCGCTCACTCACATCTCGTGCCTCAAGGCGCAGCGGTAACGCACCGCTAAGCGCACGCAGGGTATTCAGTGCGGCCAGTGCCTCTCCCGTGCGGCGGTCCGCCTGGTGTTGACATTGCGCGAGGAGCGCGGCGGCGGCTGTCTCCCTCGTCGTGAAGCCGATGTCCTCGGGCATCCGGTGCACGTTACGAGCGCCGATGGTGTAGTGCCACTGCTCTGTGGTTGAGCTTCGCCAGACATCGCCGAGAGCGACGGCCGGACCATCGGCGCTGCTCCGGACCCATACACTGACGCGGCGCCGCTGGCGATCCAGCGCCGTCTGGGTAGGACTGGAACGGAACTCAAAGACCGGCACCGGACTCGACTCCTGACGCAACCAGCAGTGGGCGAGGGCCACTCCGCCATCGCATGCAACGCCAATTGCATGCCTGAATGTTGCACACAGGTATCGCATCGCACATCCCCCGCAGAGACCTACCTCGCAAAGGAGTGCCCACCTGACACGCCTTGACACACATTCGGTGAGATTGTGGAGAATGGCGGAAGGTTGGCGGTGGGCGACGACGGCTGGGGAGCGCAGTGGCAGGATGGGATATCACGGTGAAGGCGGTTGGGCGGGATGCAGAACTCGAATATACCGTTGTGGTGCGAGGGCGGATCACACCGACCGAGGCCCAGACGCTCATCTCGTCGCACATTCACTCCAACTGGGGCATGGTGCACGCGATTGAAGAGATCTTCGCCGGGCCTCGCGTCCGGCGGTCAACGCGATCGGTTCAAGCCATTCTGGTGCGAGCGGCGATAGCAGGGCACATGGCCCGTCTCTTCCCGGCATGGGTGACCCTCACGGCGGAGTATGAGGAACAGGGAGATCAGGTCGAAGACGCAAACGAGAAGCAACGTTCACATGATGAGACATGAGGCGGGGGCACGATTGCCCGGCTGCAGCGCCCACAACACGTCATGAGGACGCCCTAAACCCATGTGCCTGAATCCTGACGTGGCTCGCCTGCGGGCGCAGGATTCTTCTGGCATGGTCTTACGTGAATAGTGCACCAGAGGCCCGGCGATGTCGCCGGGCCTCTGGTGATTGCACGGGTGGGCCTGCGCGGCGAGAGGGGGCGGCAGGCAGCACACCATCGCGGGGATCTGCTCGGGAATTCTGTCGCCGTACGATACACGTCTGGTGCGGCGCGAAGGGACGCTGCGCTACGGCTGACCAGCCGCCATCAACGGCGTAAATTGCCGCCCCCGTTCTCGGCCCGGTTGCCATCGAGGGTGACGCTGGCAATGTCCACGCTCTGGGAACGGATGAAGATACCGCCACCAATGCTTGCGGCGGTGTTGCCGGTGAAGGTGCAGTTTGTAATGGTGCTCTTGATCACCTTCCCGGCGTTGGCGAACAGGTTGACGCTCGCGCCTCGCGCTGCCTGGTCACGCACGATTCAGGCGCGGCGAGCCCGAATGAGCGCAATGCGACGGGCAAGGTCTGCGTTCGCGCAGGCCGCGCGGGCCAGCCATTCTCGCTCCCATGGGTCGAGCTGGGCGCGACAGGCGGGACAGACGCAGCCATTGGGATGCTGGGCCGTCGCGGGGGCAATCACCGGCGCCGGGCGATCAGAAACGGGGGATGTGGTCATGCAATAGAGCTCCTGATGACAGCTTGTCCAACGGTCGTACGGGGCTTGCGCGTGTCCTGGATCAGTGCTGGACAACGTGCGCGAACACCACGGCGCTCCTGCGGAGGGCCCGTTCGTCGGGGCACTGGGCGCGGGGAGAGCGAAGGGCGCATCGCGCGTGCCATCTGCACCGGGTAGGGAGTTAGCGTTTTGCGTCCCGTTCTTAGCGTTTCGGCCAGAAATCGTAAGTGTCCCCACCAACTGTGGCGGACTTCGCGGATGCGCAACGCCGCACCGGGTCGCATCCTGAGCGTCAGGACTGGACGCACGTACTCAGGAGGACCTCGTGGAGTCTGATCAGTTCGCTACCGGCGCCACCCGCCTTGTCACCCGGCTCACCCGTCGTCGCACGCTGGGAGTGCTGGGGGCGCTGGGCCTCGCGCGGCTCACACCTCGGGATGAGGCCACCGCCAAGAAGCGGAAGAAGCACAAGAAAAAGAAAAAGGGCGCCCGGTGTGCGCCGAATGGAACACCATGTTCTGGTCAGTGCAATGGCGCATGCGAGTTCTGCTGCACCGGCTATTGCGGACGCTATGACCAACTTGGCGCAGGCACCTGCTGCGTGCAATTCGCCAAGCCGTGTCCGGCGGACTGCGCGCCCGGCACGCCCTGCGCGGCATGCTGCACCGGCACGTGTACGGCACAGGGATTGTGCGCGTACTGAGCAGCGTCCGGACGGATGCCAAGGAGCACCCCGGGCGGACGCCGCCCGGGGTGCATGCACCGCCAGACTTGCCTACGCGACAGGGCGCTCTGGCTCGGTCTCCATCATCTCATCCGGGAGGTAGATCAGCACCAGTTCGGGGCCGGGATCCACCAGCCCAGTGTCCCCGCAGGTCGGGCAGGCGTGGGCCGCGCCATGACACGCCGGACACGTGCGCTTGCCCGGGAGGGACATCAGCGAGAGTCGCCCGTCGCGCGCGATCATGCGCCCTGCGTAGAGGCCCGCATCCAGCATGGCGAGCGCCGCGTTCCCGGAGAGCGTCACCGCCGCGTTGTCCAGCGCATCCAGCGCCCTGAGGATCGCCTCGTCCGCGATGCCGGCGGCTTGAAGTTGATCCTCCAGGCGCCAGAGCGCCCGCTGGTAGCCGATCCACTCCGGCGCCACGTAGCGATCCGCCTCCGCTTCAAGCCGATCGCGCAGCAGGTCCTGGGCTCCGCGCGTCTTCCCCATGATGGGGCGGCTGCCCGGGGGCATCACCCGGGAGGAGATCTCCTCCACCTCCATCAGCACCGTGTGTGGGGCGTCCGGATCGGGGATGGGCACGACCTCGCCCTGCGCCAGCGGATGTTCCGGGCCGTACGGGAGAAGCCCCGCTGGCGCGTCCACAGGATCGCTTGCGCCCGTAGGGTGTCCCGGCTGCAGGGTGATCGCGGCTGCCGCCAGACCAGCGATGGCGGAACGTCGGGTCAGTGTGGTCATGGTGGGGGCTCCTGTTTGGGTGGCCGGGAGACACCGTCGCCTCCCGGCAGCGGACGATCTAGACAGCGGGGGCGGGGACCAATCCGGCGCCAGCGCAAGAAGCGCATGGGGCAGGATCGCCGGAGACCTGCCGGCCGGTTCCCATACAGCGGGCACAGAGCATGACGGGCCGCAGCATGGCGCGGCGCACACCTTCCAGTTCCGCGCCGACCCGGGCGCCGGCGTGCCAACTGGCAATGGCCAGCGCGGTGACGGCGACGGACAGGTCTCGCAGCGCCGCACTCTCCGGCGCGTCGTCTGCAACGGCGGCGAGCAGCTTCTCCACCGCGACCCATTCCGCCGGCGCGCCTTCGGCGAAGGCGCCCCAGTCGAGCGAGTCCCACAGGGTGTGGGCCATGCCGTCGGCGAAGTCGGAGGCGCTGGGCAGCAGCACCCCGAACGAGAGCGGACCGGCCGGCGGCGCCGGGGTGAGATCGAACGGAACCGGGGCAGCAAGGGCGGCGGCAGCCTGCTCCGGCGTCAGGGCAGGAGGCAGCGTGGCGGATGCGGAGAGCGAGGCGATGAGCCGGAGAACATCGCGGCGAGCAAGCATGGGGGACTCCTTTGTCAGGTGATGATGGCGAGCGGCCCGAGACCTTTCCTCGTTTCTTTCGTTTCTTTCGTACTGGCGAGCGAGACCGTCTGCGCTGATACCTCCACGTGGGCGAAGCCCAGTCAGGCGATGAAGGGGGCGATGGGTTCGGCGAGGCCGGCGTACAGCTGCGCGATGTCTTCTGCCTGCGCTGTCTCCCACCGGTGCAGCTCCACGGAGATGGAGCGCAGATGCACCCCGCCGGCGTCATCCTTCCGCGCCAGCGTGGCGAGGCCGTAGCTGCGGCGGGAGTGGCTTGACCGGATGCGGGCGATGGTGACCACGGTGTAGCCCTGACTGAGGGCGTGGTTGACCGCGCGGCGGAAGACGCGGGGGCCCTCCACGAGGCCGGCGGCGACGGCACGACGCCTGCCGGGGGCGAGGTCTCCCTGCACCTGAACGAGAG